>CBJLAJ010000032.1:0-39078 GCA_966421005.1 uncultured Paraburkholderia sp.
CTTGCCGGCGGCTTTCACGTTCTCTTTCGCCTCATGTGCCGTTTCCTTGACATCGGCGGCATAAACGGCGGGACTCAATATCGCCGGAATCAAAGCGACAAGCAGCAAACGACGGACTGTTGTTTTCATAAACTCGCTCCTTCGTGCATCGTCATAAAAATCGTGGGTCTATATAGCCGAGGCATCGAGAATCACCGCGGCTCGACCCTCGACTATCGGTTGGTCACCACAGTTAACAACGAACCGATAGAGGATATTGTTGACATCGCCACTGATTCGTACGGCTTCGACCAGAAGCGGCGCCTCCAGCGTATCGAGCCGCTCGGCATACGTTTCGACGTTGCGCACGCTCGCGAGAAACCCTGCGCGCGGGCGCCCTGATGCCGCGCCCAGCACGGCGCCGTGCACGGCCATCGCCTGCGCCGCATATTCGATTGCGCATACAGCGGCAAGGCGTCCGTTCATGCGCAACGGATTGCCCGGATCGCGATGGCTCGTTGCGGTACAGCGGATCGTCTCGTCATCCCATTGCACGACTTCATCGAGCAGGCACATCGCGCCGCTATGCGGAATATGCGCGGCGATCCACGCATGATCAAGCGGCAGTGAGAGCGGATTGTTAGCAGTCATCGCGTCAGAGGTTTTTGGGCGCATCGACAGGCACGACATCGACGCGCAGGCGCACATCGTCCAGATAATCGAGCACGACGGTCCGGACACGCATTGCCGCCAACGCCTCGAGCAACGGCAACGCGCGCGCCGTGGGGTTGCCGAGGCGAAGCGCTTCGAGTTCAGGTGACGCAAGCGTGGTAGCCGCCGCATCGGTCAGCTCCACATCGATACGCGCCACGGTGTGAGCGCTTTCGCGCGGCGCCAGCACCAGTGCGACGCCGAATGCGTCGACGGTAGGGCGCACATCGCGCAGCGGAGCGGGATACCCGGCATCGAATGCGATCAAGAGTGAATCCTGTGCATCGACACTGACCGCGCAGAGGCTCTCGAGCAGCCCGGCACAGAAACTCCCATCGTAGGCGCACAACACATTCGACGAAGTCATCGCATGGGCTGCGATGCTCCAATAGCCCGCGGGCGCGTTATGCACCGAGTTGTGAAACCGCGTGGGCGAAATCTCGCGTTCGTCGCCGGCAAGCGTTTCGCAGATGGCGTGGCAGTTCTCGCCGTCGCCGCCCGATGCCGTGAAGACCGTATTCAGCGTGGCCGCATCGCGCCCGCTGGCTTGCGCCGCTTCGAAGCCGACGGCCAGTGCAAGCCTGACCGGTGCGCTAGTGCGGCGTCGCTCGGCCGATGGCAGTGCGGCGGGTGCCGGAATGGCGGCCGCCGCAGGCACATACGTCTGAGCGCCGCTCAGCACTTGCACGGCATGCTGCCAGTTGACGAGGCCCGGGCCGATGAGCCCGAGGCCGTCGATGTATGCGCTCGTCTTGCTCATGATGCTTTGCTCCCTTCGCGCATGATGTCGTGACGGCCAAGAACGAGGCTGCAATTGGTCCCGCCAAAACCGAACGAGTTGGTCAGGACCGTGCGTAGTCGCGCGTTACGGCTGGTCAGGACGTAGTCGAGCTGCAAGACCGGATCGGGCTGCGTCGTGCCGACACCGGCCGGCACGAACTGGTGACGCAGCGCGAGTGCCGAAATCACGGCCTCCAACGCGCCGGCCGCGCCGAGCGTATGACCGGTCGCGCCTTTGGTGGAACTCGCGGGCGTTCCGTCGAACAGGGCATTGAGCGCGAGCGATTCGGCAACATCGTTGCTCGGCGTCGCGGTGCCGTGCAGATTGATGTAGTCGATATCGGCCGGCGTCAGTCCGGCGGTTGCCAGCGCGTCCTCGACCGCGCGCCGCGCGCCCAGTCCTTCCGGATGCGGCGACGACATGTGGTGCGCGTCGCTCGATTCTCCGATACCCAACAACAGGATCGCATCGTCGCGCGTTGACGATGCCGCGCCGTTGCCGCCGCGCGGACGCTCGATCAGGAAGAAGGCCGCCGCTTCTCCTATCGAAATCCCCTTACGCGTCACGTCGAATGGCTTGCAGCGCTCGGGCGAAAGCAGCTCCAGCGAGTTGAAGCCGTAAAGCGTGGTGAGGCACAGCGAATCGACGCCGCCGACAACGGCCGCATCGATCAACCCGGCCTCGATCATGCGGCGTGCGGAGGCGAATACCTTCGCGCCCGACGAGCATGCCGAAGAAATGGCCGCCGCCGGCCCGGCGAGGCCGAAGTACGCGCGCACGAATGCGGCGAGGGAGTAGGTGTTGTGCGTTTCGGCATAGTGGAAATCGGCCGGCAGCGCGCCGCTTTGGGGATCGCGTCGGCGATAGGCCTGCTCGGTCTGGAGAATGCCCGATGTACTCGTGCCGAGAAACACGCCGACGCGCGCCGCGCCGTAGTGCGCCTTGGCGGATTCCACGGCTTCGGCGAAACCGTCCTGCGTCAAGCCGAGTTGCGCGAGCCGGTGATTGCGACAATCGAACGCACTGAGATCGGCGCGCACCGGTACGTCGTCGACACCGTCGACGGCGCCGATCCATGTATCGAGCTCGGCGCGCTCGAAGCGGCACGGCACGAGGCCCCCGCGTTGCTCGCGCAACGATTCCAGCGTGGCGTCGAGGCCTCTGCCGATTGCGCTCGTCGCGGTGAAGTGGGTGAGTTGCAGTGGTTTCACAGAAATCGATCCAGGTGCCGATGTGCTTCGTATGAATGAGGTGCAGCCGTCTTGGCGACTGTTACCGTTGCAGTGGTCTCGGGTATATCGGCGATGGCGGCGCGCAGCGTCACACATCGCAGTTGGGCATCGCGCGCGGCGCGCAGCACGCTCTCGAGCGCATCGAGCACGACCGGCCGGCCTTGCTCGTCGCGCGCTGCATGGCCATCGTGCAGCAACAGAATGTCGCGCGGCGCGAGGCCGTGCAGCAGCCGTTTCGCGACGAGGCCCGCATCGGATGCGCGCGTATCGAATCCGCGCCGCGTCCAGCTAGCGAGCTGGAGGCCAAGCCGGCAAAGCACGGGCTCGAGAAACGGATTGCGCAGTCCGGCGGGTGCGCGAAAGAAGAGCGGCGCGGTACCGCTCAGCTCGCTCAGCGTACGTTGGGCGGCCTCGATCTCGCGTTGCAGGCCGCGTGGCCCGAGCAGCGAAAAGTAATGCCGATGATGCTGACTATGGTTTTCCACGGTATGTCCGCGCGTCACGATCGCTTCGATGAGCGACGGATATCGGCGTGCGGCCTCGCCAATGCAAAAGAACGTCGCATGGGCTTCGTAACGATCGAGCAGCTCGAGCACGCGCGGCGTGACCTCGGGATCGGGACCGTCGTCTATCGTGATCGCGATGTCGCGCAGATCGGGGGCACCGTCATGTGCGGGCAGCGCAGTCCAGTTGGGTCCGAGCCATGCGCTGCGCGGCCAGAGTCCGGCTGCCGTCAGGATGGCATGTGAGAGCGCGACCGCGCCGGCCGCATAAGGCCAATAGGCGGGCTGTAGCGCCAACGCGGCGAGCGCGCCGGCGTGCAAGCCTATCGTTCCCCTGATGAGCGGTGTAGGACGCCAGCGGCGCGGGGTACCCGCTTGCGGGGCCGCAGACGAGCGGACGGGCGGCAGTGGCGTTTTCGCGTTCATGCCGGCTTCCTTCGGCCCGCTTCGTCGGTCGTTGCCCGCGACGGTACGGTGCGCGGTGCCCGCGGCGCCAGGATGGCCGAAAAGAGCAGCGCTAAAATGGCGCCGGGGCCGACGGTGAGCCCGAACGATTCGAGCATCGGCACGTGCGAGAGCGCGAGCAATCCAAACCCTGCGACAGTCGCCAGATTCGCAATCAGCAGCGAAGCGAGCGTGAGCGGTGCGATGGGCTGTCCTGCGGCGGACGTCGCGGCCGAGCCGGCTTTCGATGCGTCGTCTCGTCGATTGAAAAACAGCGCATAGTTCGAACCGATTGCGACGATCAGCAGCAGCCCGATCAAATGCAGGATCGTGAGCGGCTCATGGGCAAGCGCGAACGCGGCCGTCACGACGAGCACGGCTGCAATCAGCGGCGCGAGCGTGCTGACGACGCGCCGCGGCTTGCGTAATGCCACGAACAGCAGCACGACGATTGCGGCGAACCCGGCAAGCGACAAGCGAATGTCCTCGTACACGTAATTCACGTAGAGCGCATCGGCTTCTTTTTTCAGGTCGACGAACAGCGCGCCGGGTACGCCAGCGGCGGCGACGGCCGTTTCGATCGCATGCGCATCGAGACTCGTCGTATTCGCGGGCTGCATGGCGGCGCCCGGCTTCGTGGGCGCGCGCAACGACAACATCGCTTGCCAAAGGCCTGCGCGCCGTGTCAACAGCGCATCGACGGCCAGCCCCATCGACGTCCCGCGCAGATCTTCACGACGTAGAAGCGGCGCGTTGCGCGCTTTCTCGACATCGGCAACGAACGGGACAAAAACATCGGGTTTTACGCCGATCGTCTGGTTCGCCACTGCCGAGCGCATTCGTGCTTCGAGCACGTTGGCCGCAGGCAGGCTCGCGCGCCTTGCGCGCTGGGTGGCGTCGCTCGGCAGATAGCTGGCCGGGCTGTCGAAGCCGGCGAGCGTGCCCGCGTCGACGAGCGGTTGCAGCCGGGTTGCGATTTTTTCGGCACCTTCGAGTACGGCCTGTTCGCTCGCACCCGATACGACGACAAGATAGCGAACGTCGGGCGCGCCGACATCGGCGCGCAGCGTTGCGTCGAGCGCCTGGCTCGATGCCGGGACAGGGCTCAGCGACGACAATTCGTGGCTCCACAACTGGCCGCGATGCAGTGCGAGAACGGCTATGGCGCCCATCATCAACGCGGTGAATGGCCAGCGCAGGCGGGCGGCCGCTCGCGTGGCGCGTGCGAGCAATGTGCCGAGAGGCGAGAGGTCGCGAACGGCCGGCGCGCGATCGCTCAGATGAGGCAGCACATAACGCGTGACGGCGGCCGCGGCCGCGAGCCCCGCCATCGAATACAAACCAAGTTGCACGAGCCCCGGGAAGCCCGAAAACAGCATCGACGCGAAGCCGCAGACCGACGTCAGCATGCCGAGCCGGATCGTCGGCCAATAGGCGGCGATCCATGCGCGCATCGAATCGACGCGACGCTCCGACATGTCATGCCGCGCCGATTGCACGAACAGATAGATCGAATAGTCGACGGCCTCGCCGATCAGGGTCGTGCCGAATCCGAGCGTGAGGCCGTGAACGGTGCCGAACGTGAGGCTTACCGCCGCGAGGCCGGCCGCCACGCCCGACGCAACCGGCACGAGCCCGAGCGCCAGCGTGAGCGGCGAGCGATAGACGAGCAACAGCAGCCCGACGATGAGCACGAGACTGATGACGGACAACTTCTCGACATCGTGCTTGATCGTATCGCGCGTTTCGACGGAAAACACGCCGGGCCCCGTGAGTAGCAGCCGGTAAGACGATGCGGCCGGCTTGCCCCGCGTTGCCGCATCGAACGCGGCGCGCACGGCGGCAATCGCGCTTTCCTGGGCGTCGGTGTCGGACCCGGCGCCGGCCGTCTGCACGACGAGCAGGGCCCGTTTGCCGTCGCGCGATGTCCAGGCTCCGTTGCTCGATGCCGGCTGCGCTTCGCCGTTGAATTGACCGACGATGGCCGTCACTTCGCCCGTTGGGTCGCGCGGCAGCAACGCTTTCGACATGAGCCCCGCCGACGAGCTCAGCATGTCGAGACTGTCGCCAAGCGCACGGTGCAGGCCTTCGGCGGAAAACCGCTGCGGCGCGACCGCGGGACTTAACAGGTAGCGGTGCTCGAAGACGAAGCGTTCGTCGCTGGCCTCTCGGACAGGCTCCCCGTTGTTCACCGAGACGAAGCGTGAATCGCGGCGCAGCGTCGCGGCGAGAGCGCGCGAGATGTCGGCGCGTGTGGCCGCATCGCCGCCTTCTATGGCGACGATGACGAGCCGCGAGATGACACCATCGCGCAATTGATCGACGAGCAAGCGTTGTTGAGCGCTCGGTGCGCGCGGCAGGAACGCGGAAAGGTCGGCCGTGAAATGGGCGCGCTGAATCGCGATCGCACAGCCGATCAGAAACAGCAGCCACAGCTGCACCGGACGCCGGCGCAGCAGCGCGCGAAGAGCGGAACCGGAGCGGCGCGCCATGGGGTCTCGCATCACTGCCTCGAAGCGTTGCGAAGCTGCATGACCGAGTGATCGCCATCGGCTTGCTCGATCACGACCGTGCGCAGGACATCGCGTGTTCCGTCGAGCTTGATCGTTTGCACGGTCTTCAGCATCCGCGAATCGAGCGGCGTCAGCGTCAACGTCCAATCGTCTCCATGACCGCCGATGGCGACCTTGTAGAGCTGTTCGAGCACATAGCGATTGCCCGCGAGCGTCGCACGGATGCTTTCGATAAATGCCGCGAGCTCGGGATAGTGCGCGAGCGAGACCGTGTACTTGCGTTGATTGCGCTCGACCGTCAGTTTGTCGCCATCGACCACGAGCCGCTCGGGCTTCGGGCTCACCGTCACTTTTTCAAGGTGATCGGGCGCGACGAATGCCAGCTCGCCCGTCGATTCGATCGGCTTGTCTGCGATGGCGAGATATTTCGTTTCAACGAAGCTCGCATGGCCGGACTTGTTCTGCGCGAGCGTCGACATGAGCCGCTCGAGCGTCCATTGCGCCGTGCCGGCGGCCGCAGGCGTTGCCGCGGCGCTGGCAAGCGGCGCACCGCTCAGACACAGTGCAACGGCGGTCATCACTGCGATGAGCCCCTGCCTACCCGCACGCCGGTGTGGCGCGTTGAACGGAAACGATCGCCTCATGCGTCCACCTCGCTCGCCGGTTGTGACGCACGGTGCAAGGCGGGTTCACCGTCCTGCCAGAAATCGAAGAAGTTGAACCAGTTCTCTGGCGCGCGGCGGCAATGCTTTTCGAGCAATCCGACATAGCGCTCGACGGCGGCCTGGACAGACGCCGCGCGATTGCCGGGCGTAGCCTCCGAGAAATCGGCGAGCGGTTCGAAATGGATGTCGTAGCGATTGCCGCCGCGATAAACGCCCGCCATGAAAATGACCGGACGCTTGAGCATGGCCGCCATGCGCAACGGGCTCAGCGGAAATCCGACGCGGCCGCCGAGAAAGTCGCACTGCAAGAGCGCACTGCCGTCCTCTTGCCGCAGGGTCCGGTCGGCGAGCATGCCGATCATCGCGCCGCTGTCGAGATACTCGACAGCCTCGAGCATGGCTTCGGGCCGCCCAAGACTGATGACGTCCTGCTTGACGGCCGGATTGACGGTCGCGAGCACTGCATTGATGTTGCGGGCGTTTTCCTCGTACATCATGATCGCGACACGGAGATTCGGCCGTGTGCGGCCGATCGCGCGCAGTGCCTCGAAGCTGCCGAAATGCGCACCCACGAGCAATGCGCCTCGCCCTGCGGCGAGCGCGTCATCGACGAGCGCGCCCCCTTCGACGCGAATATCGAACAGATCGAACCGCTCGTTGAGCAGATAGATGCGGTCGTGGATCGTCGTCGCGAAGACCAGCAGATGCCGGTAGACTTCGCGCCAGCGCGCGGGACGTCCGAGCACGCGCGCGAGATAGGCGCGCGAGGCGCGGCGCGCGAACGGCGCGGTCAGCAGGAAGTAGAGCGTGATGCCATGGAGGACGATGCGCGTCGATGGTCTGCCGAAGCGCAGCGAGAGCCACGTCATGATGCGCAGCACCGCGAAATTGCCACGCTCCTGGCGTTCGGCCCACGTCGAGTGCTCGCGGCTCGTTCGCGCGCTCATGCCGGCTGCCGTCGTGTCAGCACACCGGCAGCCGCTGTGCGCTCGCCGGTGCTGATGGTGAAGTGAATCGCGCCGCGTTCGTCGCAGCGAAACGAGAGCGAAAGCGGTTCGCCAGGCGCCGCGGGTGCGGTGAATTTCGCCGAGCCGATCCTGCATGCGTTCAATCCGTACCCCAGCGCCGTACCGATCCGCTCGATCGCATAGTCGAGCAGGACGACACCCGGTATGATCGGCCGGCCCGGAAAATGGCCCGGCAAGGCGGGGTGGTCCGCAGGAATCGCGAAGACAATCTGTCCATGATGGCCGGCCGCGCTCGTGTCCGCGCTCCTGCCTGCGTTTGTGTTCGCATTTGCGTCCGCATTTGTGTCGTCCGGCAACGGGGCCTTTGCGTTGCTCGCGAGCGTAGGAGGGCGCCGCAGCAGCGCGGCCACGAACGGCGCGAGCGTATCGCGCGGGAGCTTGCCCGTGCTGTTGCGCGGCAAACTGTCGACGAACAGAAGCGGGCGCGGCATGAATGCCGCGTCGATCCGCTCGCGCAGCCTGCGTTGAAGCTCGGCCGGCGAGAGCGTCGGTGCCACCACGAGCGCCAACAGCCGCGTGACCGGCGGGCCGTCTTGCGCATCGGCGCCGTGTTCGGCCGTCCCGGTCTCGTCGGGCATGAAGAAGGTGCCGTCGTCGACGCCGGGGATCGCCATCAACTGATGATTGAGATAGGCGATCGACGAGCGTTTGCCGGCGATGTTGATGAGGTCGCCCTTGCGGCCGTGCAGCAGGAAATGCGTATCGTCGATCAGCTCGAGAGCATCGCCCATTTGCACGGGCACCTCGACATGGCCGCCGGCAGCCCACACCTCAGGGCCATCGTCGCTGCCGGCCGCCGCCTCGCGCGCGCTCAACGTCACTTCGGGAAAGAGCTCCCACGCGGCGCTCGCCGCCGTGCGGCGCGTCGCGATCTGGCCCGTCTCCGTGCTGCCATAGATTTCCATCAACGGTGCGCCAAGTCGCGCTTCGGCCTGCATCGCCAGTTTTTCCGAAAGCGGCGCCGTGGCCGACAGGATCAGCGAGGCGCTCGGCAGCGCAGGCTCGGACGCGAGCAGCGCGCGAAGATGGATCGGCGAGGTGACGAGCGCGCGCGGCTCGGGTACCGCTTCGAGTTCGCCGCGGATATCGTCTGGATAGAACGGCTGGCCGTTGCTGAACGCGAGCCCGCCGATCAATGCCAGCAGCACGGTCGATTCGAACCCGTACATGTGCTGTGGCGGCACGGTGCCGACGAGCGTCGTGCCGGTCGTTTCGACGAGGCCGAGCCGCCCTGCGGCGGCGCGCACGTTCTTGACGAGAAATCCCCAGGTCTTGCGGTGCGGAACGGGCGCGCCGGTGGAGCCCGAAGTGAAGACATAGGCCATGACGCGCGCGCCGTCGATTTGCGGCACGGTTATATCGTCCGACAAGGATGCGGATATCGATGCGCGCGCCGCCGCCGGGTAACGAAAACGGGGTAGCTCGATCGTGCAATCGTCCATGTCGTGAAGACAGAACGCGTCGGGAGCGAACGCTTGCAACTGCCGCACTGTTTGCGGGGTGTAGGTCGAGGGCAGCAGACTCACTTTCCCGGCGAGCAACGTGGCGGCGAGGCCGACCGTGAAACGGTAGCGGTCCTTGCAGACATTGAAGACATGCTGGCCCGCGGGCAGGGCGGCCGCGAGCGCTTCGACGTCGACGAGAAATTCACGCACCGTCACACTCGCACCATCGCGCCAGGCGATCGTCCGGTCGGGCGATACATGAGAGACCAACGGAAAACTCGGCATAACGTGGCTAACAGGTTGTCGTGAGCGATACGCGAGCGGCCTTCCGGCGAGGCGCGGCGCCTTGGCGTTGCGCATTCATCGGACAGAAGCGGGCCGCGCCGCGGTCGAACGTCGATAGGCGCGCACGCTCTCCAGCATGCCCGAGCTGCGGATACCCGGTAGCGCGAAGCGGCGGCACGCATGCTCCGCGATGAACATCAGCGCGGCCAGTGGCAGTGTCAGGTAATTGGCGAACGTCGACCATGCCTCGATCGGGACGGTCGCGAAAAGCACTGTGGAGACCGCGACGATCGCCGCGAAAAAAAGCGTCCAGGCAACCGTGACCCGGCGCGTATAGACGGCGATTTCCGGGGCGAGCGGGGTGCCGCGCACCATGGCGGCGAACTGCGTACAGAGCGGCACGCGGTCTTGCGCGAGCGTGCGGCCGAAGAGATACCCCAGCGCGCTGTTGAACAGCACATGTTCGAGGAAAAGCCCCCATTCGTAATGGCGAACGAGCGCGCCCCGGGCGAGCCACAGCCCCGCGGCGGCAATGACGGCGAGCGGCAGCAGCACGGCGCGCCGCGGCGAGCGCGCGGCATAGCCGAGCCCGAGGAGAAGCGCCGGCGCGAGGACGAGCGCAAGCCCGAGCGGCTCCAGCCCGGGCGTGCTGACGGCGCGATGCGCGCCGACCTCATAGCCGATGATCAGCGCGATACCGGCTGCGCCGCGAACGATAGGTCCCAAACGGCTCATTCGACGCTCCCCGTGCTGCCACATGCTGTGTTACGCGCGAATGAAATCCGGCGAAAAAAAATCAGTGCCATCCCGAATTAGACCCGCCGACGGCAAAACGCCCGCGGGTTTGAGTCTGTCGCTTTGTGCGGTCGATCATACGGAGTTCAGCCCGCGCCGGTGCTGCGTTTTGTAACTTTTTTGCACAGCGGCACGCACGCGGGCAGCGCAGGATTTTAGCGCACGTCATCCCGCCGAACGAGCAGGCACCGTGCCGTACGGGCGCTCGCCCTGGCGGCAGCCCGTTGTCAGGCTGCTTCATTCAGTAACCATTCGGGTATACGGCCGGAAACGCTTCGTCTAGAATCGCTCGAACCTGAAGGGGCCCTTTATTGCCCCGGATGGGCCTCCCACAAGCCGGAGCGGACCATGACGCCGAGCCCGCTCGCATTGCGCGCCGCGCGCCCGCCGTTTCTGGCTGCATCCTTGTTGTCAGCTCGCCGTAAGCATCATGAATGAATTGGAACAAGAGCTCGCCGGATTGATCATCCGCGAATTGAATCTCGAGGATATCAAGATCACCGACGTATCCAGCGATACGGTTTTGTACGGCGAAGGATTTGGGCTCGATTCCATCGACATTCTCGAAATCGCCCTCCTCATCTCGAAAAAATATGGCTTCGGGCTGAGGTCGGACAATCCCGACAACACGAAGATTTTCTCGACACTCGGTGCCCTGGCTGCGTACGTGGCCGAGCATCGCGTGCGTTGAACCCTCGGTGCGTTTGCGATGAAAGCATTGGTAACGGGCGGCAGTGGCGCGTTGGGCCACGCGATCAGCGAGGCACTCGCCGCCGCGGGCCATGAAGTCTGGGTGCATGGGCACCGCAACATGGCGGCCGCCGAGGCCGTCGTTGCGGGTATTGTCGCCTCGGGCGGCGCGGCCCATGCGATCGGGTTCGATGTGACGAGCGAGGCCGAATCGCATGCCGCGCTCGAACGCGTGCTCGAAGGCGGCCCCGTGCAGATTCTCGTCAACAACGCGGGCATCTACGATGATGCGCCGATGCCGGGCATGACGCAGCAGCAATGGCGAAGTGTCATCGACGTCACGCTGAACGGCTTTTTCAATGTCACGCAACCGCTTTTGATGCCGATGATCCGCTCCCGCTGGGGGCGCATCGTCAACATCGCCTCGGTGACAGGGCTCATCGGCAATCGCGGGCAAACGAACTATGCCGCGGCGAAGGCCGGCCTCATCGGCGCCACGAAATCGCTCTCGCTCGAGCTGGCATCGCGGCATATCACGGTGAATGCGGTGGCGCCCGGCGTCATTGCATCGCCGATGACCGAAACCGCATTTCCGCCCGAGCGCATCAAACAGCTCGTGCCCGCCGGCAGGAGCGGCACACCGCAGGAAGTCGCCGCGACGGTGGCCTATCTCGTCTCGGATGCCGCGGCCTATGTGACGGGTCAGGTCCTGTCGGTCAACGGCGGTATGGCTTGAGCTTGAAAGCTCGAGATAAACGCGCGAACGAAGCCAATCGAAGCCAAGGCAAGCCAATGAACACTCCGCAGCACCCAGCCGATATGCCCGAGTGGGACGTTGCCGTGATCGGCGGCGGCCCGGCGGGATCGACCGCGGCCACGTTGTTGGCCGATGCCGGCTATCGCGTGCAGCTCCTCGAAAAGGCGCGCCATCCGCGTTTTCATATCGGCGAATCGCTGCTGCCGGCGAACTTGCGGCTGTTCGAGCGGCTCGGCGTCGGCGAGGCCGTGCGTGACATCGGCATGATGAAGCCGGCGGCCGAGTTCGTCTCGCCGTTCCACGGCCAGCGGCTGCAGCGGTTCCCATTCGCCGAGGCATGGGACAAGTCGATGCCGTATGCCTATCAGGTGCGTCGCTCGGAGCTCGACGAAATCCTGCTGCGCAATGCGGCGACGCATGGCGCCGATGTCGTCGAAGGCTGCCAGGTTCGCGATGTCGAGTTCCTTGCGGACGGCAGCGGCGCGATCCTGAGCGCGAAGCACGACGATGGGCGGCCGTATCGGTGCCGCGCGCGCTTCGTCGTCGACGCATCGGGCCGGGATACGCTGCTCGCCAACCGGATGCGCACGAAACAGCGCAACAAGAAACACAACAGCAGTGCGTTGTACGGGCATTTCCGCGGGGCGCAGCGCAATGCCGGCGCCGACGAAGGCAACATTACGGTCTACTGGTTCGAACACGGCTGGTTCTGGTTCATTCCGCTCGCCGATGGCGCAACGAGCATCGGTGCGGTTGTGTGGCCCTACTATCTGAAGCGGCGGGCGCAAGGTACGTCGCTCGAGGCGTTTTTCCTCGACACGATCGCGATGTGCGCGCCGCTCGCCAAGCGGCTCGAACACGCCGAGCTCGTGACCGGCGTCGAAGCGACCGGGAATTTTTCGTATTCGGGCGAGGTGACGCACGGGCCCAATTTCCTGTTGCTCGGCGACGCGTTCGCGTTCATCGACCCGGTGTTCTCGTCCGGTGTCATGCTTGCGATGCAAAGCGCGTTCATGGGCGCGCAAGCGATCGATACCTGCTTGCGCGACCCGGCGCGAGCGAGTGCCGCGCTTGCGGAATTCGACCGGCGCGCACGTCATGGCCCGAAGCAATTCGCATGGTTCATCTACCGGATGACATCGCCGACGATGCGCAACCTGTTCATGAACCCGCGCAACATGTTCCGCGTGAAAGAGGCGCTGTTGTCGCTGCTCGCGGGCGACATCTTCGGGAATACGCCGATCTGGCCGTCGCTGCGCGTGTTCAAGATCATCTACTACCTATCGGCTTTGGCCGATGCGCGCAATTCGCTGCGTGCATGGCGCGCTCGCCGGCGCATGTTGCGGCAAGCCGACGACGCCCAGACGGTAACGGGGTAGGTGTTCTCGATGGCGGTTCCGTTTTTGAAGCTCGTCCGACTCGAGGGCGCCCCACTCGCGGCAATGCTGGCGCTCGAGCCCGCGCATGCACGACGCGAAGCGTTCGAACGCGCCTTTCCTGGTGCGCTGGGCGCTGCGTGCTTCGGCGATCCGGCGTGCTGGCCGCGCTTCGTCGATACGGCACCTCACCTCCCGCTCGCGCCCGCGCATATGGCGAGGCTTGCTCCGATGTCGGAGCCCAGGCGCGATGGCGGCGATACCTGTTTCGAAATCTGGCAGTGCGACGCCGTCGATCTCGAGACCGGCCGGCACGGCCCGCTTCGTTACCGGTTCAGCGTTTCGGCCGGCATCGTGTTCGGCAGTGTCGAACTGTACGAAGCCGACGCCCCCTTGTCGCGGCAGAACGGAGAAACGCCGCTCGAATGGGCGACCTATGCGGCTTACGAGTCGATTTTCGGCGTGCTCGATGCGCTCGATATGCGACATCCGCTGCGAATCTGGAACGTCGTGCCGGCTATCAATGCACACCAGTTCGGCAGCGAGCGCTACCGCCAATTCAACACCGGTCGCCAGCGCGCGTTCAAGGCTTGCGGACGCCCCGTCATCGAGAGTGTCCCGGCCGCGAGCGCGCTCGGCAGCGCGGCCGAAATCGTCGGCGACGCCGCGCCGGCCATGCCGCTTGCCGTCTCGTTTCTGGCCTCCCGCGCGCCCAGTCGCGCGATCGAGAATCCGCGTCAGATCAGCGCTTACCGGTATCCGGCTCAGTACGGTCCGAGCGCTCCGACGTTCGCGCGTGCGGCCGCATGGCGCGGCCCAGACCAGGCGGATAGGGCGCAGGCGTTGTTCGTCTCCGGCACGGCGAGCATCGTCGGGCACGAAACGGCGCATCATGGCAACGTCATTGCCCAGTTGCGCGAGACGCTCGCCAACATCGAAACCGTGCTGGACGAAGCCGCGCGCCATGCCCAGGACACAACGACGCTCGCGGATCTGACCTACAAGGTCTACGTGCGGGACCCGACCGATGGCGAGGCGCTTGCCGCCATCGACGAAATATTGCGCGCGCGCTGCGGCGCTTCGCTGCGTGCGCTATATCTGCATGCCGACGTCTGCCGCGCGGACCTGCTGCTCGAAATCGAAGCGAGCGGCGGCCATCTTGTCGAGGTGCACGCGTGAGCTATACAGGACCGCCGCCCACCGAGCGCATCGGCATCGATCCTGTGTTGCGCAGGCTCGACGCCCTGCGTCAGCACGTCGTCTTCTACCTGGGCCTGTTGCTGCTCGCAATCGCTTGCCTGGGCTGGCTGCCGTTTGCCGCTGTGCTCCGGGTACTGCTGCCGCGGCATCTCGCGCGCACGGTGGGGCGCGCGGTCATTCAGCATGTCTGGCGGGTGTACTTCCATGCGCTTTCCGCGCTCGGCGCGGCGCGGTTCGATCTCTCCGAGCTTGCGACGCTGCGCGATCAGCCGCCGATGATACTTGCGCCCAATCACCCGACGCTGATCGATGCCATGCTCATCGCATCGTGCGTGCCGCGGCTGTGCTGCGTCATGAAAGGCGACATTGCGGACAACGTGTTCCTGGGTGCCGGTGCGCGTCTTGCCGACTACATCGTCAACGATGCGCCGAAAGGGATGATCAAGGCCGCCGTCGACGATTTGCGTCGAGGCCATCCGCTGCTGTTGTTTCCGGAAGGCACGCGCACCGAATCGCCGCCCGTCAATCCGCTGAAAGCCGGCATCGGCCTCGTTGCCGCGCGGGCGAGCGTGCCGGTGCAGACGCTCATCGTCGAGGCCGACTCGCCTTTTCTCGCCAAGGGATGGCACATCCTGCGCAAGCCGGTGCTGCCGCTCACCTACCGGGTGCGGATCGGCCGCCGTTTTGCCCCGCCGCCGGCGAATCCCGACGCGGTGCGCAGCTTCGTCACGCAGTTGCAGGACTATTACCGGGCCGAGCTCGCCAACGATTCGTCGGTGGGTTGACCGATGCCGATAACTTCCGCCTCGACCACGCATCTCGTCCTCATCCCGAGCTACAACCCGGGGGAAAAGGTCTATGACACGGTGCGGCGCGCGCGCGAACAATGGAATCCGGTCTGGGTCGTCGTGGATGGCAGCACCGACGGCAGCGCCGCGCGCCTCGAAACCATGGCGAACGAGGACGCAGGGCTGCGCGTCATCGTCTTGCCGCGCAACGCGGGCAAGGGCGCTGCTGTGCTCGCCGGGCTCGACGAAGCAGCGGCACAAGGCTTTACGCACGTGCTGACGATGGATTCGGACGGGCAGCATCCGGCCGAGCTGATCGGCAGCTTCATGGCTGCTTCGATCGCCCGGCCCGATTGCATGGTGCTCGGACGGCCCGTATTCGACACAACCGCACCGCGCATTCGTGTGCTCGGTCGACAGCTATCGAATTTCTGGGCCAACGTCGAGACGCTTTGGGCTGGCGTTGGCGATTCGCTCTATGGATTTCGCGTCTATCCTGTCGCGCCGCTGCGTGCGCTGATGCACGGCGAGCGCTGGATGCGGCGCTTCGATTTCGATCCGGAGGCGGCGGTGCGGCTGTGTTGGCGTGGCGTCAAACCGATCAACATCGACGCGCCCGTGCGCTATTTCAAGCGCGAGGAAGGCGGAGTCTCGCATTTTCGTTACTGCCGCGACAATGCGCTGCTGAGCTGGATGCACGGGCGATTGCTCGTGGGTTTTCTGCTGCGCTTGCCGCTGCTCCTCGTGCGTCGCCTATCGCGGGTTGGCCGATAGATAACGCGCACTGCTGACTTTTTCGACACGGTGTGCAGCGCAAGCATCGTCTACTTTCAGCTTTACACCATGGGATGCCGATGGAATCCAAACGATCACAGCGGGATGCAGCATCGCGCGAACTGACCTTTTATCGCCCGACGGCGTTCTGGTTCGGTGTCATTGCCGTCATCGCAGGTGTGCTCGCGCATTTGCCGATGTACCTGATGGGCCGACAGATCGGCTATCGGCTCGTCGGTATGCCGATGGACGCGACGATGGTGGCCGGCATGGTCGCCATCATCGTGGGTCTTGCCGCCAGCCTCTACGGGCTGGTCCCACCCGCGACGAACGATGAAGCGCGCACAGGCTCCCGGATTCGCGTGGCGGCGCTCGACGATGTCCCGCTCGGACCGGCGCATTACCGGTTGTTGCTGGCCATGGCACTGGCCGTGACTATCGACGTCATGAAACCGACGGCACTGGCGTTCGTGATGCCGGGCATGGCGCAGGAGTACGGCCTCAAATCGCCGCTCGTGCCGACTGGCACCACGCCGGTGGTCTGGATCGCGCTGGTTGCGATCACGGGTACCGTATTCGGCTCGTTCCTGTGGGGATGGCTCGGCGACAGAATCGGCAGGCGGGCGTCGATTCTGTATGCCGGCATTGCATTCATGGGCACGTCGATCTGCGGTGCGATGCCGAGCTTCGCATGGAACCTTGCCATGTGTTTCATGATGGGCCTCGCGGTCGGGGGGATGCTGCCCATTTGCTATGCGCTCCTTGCCGAGACCATTCCCGCTCGGCACCGCGGCTGGCTGATGATCCTGATCGGAGGGGATATCGCGGGCGCATACGTCGTGACGAGTTGGCTGTCCGCCGAACTCGTGCCGATTTACAGCTGGCGCATTCTCTGGTTGATCGGACTTCCCACGGGGGCGCTGTTCATTCTGCTCAATCGATGGATTCCCGAGTCTCCCCGGTTTTTGCTTCGCCACGGACGGGAAGCGCAAGCGCGCGCCGTCATGGCGTGCTATGGCGCGCAAGTCGTCGAAAGCGAGGGCGAGCCGCGTGCCGCGACGCCAGCCGCCGATACATGGGGCGCGCTGATCAGTGAAAAGCTTCGCTCGAGTACCGCGGTGGTCGGCTGCCTGGCAGCGAGCTCGGGGCTCGTGCTGTTCGGCTTCAATCTCTGGATTCCGACGAATTTGCGCATGCTCGGTTTCACGCAGTCGGATGCGATTCTCAGGAATGCAGCGCTGATGGGCTTTCCGCTGACCTTTGTCGTGGCATGGATGTATGGCTTCTGGAGCAGCAAGCGAACCATCATCGCGCTGACATCGTTGACGGCCGCCGCGCTGTTCGGATTCGCATTGGCCCCGGACTTTGTGATTGGGCACCGGAGCCTGCTGTACATTTTGCTGACCGTGCCGATATGGGGAGTCAGTTCTGTGGTGGCCGTGGTCTCGGTCTATAGCGCCGAGATTTATCCGACCGGCGTCCGCTCTCGAGGAACTGGCTATGCCGCCGGCGCAAGCAAGGCTGGCGGCGTTGCGATCATCGCATCGACGGCGATCGGGCTTGCGGCTCCGTCGATCGGCAACATTGCGCTGGTAGGGGCCGTTTCGATGACGTTGAGTGCGATCCTGACGTTCGTCTGCGGCGTGGAGACTCGGAAACAGCGATTGGAAGACATTCATCAAGCGCAGTCGACGACCGCCGCGTAGCCGCTAACGGCGCTCGCCCGGGCCGGCTGCGAACTCACAGCACGACGGGGCCGCTCGGTAACTCATCGTGCGGCGCTCGACGGGACGGGAAGTGTGTGTTGAGCAGTTCCGTCACCCGCTCGATGCCGCGAATCACGCCACCCTGATATCTTCCATGCCGGAAATCGGCCTCCATCGCCCGGCAGATGGTTTCCCATTCGTCGCCGCCGACCTTCGCGTGAATACCCCGGTCGGCGATGATTTCAACATCGCGATCGGCAAGGAGCAGATAGATCAGGACGCAGTTGTTGTGCTCCGTATCCCACACTCTCAGCTCGGAAAAGACATCGATTGCCCGCTCGCGGGCCGACAACCCTTTGACGAGCGCGGCGCCATGCAGAGCCCCTTCGACCGCGAACCTGACTTGGCCGATGTGCGCCTGATGGCTTTCGCGCACGGCCTTGTCGATGGCAAGCAAAGACCGCTGCGGAAAGGCCCGGCGAACGCGCCAGCGCGTCATCGAAAGGTGTCTCACGAGCCGTTTCAGATCCATGGCTACCACCTGCCCGATGCACCGCCGCCGCCGAACCCGCCACCGCCGCCTCTGAAGATGTCGCGATTCGAACGACTGCCGAATCCGCCGGCTCCACCGCCGAGCGGCCAGCCGCCAACGCGCATGACCGCCCCGCTGCCCAGCAGCGTAACAACGAGCGCGACCGCACCGGCTGCGATGGCGACAAAAAGCGCGCCGGACAGCAGCCACGCGACGAAGCCGATGGCGCCGCCGGCAACGAGCGATCCGGGTAGCCTGCCCAACACCGCACGCAGCACGCCACCGGCGACCACGATGAGAACGAAGAGTACTGGCAGCAACGGCCCGATGCCGTTCGATGCGCGATGTCGTCCGCTTGGCGGGGGCAACGGCTCCCCGCTGACGACGCGCATGATGCCTTCGACACCCGCTGAAATCCCGCCGTAGAAATCTCCCTGCCTGAATCTCGGCACGATGATTTCGTCGACGATGCGATGGCTTGCCGCATCGGTGAGCGCGCCCTCCAGCCCGTATCCGACCTCGATGCGCAATGTGCGGTCGTTCTTGGCGACGATGAGCAATGCGCCGTCGTCGACATTTTTGCGTCCGAGCTTCCACTGCTCGGCGACGCGTATCGAGTACTGCTCGATCGTCTCGGGCTCGGTCGTTGGAACGATGACAACGGCGATTTGGGCGCCCTTCTTTGCTTCGAAATTCGCGAGCGTTTGCTCGAGCGTGGCCTTTTGTTCATCCGTGAGTGTGCCCGTCTCATCGGTGACCCGTGCGTTCAAGGTCGGCACAGGGACGTCGGCTCGAACGCCGACGCCGCCGAAGGTGAACAAGGCGATGAACAGAGCAATCGCCGCGCGAGCAACGTTCAATTGGATGCTCCGCTTGCAGGTGCCGGCGTCGCATCGAAATCTACGCGCGGCGGCCGCGACATCTCGGCTTCATTCGCAACGGAGAAGTTGGGCTTTGCCTGATAGCCGAACGCTCTTGCCGTGAGGTTGACCGGGAAGGAGCGAATCGTCGTGTTGTAGGCCTGAACCGAACGGATGTACCGGTTCCGTGCAACGGCAATGCGATTCTCCGTTCCTTCGAGCTGCGCCTGCAGATCCCGGAAATTCGCATCGGATTTCAACTGAGGGTAGTTTTCGGAGACCACCAACAGTCTCGACAAGGACGAAGTGAGTTGCCCTTGTGCGGCCTCGAACTTCGCGAACGCCTGCGGATCGGAAAGGAGCTCCGGCGTCGCCTGGATGGAGCCCACCCGTGCCCGGGCTTGCGTGACGCCGATGAGCACAGTCTTTTCCTGGCTGGCATAGCCTCTTACCGTGTTGACGAGATTGGGTACGAGATCGGCACGCCGCTGATATTGGTTCAGCACCTCGGACCAGCTCGCCTTGACCTGCTCATCCTCTGTCTGAATCGTGTTGTAGCCGCATCCGGACAGTCCTAGCACAATCGTCAGAAGTAAAGAAGCCCAAAGCGCACGTGTTTTCATAGGTCGATCCGGAAAGCGGGCCATCCTGACGAATACACTACGCCACCGGTACCCGTCCCGTTTGATGCAGGTCAATCGGCGTTGTCGTCCTCGCCGCCCGTGCGGGAAAACGTGGGCAGGCGCGGTGCATTCGGCTCTCGCGTCGCGTTGACGTGCATCAACGCGTGTTTCATCGTCCGATGTAGCTTGAAAGATGGACATTAAAGCGGCTCTTCCGGAGTCGATTCGGAGAAGGAAGATGAACGACGTGCCGCGCGACGCGCGCCCTTCCTCTCAATCGCGGGACGCGTTCGCGATTCCGAAGACGGGGGCGGGCATCCTCTACACGTGCCCGATGCATCCGCAGATACGTGCCTTCGCTCCAGGAGCATGCCCGCTTTGCGGCATGGCGCTGGAACCTGTTATGCCGGTCGCGACGGAGACTCGAAACATCGAACTCGAGTCGATGACGCACCGTTTCTGGGCTGCGCTCGCCCTGTCGATTCCGTTGCTGTTGATGACGATGGGCAAGATGGTCATGCCGATCGACATCGATGCCGCGCTCGATGACCGATTGTCCGCTTGGCCGCATTGGATGTCGGCTTCGTGGTCGCAGTGCATCCAGGCGCTATTGGCTACGCCGGTCGTGCTGTGGGCAGGCTGGCCATTTCTCGAACGCGGCTGGAAATCGTTTGCAACTCGCCGGTTGAACATGTTCAGTCTGATTGGCCTGGGGGTCGCGGCTGCATACCTGTTCAGCGTATTTGCGCTCTTTTTTCCTGACGCGCTTCCGGCGGCATTCAGGCGCGATGACGAATTGCCCTTGTACTTCGAGGCCGCAGCCGTCATCGTCACCCTGGTTCTGCTCGGGCAAGTGCTCGAGCTTCGCGCGCGCTCGCGCACGTCCAGCGCCATCCGCGATTTGTTGAGGCTTGCGCCGAACACCGCTGTGCGCGTGAAACCGGATGGCACCGAAGAAACGGTTCCGCTCGAGACGGTGGGCGTCGGCGAAACGCTTCGCGTCAAGCCGGGTACGAAGGTCCCGGTCGACGGAGTGATCGTCGAAGGCCGATCGAGCGTCGATGAGTCGATGATTACGGGCGAGTCTATTCCCGTCGAGAAAATGGTCGGAAGCAAAGTGACGGGTGCCACGGTCAACCAGACCGGCACCTTTCTGATGCGCGCGGACAAAGTCGGTGCCGATACGCTTCTTGCCAGAATCGTGGAAATGGTCGCGGAGGCGGGACGCTCGCGCGCGCCGATTCAAAAGCTCGCCGACCGGGTTTCGGGCTGGTTCGTGCTGGCGGTCGTTGCGCTTTCGGCGCTTTCGTTCGCCGTCTGGGCGTCGATTGGGCCGGCGCCCGCGCTCGCGAATGCGTTTGTCGTGGCAATCAGCGTGCTCATCATCGCGTGCCCGTGCGCACTCGGTCTGGCCACACCGGTGTCCATCATCGTGGGCGTGGGGCGTGGCGCACAACAAGGCGTACTGATAAAGGACGCCCAAGCGCTCGAACTGATGGAGAAGGTCGATACCGTCATGGTGGACAAGACGGGCACCCTCACAGAAGGCAAGCCGCGGGTGCAAACGGTCGTTGGTTCCGCGCCAAACGTTGGACCGGTTGTGCTCGGCTACGCGGCAAGTCTCGAAGCGGCCAGCGAGCACCCACTGGCGCAGGCAATCATGCTTCATGCGAGCGGGACCGGTATTCGAACCGCTCCGGTGGATGCCTTCGAGTCGGTACCCGGCAAAGGTGTGACCGGAACCATCGACGGCCATACGGTGGCATTGGGAAACTCGGGCTTGATGGACGACATCGCGGTGGATCGGTCATCGGTCGAGGAGGGCACCCATCGATTGCGCGAAAAAGGCCAGACGGTCATGTACCTCGCTGTGGACCGGCAACTTGCCGGCTACATTGGCGTAGCTGATCCAGTGAAAGAAACCACGCCCGATGCGGTGCGTTCGTTGAAATCTTCCGGCGTTCGCATCGTCATGTTGACGGGCGACAACCCCACTACCGCAAATGCGGTAGCAAGCGCGCTGGCACTCGATGAAGTCAAAGCCGGGGTGCTGCCTGAAGACAAATACAAGTACGTCCAGGCGCTTCAGGCGCAGGGACACATCGTCGCGATGGCCGGGGACGGCGTCAACGATGCCCCTGCGCTTGCGCGGGCGGATATCGGTATCGCGATGGGCACCGGTACCGACGTTGCGATGAACAGTGCGCGAGTCGTGCTCGTCAAGGGTGACCTGCGCGGTATCGCGCGAGCCCGCGCGTTGAGCGTCGCCACGATGAGGAACATCCGGCAGAACCTCTTTTTCGCGTTCGCATACAACGCCGTGGGCATACCGATCGCGGCCGGTGTGCTCTACCCATGGTTCGGCATCCTGCTGAGCCCCATCATCGCGAGCGCCGCGATGGCACTGAGCTCGGTATCGGTCATCGGCAACGCATTGCGCTTGAGGACGGTGCGGACATGAGGTGCGACGAAGGCCCGGCAGACGAAATGGCCGCGAAGCACGTGACCGAGCCTTGGCACACGCAAGGCGTAGAGGCCGTGGCACGTCACTTCGCAACGGACGCCGCGCGCGGGATCGGCAGCGATGAAGCTTCGCATCGGCTGGAACGGTTTGGGCCGAACGAGATCGTCGGGGCAAAGCGCCGCAGCCTCATCGTGAAGCTCGTCGCGCAGTTTCGCGATTTCACGATTCTCGTGCTCGTGGCCGTCGCGGTTCTGTCGGGTCTCGTCGGCGACGTTGAAGACTCGCTCGTGATCGTTGCGATCGTGATGCTGAATGCGGCCATCGGCTTTATCCAGGACTTGCGCGCCGAGCGCGCCATGGACGAGCTCAAGCGCCTGGCGGCTCCCCAGGCGAGCGTCGTTCGCGATGGGCAGCGCTCGACGGTTCCGGCGGTCTCCCTCGTGCCAGGCGATGTCGTGCTGCTCGAAGCAGGCGTCGCTGTGCCTGCCGATGTGCGCCTCATCGAGGCCCCGCAGTTGAGGGTAAGCGAGGCCGCGCTCACGGGCGAGGCGACGCCGGTCGAGAAGCGGGTCGCGGCGCTCGACGATCGGGCGTTGCCGCTCGCCGACAGGACGAACATGGTCTTCAAGGGGACGGTCGTCACTTACGGGCGCGCGCGTGGCCTGGTGGTAGCAACCGGCATGAACACCGAGCTCGGGCGCGTCGCGGCGCTGCTCGAACAGGTGCAGTCCCCGGCGACACCCCTGCAAGCGCGACTCGCAGCGTTCGGGCGCCAACTGGCCATACTCATTTTGGTGCTGTGCGCGATGATATTCGCCGCGGGCGTCTTGCGCGGCGAAGCGGCGCTTCTGATGTTGCTGACGGCCATGAGCCTCGCGGTTGCCGCTATTCCTGAAGCGCTGCCCGCCGTCGTGACTGTCATGCTTGCGCTTGGCGCTCGCGCGATGGCGCGACGCGGCGCACTCGTTCGCAGCCTGCCCGCTGTGGAGACGCTCGGCTCGGTGAGCTACATCTGCACAGACAAGACGGGAACGCTGACGCTCAACGAGTTGCGGGTGATCGAGCTTTACCCGGGCAGCGGCTGCCGGGTGGCTTTGGAATCCGCAGCCCGCGACGGCGTTACAGCACAACTGCTCGAAGCCGCGGCGTTGAGCAACGATGCCGCGTGTGACGCGCATGGGCAGCCTACCGGCGATCCCACGGAAGTGGCGCTGTGGCGAGCGGCGGCCGACACGGGATTCGACCGTCGCCGGCTCGACCGGTCGATGCCGCGCTGCATGGAGTTCGCTTTCGATTCGGAACGCAAGCGAATGACGACGATCCATCGCGCGGCGGACGGCTTCGTTGCCTATACGAAGGGCGCACCCGAAACGGTGATCGACCGATGCACCGCCATGGCGGGCCGCGATGTTTTCGATCGCACCGCGCTGCTGAACGAGGCCAGCGCCATGGCAGCGGACGGGCTGCGTGTGCTCGCGATCGCGCGGCGTGTATGGCCGGCGCTGCCCCGGCCCGACAGCGCGCCCGACGACGTCGAGCAGGGTCTCACATTGCTCGGGTTGGTGGGGATGCGCGATTCACTGCGACCCGGCGTGACCGAGGCGGTCGAGCGGTGCAGGACGGCGGGTATCACGCCCGTCATGATCACCGGCGACCATCCCGTGACGGCGCAGGCGATTGCGCGCTCGCTTGGCATGCTGGGAGAGGGCGACACAGTTATGACGGGACGCGAGCTCGCGGCGCTGACGGACGACGAACTCGCGCGGCGCGTCGAGCACGTGAAGGTTTTCGCGCGTCTGGACCCGGCGCAGAAGATTCGCATCGTCGAGGCCATTCAGGCGCGCGGCCATTATGTCGCGATGACCGGTGACGGCGTGAACGACGCTCCGGCGCTCGCACGCGCGAACATCGGCGTGGCGATGGGCTTGACCGGCACCGACGTCGCCCGCGAAGCGGCTGGCATCGTTCTGCTCGATGACGATTTCACGACAATCGTGGCGGCGATCGAGGAGGGCCGGCGCATCTTCGACAACATCCGGAAGTTCCTGCGCTACATCCTGACGTGCAACGCGGCCGAAATCTGGGTGATTGCTGCTGCGCCGTTGCTGGGCCTTCCGGTGCCATTGCTTCCGATCCATATCCTGTGGATCAACCTGCTCACGGACGGTTTGCCCGGCCTTGCGCTGGCGGCCGAGCCCTTGGAGCCAACGACGATGCTGCAGCGACCGCGGCCGTCGGACGAGAATCTTTTCGCGCACGGTATGTGGCAGCACGTTCTGTGGGGCGGGCTCGCCATGGCGGCAGCCACCGTTTTCATGCAGGCCTGGGCACTGGAGAGCGGCCATGCCACATGGCAGACCA
Source organism: uncultured Paraburkholderia sp. (assembly GCA_966421005.1). GTDB lineage: Bacteria > Pseudomonadota > Gammaproteobacteria > Burkholderiales > Burkholderiaceae > Trinickia. Next base: position 24,513 of record CBJLAJ010000032.1, read on the forward strand.
TGACTTTCACCGTGCTCACGCTTTCGCAAATGGGGCATGTGCTCGCGATTCGCTCGGAGCATCGCTCGTTGTTCGCGCAGGGACTGCGTTCGAACGTGCCCCTCGTTGGCGCGGTTGCGGTGACGATCGCGCTGCAAATGGCGGCCATTTACGTTCCCGCGCTCAACAGGCTATTGCGGACGTCTGCGCTCAGCTTGTCCGAGCTCGCGCTCGCATTCGCGGTTGCCGCCGCTGTGTTCGCGCTCGTCGAGTTCGAAAAATATCTCGTGCGCCACGGTTTCGTTTGCCGCGACCGATCCCGGTCAGTGACGAATCGAGTGGGCCGCACGACCAGCGCGGAGCGGACATGACGACGCCGACGGGCAAGCGGACCGTACTCGCATTCCTCCTGGTCGGCCTTCTCGCGCTGGGCTATCTCGTGCTGCGTCCGTTCGTCATTCCGATTGCTTGGGCATTCATCATTGCGTATGTGACATGGCCGCTTTACGAGCGTATTCGAGACGCGTTGGACAGCCGGCGGTCGGTCGCAGCCTTGCTGGTGACCGCGATCCTCGCCTTGGGCTTCGTCGTACCGATGCTGCTGCTCACGATGCCGTTCACGCACGAAGCGATTGCGTTTTTCCGCGCGATGGCCGCATGGCTGTCGGACGGACATCGAACGCTGCCGCACGCGCTGAGCTCGATTCCGGGGCTTGGTGCGTGGTTGCAGGCTCTGCTCGACGACATCACGCACGAACCGTCGGCATGGCGCGCGCAACTGGCACAGTGGGGCAACCGCTGGATTGGGGAGGCGGCACAGCTCGCTGGGGGAATTGGACGTAATGCCGTGAAGTTCGGCTTCGCTGTGCTGACGTTGTTCTTCGTGTTTCGGGACGGAGAAACGTTGCTCGGCCAGATTCGGCGCGCGCTGCAGCCTTACCTCGGAAAACGGCTCGATGTTTATCTGGTCGCTATCGGCGATGTTTGCCGCTCCGTCGTGCTTGGCATCGTCGTAACAGCGGCGGCTCAAGGCGCGCTTGCGGGCATGGGCTACTGGGCCGCGGGCGTCGGGGCGCCGCTGCTGCTGGCGGCGCTGACCGGGCTTGCAGCGCTGATGCCTTTCGGCACACCGCTCGTCTGGGCACCGGTCGGCATTGTCCTGATTGTGAGCGGCGACACATGGGCAGGCATCGGGCTGCTGCTGTGGGGGGCGCTGGTCGTAAGCTGGATCGACAATCTCATTCGTCCGCTCATGATCAGCAGCAGTGGACATATGCCGTTTCTTCTCGTGATCTTCGGCATTTTCGGAGGCATTTCGGCGTTCGGTCTCGTCGGCCTGTTCATCGGCCCGTTCGTCATCGCGACGCTGCTCGCCGTATGGCGGGAATGGCAGGCTGGACCGATTGCAGCTGGCGGCAATTCACGACCCGGTTTCCGTGAGGCTGAAGCGTTGTCCGACTCCAGTAAGGAAGAGCATGCCGAGCGATGAATGGTACGGGGCGCCGTGGCCGCCAAACAAGTGATCGAACACCGTTGACCCAGGTCAACGACCGGGACGGATAGCTGCCAAAAAATGACTTCGTGGCGAAGTTAAGAATTCGGTAAGGAAGCGGCCCGAACATGCAAAGCATCCACTGGAGGATCGATGATGCTTACGCCCGGGCGCTTGCGCGCACTTCGTTCTTTGTTTCTTTGGGCAATCGTTGCCGGCATCGCTGGTTTGCCTGCGTATGCGCAATCTCCCGCCCAAACCTTGAACGGCTACACCGCCCAATCGGGAGCGGCGGCGAATCCGTCGCGAGGTCAGCAGTTCTTCACAACGCGACACGGACGAGAGTGGGCCTGCGCGACCTGTCACGGCGCGAGGCCGGTTGCAAACGGACAGCACGCGGCCACGGGCAAAACGATCGCGCCGCTTGCTCCTGCGTTCAATTCCGCTCGTTTCACGGACCCAGCGAAGACGGAAAAGTGGTTTCGCCGCAACTGCGGGGATGTCGTCGGGCGCGAGTGCACAGCGTCGGAGAAGGCAGACATTCTGAGCTGGCTGATCACGCTCGAGCCATGAGGCAGGCGAGCGCAATCGGCAACGACTACGACTACTTCGCAAGGAGCAACGACGTGAATATCCGAAGGGCTTCCGTCGCAGCCCGAGCCTTGGCGGCTTTCGCGCTGACGGCCGTCATGGGTGCCGCATTCGGCGAGGATGGGCCGCAGGTGAAATCTCCCACGCCTCTGCCGGCGTATCGGCAGGAATGTGCCGCGTGTCATATCGCCTATCCGCCCGGCATGCTGCCAGCCGATTCGTGGCGGCACATTCTCGGGAACCTCGATCGTCACTTCGGCACGAATGCCTCGCTCGATCCGGCTTCCGTGAAGCAAATCGCGGGCTGGCTCACGACGCATGCGGCCGATGCGGGGCGGGCGGCGAGCGCGCCGCCGGAGGATCGCATTACCCGTTCGAAATGGTTCATCGCCACGCATGACGAAGTTCCGGCGTCAACGTGGCGACTTCCGGCGGTCAAGAGCGCCTCGAACTGCGCCGCCTGTCATACCCGGGCCGATCAAGGAAACTTCGATGAACGATACGTTCGCATCCCGCGTTGAAGCCGAGACTCGCTCGTCCGGCAAAGTGCGGATCCTCGTATGGGACGCGCCGGTGCGCGTATTCCATTGGCTGATGGTGGCGTCGTTTGCCGGCGCCTGGTTGACAGCGGAGAGTGAGCGGTGGCGTTTGCTTCACGTGACACTCGGATACACGATGCTGGGACTGGTCGTGTTCCGCATACTTTGGGGACTGGCTGGCACGCGATACTCACGGTTTGCCTCGTTCGTTCGTTCGCCGGTGGCTGCGCTGCAATATCTCGCAAGCCTCGTCAAAGGCCGCCCTGAGCGATACGTTGGCCATAACCCGGCAGGCGCGATGGCCATCCTTGCGATGCTGCTCATGACCTGCGCGGTTGGCGCGAGCGGTTGGGCCGCGTATACCGGCACCGGCGGTGAATGGTTCGAGGAACTTCACGAGGGAATGGCCAACGCCATGCTGGCTCTCGTGATCGTTCACGTCGTGGCCGTTGTGGCGGGCTCGCTGCTGCATCGCGAGAACCTCATTGGCGCGATGGTGACGGGATATAAGTCCGGCCGTGTCGGCGAAGGCATTGGAAGCGCGCACCGGGTGATCGCCGCGTTGATCATTGCCGCCGCGGGCATCTGGTGGTGGACGCAGTGGCACGCGGCGCCACCGACGCAAGCGCCGCAAGCGACGAGTTCGTCCGCAGGCCACGCCGCACCTGCACGTGCGAATAGCGGCGATCGCGACGGAGACTGAGCTCGACAGCGAGGAACCTTCGATGCGCATTCTCCTTGTCGAAGATGATCCGCTGCTTGGCGACGGCATGCGTGCCGGCTTGCGGCAGCAGGGATTTCAGGTCGACTGGGTGCGCGACGGCGAGGCGGCGCAGCGCGAACTGCGCGGCCAGCCTTACGCCGCCGCGGTACTCGACCTGGGCCTGCCGCGCATGGATGGCATCGATGTTTTGCGCACCGTGCGCCGGGCGGGCGTGGAGCTGCCCATCCTGGTGCTTACCGCGCGTGACGCTGTGCCGGATCGCATACGCGGGCTCGACATCGGTGCCGACGACTATGTCGTCAAGCCGATCGATCTCGATGAGCTCGGTGCCCGACTGCGGGCGCTCGTACGCCGCTCGCATGGGAGGCCCCGCGAGCGGCTCGCCGCGCAGGATGTCGTACTCGAACCGGCATCGCGTACCGTGTACCGCGCCGGTGCGCCTGTCGTATTGACCAACCGCGAGTTCGATCTGCTGCATGTCCTGATGCTCAATGCGGGCCACGTTCTCTCGCGCGAACAGATCGAGCAGCACCTGTACAGCTGGGGCCAGGAGGTGGAGAGCAACGCAGTGGAAGTGCATATCCATCGGCTCCGGAGCAAGCTTGGCACCGATCTGATCCGGACTGTGCGCGGCGTAGGTTACGTGCTGCTGCGCGAACGGGCGGTCGAGTCATGATCGTCGCGCTGCCGCGCTCGTTGCAGGGGCGCTTGCTGGTACTCGTCACCGCCGTGGTTGCCACCGTATGGCTGGCCGCGGCGGTATTGACATGGCGCGATGCGCGACGCGAAATCGATCGCCTGCTCGACAGCCATCTCGCGCAGGCTGCTGCGTTACTGGTGATGCAGCAGACCCGGCCCGTCGATGACGAGGAGACGCTGGACGCGCCAATCCTGGACCCCTACGCGCCGAAGGTGGCGTTCCAGGTTTTCCACGAGGGGCGTCTGGGCATGCATTCGGCTAACGCGCCCGCGCAGCCCATGGTGCCGCGCCAGCGTCCGCCGATGAAGGGGTTCTCGACTGTGCAAATCGATGGGGTGGCATGGCGGGTGTTTGCGGCTTCCGGTTTCGAACACGATGTGGATGTCTATGTGGGCGAGCGGATCGATTCGCGTACATCGATACTGCTGGCCGTCATGCGCAGCGCGTTTTGGCCGATGGGGGGCGCGTTGCCTGTGCTCGCGCTCGTGACGTGGTGGGCGGTTCGACGCGGCGCGGCGCCGCTACGCGAGCTGGGGCGTGCGCTTGCGCGACGCGACCCCCGCGCACTCGATCCGGTCCGGATGGAACGTGCCCCTCAAGAAATGCAGCCGATGCTCGATGCGCTCAACGCTCTATTCGGCCGCATCGGGGCCGTACTCGATGCGGAGCGGCGGTTTACCGCGGATGCAGCGCATGAACTGCGCACGCCGATTGCGGCCATCAAGGCCCAGGCGCAGGTGGCAATGGCAGAAGATGACGCCGGTCTTCGCAAACACGCATTGCGCGGCGCGCTCGAAGGATGTGGTCGTGCGGTGCACCTCGTCGACCAGCTTTTGATGCTTTCGCGTCTGGAAGCGGGAGCGGTAGCGCAGGCCGCCCGTGTGGATCTGGGTGCGCTCGCGAGGCAGGTGATCGCCGAAATCGCGCCCCAGTCGATTGCGAAGCTGCAGCAATTGGAACTCGATGCGCCCCAAACGTATGTCGTTTCGGGCAACGAGATGCTGCTCGCGTCGCTGATTCGCAATCTCGTCGACAACGCCGTCCGCTACAGCCCGACACGGGCACGCATCGCGGTGTCGTTGTCTCGCCGCGACGGCGGCGTCGTACTGACCGTAGAGGACAGCGGCCCCGGTCTGTCCGACGACGATCTGCGTCGGCTGGGCGAGCGCTTTTTCCGTGCGCAGGCCGACGGGCCAAGCGGAAGCGGCCTCGGGTGGTCGATCGTTCAGCGCATCGCGAGTGCGCACGGTGCTGTGCTCGACGTGGGGAGATCGCGCTTGTCGGGCGGTCTGTGTGTGACGGTGTCCTTTGTCGAGTGACCGGTTGACTCAGATCAACAGGCGGACCGGGTGCAGGGCAGGATCGTCATATGGGAACGAACCGATGTGCTGAGCGTGCCGATCGGCGCGCTTACGCGATGCGGCGAGCAGTGGTGTGTGTTCGCCGTCGATCGTCAATGGGCGCGGCAACGAGTGGTTCGCATCGGGCAGCGCAATGCCGAAGCGGCTCAGGTCCTGGCTGGACTGCGCGAGCATGACGCGGTCGTCGTCTATCCGCCAAGCCAGCTGACCGACAACACGCGGGTTCGATCGCGATAGCTCGGCCGTATGCCGGAGTGGGTTGTGTTGCGGCGAGCAACTGCATGTGCGATGTTGACGTGAGTCAACACGCCACCTGCAATCTGATCGCAGCATACGACTATCGAGTTTGCGGCATGGCGGGATCGTGCGTGCCGTCCGCTACGCAATCGATTGGGGATGATCATGTCGAGGTTGACCAGATTTCTGACGATTCTTGCTGTCACGCTGCTGAGCGCGTCGGCCGGCGCAGTCCACGCCGATCAATTGAATCGAAGTGTGACAAAGAGCGGATTGACCGTGCACTTCGGCATCATGCCCGCCGAAAAAGCACAATCCGCGGACCGGGGCGCGAACGCTCCGACGGAGTCGGCATCCGGGCCGGCTCGCGCCAGTTACCACCTCGTCGTTGCGCTATTCGACAAGTCGACCGGCGAGCGTATCGACGATGCGACTGTCACGGCGAAAGTGACGAGCCCAAGCCACAAGTCACGCGCTGGAACGCAAGTGAAGCCGCTGCAGGAAATGCGAATCAACGACACGACAACCTACGGCAACTACTTCGACATGCCCTGGCAAGGGCGCTATCGAATCGATCTTTCAGTCAAGAGAAAGGGCCGCGCCGAACCAATCCCTGTCCGGTTGAAATACGATCACCACTTCTGATCTGAACGGGTCCGTCTCGGTTGCCGCGCGCCCGACCTCGGTCCACCATGCAACGCTTGCTGCGCTTCGTCGATTCCGCTTTACTGGCCGTCTGCCTGGTGAGCCTCATAATGGGGCTGATTTTCGCGGCATACGGAGCCTTGCCGGTTGCCCATGCCCTTTGGGCCGCCGGCGCCATACCGGTTTTCCTGGCGCTTTCGGTCTCGATCTTCAAGGCGCTGCGGCGGCATGAAGCGGGCATCGACGTATTGGCACTCTTTGCTATCGGTTTCGCGCTCGCGCTCGACGAATATCTCACCGCGGCGGTGATCGCGTTGATGCTGGCGAGCGGACGTGCCCTGGAAAATTACGCTCAGGAGCGTGCACGGCGCGAACTGACAGCGCTGCTCGCGCGCGCGCCGCGCTGCGCAAACCGGTTCGAAACCGGCGAATGGCGTCACGTCGAACTCGGCGAGGTTCGACCGGGCGATCGCCTGCTCGTGCGCAGTGGAGAATTCGTTCCCGTCGATGGGACGCTCTCCGGCAATGCACAGCTCGACGAATCGATGCTCACGGGAGAGTCCGTCCTTCGCTCTCGTTCGTCCGGCGAAACGTTGCCCAGCGGCGTGGTCAATGCCGGTGCCGCGTTCGAGATGATCGCCGCGGCAACGGCGAGCGACAGCACGTTTGCGGGCATCGTGCGCATGGTGCAATCCGCTCGCAACGAGCGCAGCCCCGGCATGCGGCTGGCCGATCGCTACGCGTTGTATTTCGTCGTCGCCGCGTTGCTCTTTGCAGGCGTCAGCTGGCTGCTCACCGGCGAAGTCGAACGCGCGCTCGCTGTGCTCGTCGTTGCCACGCCGTGCCCCATGATTCTCGCGGTGCCCGTGGCAATCGTCTCCGGAATGTCGCGTTGCGCGAAACGCGGCGTGCTGATCAAGGGCGGCGGCGCGCTCGAAAAACTCGCCCAGGCAACCGCGCTTTTCTTCGACAAGACCGGCACGCTGACCGGTGGCCATGCGCGCCTGGTCGCCATCGAAAGCAGTCCAGGTACCGAGCCGGAGATCGTGCTGCGATACGCCGCGTCGCTCGGTCAGGCGTCCGCGCACGTCATGTCCGAAGCGGTGACGACGGCGGCGCGCGAGCGTGGTCTCGCGCTGGTCGTACCCTCGCGTGTCGTCGAAGCACCCGGCGCGGGGCTCAGAGGCGAACTGGATGGTCATGACGTGGAGATGGGCGCATTCGCCTATGTCTCGGCGAACTCAGCGGCGGCCCCCTGGAGCCGGGCGTTTTTGCAGCGGGTGGCTTACGAGGGCGCCTCCGCCATATTCGTCAGTGTGGATGGCGTCATGATCGGCGCGATACAGATGGCGGACCAGATCCGCCTGGAGACGCCGCGTGCTTTACGTCTGCTGCGCCAGCAAGGCATCGCGCATCTCGTCATGCTGACGGGCGATCGCCGCGACGTTGCGGAAACGATTGGTGCGACGCTCGGCGTGACGAAGGTACTGTCCGAACAGACGCCGGCCGACAAGTTGTCGGCCATTCAGGCGGCACGCGGCGACGGCACGGTGATCATGGTCGGCGACGGCATCAACGATGCGCCGGCCCTTGCCGCGGCCGACGTCGGTGTGGCGATGGGCGCGCGCGGCGCGGCGGCATCGTCCGAAGCGGCTGACATCGTACTGATGGCGGACCGGCTGGACCGCCTCGTCGAGGCGATGCGCATTGCCCGGCGAACGCGACGAATCGCCGTCGAAAGCGTCGTGGCCGGCATGGTGCTATCGATCGCCGCGATGGCGATCGCGGCATTCGGGTACTTGCCGCCGCTGATGGGCGCGCTGCTTCAGGAACTGATCGACGTCGCCGTCATCCTCAATGCGTTGCGTGCCTTGCGGGCACGCCCGAGCGCGACTGCGGGAATCCTCGCGCAGCGCCAAGCGGACGAACTGAAGGCGGGTCACGCCGAACTTCAACCGCTGATGGATCGGATCAGGTCCCTGGCGGACGAGCTGCCGCGATTACCGAAAGACGCGGTGGCAGACGCGCTTTCCTGCCTGAACGACATGCTCATGCGGCAACTCGTGCCGCATGAGCAACGTGACGATATCGACCTATACCCCGAGCTCGCACGCCGCTTGGGCGGTGAAGATCCGATGGCGTCGATGAGCGGCATGCACCGCGAAATATTCCGCATCGCTCGTCTATTGCGGCAGATGGCAGCGGATATGCCACCGGAAGGGCCCGGTGAGACGGATATACGCGAGTTCCAGCGCTTGCTATACGCATTGGAGGCCATCGTTCGCCTGCACTGTGCGCAGGAAGACGAGTTGTTTCATGCCTTGGCGGACGACGGCTGAAGGCGGGGCGTCGGCTCCAGCATCGCCGCTAGCATACGGCGGCACAGTCTACGCGGCACCTTCTGGCGCGTGAACGAGGAGAAGCGGGACATGCGTCAGTTGCGCCACGCGCTGCGCGACGCTGCCGAGCACCCATCGCGTCATCCCGCGCCGCCCATGCGTGCCCATCACGATCAGTTCCGCGTGCCAGTTATCGGCCGCGCGCACGATGGCATGCGCGACGTCGTCGCGGGAGCGTTCGGTTTTCACGAGCGCGGTACCCACATGCTCCGATACCCGTTCGAGAACCGCCTTGCCCGCTCTCAGCGCGGCCGAGCCTTCTTCGATGAAGGCATCTTCGAGGGCATCGATGGGCACGATGTCTGTCAGCCGAACGGCGCGATCGACCACATAGATCGCATGCAGATGGGTCCCTTGCGTGGCGAATCGAACGCCATGACGCAATGCCTCCAACGCTAGCGCGCTGTAATCGAGCGCGAAGAGAATGCGCGTCGGCAGACGATGCGGGCTCTCTTTGGAGCGCTCCGGCACGATCAGTAAGGGACACCGCGAACGTTTCGCCAGTGGCTCGGATACCGTGCCCTCGATCCAGCGCAGCAAACCGTGGTGCTGCCGGGAGCCGACAACGAGTAGTTCCGCTTGCCAGGAGATCGCTTCGTCGATGAGCGCGCTGGCGACATTGCCGCCGTGCTTCGACAGATCGATGACTCCGGTTTCAATCTTGACCTTGCAGTGGGCAAACGCCTCTTGGGCGCGGCTCAATACGTCGGCCGCATCTTCGAGCAATTCCTCGCGCGCGGCTTCGAGCGCGTCGCCCACGAGCCTGCCTGTCGGCACGATCGTATGAGGATTGTCGGCGACGCTGACCAAACGAACCCTGCCGCCTTCGGGGACGAGATTTTGCGCATAGGCGAGCGCCTGTTGCGAAGCAGGCGACGCATCGACGGCGATAAGCACTCGCTGAGGAAGAAGGGGGGACGCACCGGTTGGATCGGAGGCAGTCATGATGGAGTCCTCGCACGCGAGTCGACAGTTTCGGGGATAAACCGATTCTGTTCTTCCGTCTCGACCGATTGCTTGACCAGGATCAACCCATCTCGTTGCACTGCCGCTGCCTCACGCTAACGAACCAACGCCACCACGTTCGAAAACGGCTTGTCGGGCGCACTGCCGAATGCATACTGCGACCGCCCGGCCCGCTTGGCGCGGTACATCGCGCTGTCGGCGACATCGAGCAGCTCGAGGCCGGTGCTCGTGCGGTCCGGAAACGTGGCGATGCCGATGCTGACACCGATCGCGAACCGGCCGGCGTATTCCCGCTTGCCCGTGGCATTGACGCACGCGATCAACCGTTGCGCGAACTCCCGCAGCTCTCCGTCGTCCGCGCGGCGCCGCCTCAGCACGACGAACTCGTCGCCCCCCACGCGCGCAAGGAGATCGTCCTCGCCAAGCGTCGCGCGCAGCGAGCGCGAGAGTTCGCAAAGCAACGCGTCGCCCGCGGCATGGCCCAGCGTGTCGTTTACCGATTTGAAACCGTCGATGTCGAGATAGAGCAGCGCGGCGCCCACGCTCTCCTCATGAGCGGACTCGGCCGTCAATGCGTCCAGTGAGGCAAGCAATTGCCGGCGGTTCGGCAAGTCGGTCAGCGAATCGTGAGTGGCCTGCTCGCTCAGTAACATCGAAGCGGCGCGCGCGCTCGCGAACGCACGACGCTGTACGAAACCCGCATAGCCGATCAGGCCGCACACCAGCGCCGCAATGGCTGCCAGAGCCGCGCTCTCGGAAATCACGCGCGTATGCGCATCCTGCGTGGCCACCTTGCGGCGGTACCGCCACCGATCGAGCAAGATGTCCATGTCGCGGCGCAGCGTGTCCATGACGCGTTTGCCCTGGTCGGTTCGAACGAAGGCGAGCGCCCCTTCACGATTGCCGGACTCGGCCAGCGCGATCGTCCGCGCCATCTCCATGACCTTTTCGGACTTGGAACGCTCGATCTTGCGCACGAGGTCGGCCGAGTCCGGATCGCTCGCAACGGCCTGATGGAGCCTGAGCATCGTGTCGTCCAGATCGTCCATGCCCTGATGGTAGGGATCGAGATAAGCGCTGTCGCCCGTGAGCAGGTATCCGCGCTGCCCGGTCTCGGCATTTTCGAGGTCGTGCAACACCAGATTGGCGGCTGCCAGCACGGCGAACGCTTCTTCATCGTTCGCGTTGTCTTCGACGATGACACGCGCCTCGTGGATGAACAGCGCCGCCGCCGCGACCAGACCCGCCACGAGAAAAACATAGAGCCCCAGGAACCGGTCGCGGTCGGCTTCCGCGGACCGGAGCATGCGTCGGTGCAATTCGCCTCCAAGTACCGTTTCGTATGAATTACGCGAGACGCACGTTTCGTCCGTCTCGTGTTGCCGGATGGACGCATTCTTTCGACAGCCGGTTGCTGCGCTGCACGCCCACTTTTCCTATAACGGTTGCGCGCGCCGCGACTTTAGATCGATTACGCAAAACTTGGCTCCGCCGCGCCTTCTTGGGCTGTCACCGGTGGGCTGCACCCATCGAGCCGTCGCGCGGTTGCCACCAGAAACGGCCGGCGCTCAGGTTCGGATCGTTGATCGCGAGGTAAGTCGTGCTCCAGAGTTGCGCGGCGTTGGCTTCGGTTGCATCGGCGCTATGGGTGCCGAACGCTTCGGGTTGGTAGCCGCCGTTCGCGTAGGACCAGGTCCACATTTCGGAGGCCCGCATGGACGCGGCGTTGGAGATGACCTGCCAGACGCGCAGCCGCGCGTTCGTGAGCAACGTGCGCGTATCGGCCGACAGATCCTGGCGCGCGAGCTGCCGATCGAGTCCGGCCACCCACATGGCCTGCTGCCACGACCAGACGACAGTGCCGTGGTAGGCCGCGTTTGTAAAGCGCGGCCAGAGCGATGTGCTCGCATAGCCGGGGTTGGCTATCAGCAGCCCAGCGTCGGTGACAAGGCCCATAGGAAACGGCTGCGTCGCTGCAGACACGATACGTTGCAATGTGTCGTCGGACGGGGTGCCGAACAGCAGCGCGAAGCCGCCGTCCGAATTCATGATCGGGATCGGGTTGCCTTGTTCGTCGAGCGAGACCGCGTAGAACGACAGCGTCGAGGTGGGTAACGTGCCTGCCGGCACGCCGGCTTGCGCCGCATAGGCCGGCAATTGTGCCGCCGCTTGAGCGGGCGTGACGCTCACCTGGAAGAACGGCGCCGCGGCCGATTCCCAAACTGACGCCTGCTGGGCTGCATCGGCCAGCGCCGCACGCGCATCGCCTGACAAGTATGGATCGAGCAATCCGCTATCGATGAAGCGGCTCGCGGCACGGAGCGCCGCCGGGACGAGCACGGCATTGACATCGTAGGGGTAGACGCCGCCGCCAAGGCCGTCGGTGCTGTCGCGCCAGTTGCCGACGATCTGGCCCGCGCGCAAGTGGATGAGATTCGCCGCGGTGCTTGCCTGCGTGAACGCGCGTGCGGTATTCGCCACTCGCAGGAGGTTGGTGACGAAGCGGCTGCCGTTCGTTTGTCCGTTGCTTTCGGGTAGAGCGAGAAAAGCCGCCGCCCGGGCGACGCCGCGCGGATCGTCGATGAGCCATGCCGCCATGATCGGCGCGAGCATGTAGTCGCCGTCGATCATCTTGTAGTCGTAACTCGGCGTCGCATCGCTGGAGCGGCCGTCCTTGCGGTTGTCGATCACGGCAAATTCGCCGATTCCCTCCTCGTGCGCCACCATGCCGTCCGCGGAAAGCCGGCTCAGTACGGCCGTGAGACCCGCCTCGATTGCCGAAGGCTGCAAGACGGGCATCAACATGCGCACGGAGATCAGCGTGTCGCGGCCGAAATAGGTGTCGTACTGCCATGAGCCCGCGAGCAGCTTGTCCTGATAGCTGAGAAATTCGACGACGTTCTGGCTTTGCGTATCGGGGTTCACCGCGTTATTGAAAAGACTCGCATGGGTGATCGGTGTGAGCGGCGTCTCGCCCGTGAGCGCCTGAATTTGCAGATGAAGCGCGGTGCCGCCGCCGGCAGCCTGCAGCACGAGCGCGCCGCTCGAGTTCGTTGAAATGGTGCCGTTGGTTACTGTCAGCGTCAGTGCGTAACCTGGCGCGCCATCGACGCGCGGCCGCTGCCAGCGAATGGTGTTGTTCTGCACGAACGGGGGCGTCACGATTTCGGGCGGGACCGAATTGCCACCGTTGAAATCGCGCATGAAACGTACGGAGGTCAGCAGGGCCTGCCGGATCGAAAGGGTTGCGGTATCGACGGCAACGTTGGCCGTGATGCCATACAACGTGCGGCCGAGCAGATCGTGGCCGACACTCGGGGCCATCGCGGTATCGAGGCTCCAGTTGACCGGCTGCGCTGTGTCGTCGAACCAGATGCCGGTGCCGCTGTTGCCCGCTGGAAAGACGACGAGCAGCCTTGGGCGTGTCGACGAGCGCATCAACAGATGAGCTGCCACGCTGCCTTCGCGGTAAAACGCGTTGAGCTGGCCGCCCGCATTCATCTGGAACGCGAGGGAGGCCGAGCCGCCGGCCGACTGTGAGGTGCTGTCGCTGCCGCCGCCGGAGCATCCGGACAGCAGCGCTGCCAGCAGTATGAGCCAGCGGGCGGTGCGAGCTCGAATCGTCGTTGCGTTCATGGGCGCCTCGTTTTTGTATTGTTGTTGATGGATTTCGATGCTCCGGCACGTGCTCATAGCAAATGCGGTGCCGCGCGAAAAGCCGCCGCGTCAATGGCGACGATTGCCTCGTCGGAAACCGCGCATCGACGAGCGCCAATACGAATCGTTCTGTCGCGAAGAAAATGCAATTCGGATGTAGATTTTTCTGAATGCCGGCAGTGCGTCCGAATTCCTGTGCGCAATGGAAAAAGCGATAGCGCGCCGAATAGAGTGGCATGCCTCTTCCCCTCATCCACGCCCGAACATGATGAAATTCCCGCCCACCGCCACGCATATGGTCTCGCTTGCCGATGGAAAACCGCAAAACAATGCGCTCGGGTATTGCACGAGTTCCTCGCGCAATCCCGATACGATGACAACGCTCACGCCATGCGGCAACGGCTGGCCCAAGCGCGTTTGGCAGGGGACGAAAGTCATCGTCAAATGGTTGCAGCTGCCCGGTCAGCCCGAGTTTCTCCATACCCTCGACGGAGAAACGTCGACGTCGATGAAACTGCCGCGGCGTTTGAAGCAGCGCTCGCAGCTCGACGTCGTGACGGTGGCGACAATGCTGTCCGAACATTCGCCCGTGGATACGTTGCTTTACTACGGCACGACATCGATCTTTGCCGGCAATGCGGTCACCATTACCCCGCTGGATGCCTGGCGATATGCGTTGCCGGCTGGGTGTGCCGTGCGCATCTCGAACTTGAGCGATCCCACCAATCCGATCAAGAGCGGCTCGTTCGCCACGCAAGCGACGGTGATTGCGCGTTCACGCGACGGCGTGCGGTTCTTGAAGGACACGCCTGGGGGCGCTTGAGCGCTGCGCTGCCCGTGCGCCACACGGCGAGATCGGCGCTCACGAATGCTAGGAGATCGTGAAGAATGTGACGGTCTGCAACGGTTGAGGGCCATCAGGCCGCTCTTCCATATAGGAAAAGCGCGCGAGGCTCGTTCATGCTGTTGCGTCCCGAAACAACCGGTAACGTGTGCAGCCGCAGCGGCTTCATAGAATTCACTCACCGCAACTTGTTTTGGAGAATTCGGATGAAGACGAAGCGTTGGACGCTCATGGCTGCAACCGGTGTGACGGTTCTTGTCTCCTCGATGGCATTCGCGGCAGGCGGCAGTTCGAGCACTACCGTTGGAACGGATACGCTCGGTGCGAAGAGCACGACGAACGCCACCGTGGGCGCGGATACCAGCGGCACGGGTGGCACGACGAGCGGCGCGAATGCTGGCACGAGCGCCGGTACGAGCGGTGGCACGAGCG
>CBJLAJ010000033.1:0-38407 GCA_966421005.1 uncultured Paraburkholderia sp.
CCATCTGGGTACTTCATCGCGTCACCAGTCGGTAAGGGTATTGGCCGTTGCCGTCGCCGTAGCCGTAGCCGTAGCCGTCGCCGTCGCCGGAGCCGTTGCCGTAGCCGTAGCCGTAGCCGTCGCCGTCGCCGTAGCCGTCGCCGTAGCCGTCGCCGTTGCCGTAGCCGTAGCCGTAGCCGTCGCCGTTGCCGTAGCCGTGGCCGTAGCCGTAGCCATCTGGGTACTTCATCGCGTCACCACATCGACGCCGCCTACTGCATGAGCCAATGAGGTTTGGCTACATCCAATCGGAATGCACAATATCCGTGTATAGCGATCTACACTTTTAATATCAGAAGGTACTGGATCATCATCAGTGATGACTACAGCCAATTTCGGCCTTGTTTTCGCAAGATGGTCCGCGATCAAATGATATGGCGTATCACCACCACCGCCTGGGTCTAACTCGGTGAGTTTGCCATTCCCAAAAAACCAAACATCCGCACGGATAGTTGCTCCATAACGCAGCAATAAAGCTCTCAGATGATGCTCTGCGGTGGCCGTTTTGGATGGTGTAAATGAGCCACTTCGGTCAACAAAAATCTCCACGAGAGGCGGTCTCGGTGTGCTGATGGCTCCTGGCATCAAAACATCGCCTTCCGCATGTCGACGCGAGGGACGACGATGTGACCGCTCGCGCTCAACGCGAGCACGCAAGGCGGCATCTACTTCATCGGTAAGCGTAGGTGGGCGATATCGGATCGTCGCATATGCCGCCGCTGCGGCAATTTGCGACTCCTTGACTTTCTCGTCAGCATCCAGCCGAGCCCGCGCAGCTTGTGCGGCGTCTGCCCCATCGACATTCTCACCATCATCATCTGCGTCGGACGAGCAATCGCAAGAGCAGATCATCGTTTTAGACGGCTGTTGATCTGGATGCTCGATAAGCCAATCGTAAATGTCTTCCGCCAACACAATTCCAGGCGGGAGCCCATCTATCGTATCTGGAAGATATCCTCCAGCCAGACGTGATCGTGGGGCGTTGATATTCCAGACATCCTGATCGTCATATATAGTTCGTGCGATTTCCATCTCGCACGCGATGCGCCAAATGTCGACCTGTGCATCTGCTGGGCGCCGTTTGTTATGCCTAGCCCACACGTGCGCCTGCTCATGGCGCAATGTCGTGCGATATTCTGGCTTGTTAAGCTCAGAGGCGATATAAATACGCACAAAGTCGGTTTTTCCGGGTGCGCCGATTACATCCATCGGCTGCCTGACCACAGGAGCAGCTGTCAATTCCATCACAGCCTCAAGATGGGAGGGTTGTGTTTGCGGGAACCGGCGCGACGCGCAACAGACGTAGCCTTTCCCATCACCTCATTGCCGATGTTCTGCACAAGGTGGAGGACTTGGCTAGCCGTAGCCGGCGTCAGAAGCCCACGAACGATCGCATCGAATGCGTCACTATCGCCGCCGTGCTGCTCAACAGACCTCAAGGCCATAGTAATGGTACGGGGAGACGTGATACGACGAGAAAGTCCTTCACCGGTCATGTCGAAGATCGGCATTTCGCCGCTGCGTACGGCCTTGATTACCCTATTGGATGCTGCTGTCTCAAAGTGGGATTCAGCCCAGTCGGCCCATTGGCATACGTCCGGAACGTAGTCAATCGCCGAGAACCGGGAAATCATCGCATCACTGATGCCATCTCCACCACCGAATTCGGGCGGATTTGCCGCGGCCACGATACAGGTGTCTTCCGGCAAAGACGCACTCCCCACGCGGCGAGACGCGACAAGTGTTAGCAGCGTATCAGCCACGGATCGCCGCGCCTTGTCCAGCTCATCAAGAAACAGGACCGTGCTTTTCCCCTCTACCGACGCGTCATGCAAGCGTCGGAAGATACCGGGGATCGTGCGAAAGTCGTAATCTCCTTCGCGATACGGAAGACCCGCGATGTCTTCCTCTACCAGCGTCGAGGTGAGAACCACTTCTGCATGATCAAATGCAGCTTGAATCCGAGCAGTCTTGCCGGTACCGGGGGCTCCTATCAGCAGTACGGGGACCGATGGCGAGAAAATATTCAGCATGTGTAGGTATTCTCCGATCAGTTCAACTAACTATGACAAAGGCTCAGCGCAGTGTCGTGCCGCTGAACTTGTATAGGTCGATGCTCGGCAGAATTGCGAAAATAGCCGTAATAGGGAAAAGCAACTCCTCTTCCTGGTCAAACTTATCAAGTTTCACGCTTGAGGCTTTGTCGCCGCGCGCAACGCCAGGGAGGCCCTTGCCTCCACTGAAGCCGCCGAACATGGCCGCTTTTTTCAATGCAATGTATCCGTCTGGCGCGGACACTTCGGTCCCAAAAAAGTAGAAGCCACCGGAAACGGCGAGAATCTTCGTCTGCATATTCAACTCCATGGTTATGTGACGTGGTACTTCTGTTAAATCGACTTCAATGCGGAAAGCAATTGATCAAGATCGACGACTACTGCACGAAGCGGGGTTTCGAGCGTCAAAACGACATGCCTCGGAAGATAGCTCGATGAGACGGTGAGACCAGGCCTCGGAGGATCGAGAGGCCGATCGCGCGAGGAATCCGCGTGTAGCTCAATTCTGGTTATGTCGTTGCTCATTGCCAAACCATCCTCTTATCTTGCCAGTCGATCATTTCGGTTCGGACGTGGATGCGATGCCCGTTACTGCACACATAGTCGACGAGCACCATCAGCGCGTATTGAAGTGGTACGAACGTCGACACATAGCCAATCATTTCCATGTTCATTCCCCGTGCGCCATCCGGCGCTTGATGATGCGGTCCTTGGCTTCCGAAAGCTCGACGTGAATCCAGTGCAGCGCGATATTGCTTCCGCATGCGATAAGCGCCATGAAATCAGCTCGCTTGGATTCGTCCAGCTCGCAAAGCTCTTCGAGCAAGTCCGAGAACGTCATTTCGCGCTCGATTCGCTGCTCTTTCTCCCAATGCGCGAGCTCGCGCTCGTCCGACTCTGCCTGCGAGCGCTCCGCAAAGTACTCGGCCTCTTGCGCGATCCTGGCTGCTGTGTACATGGCCGCCTCACTCGCCGGCGTACGGGGCGAACTTCGCCTTCGCGAACCGCTGCATTTCTGCCTGCGGCCACGGCTGGTACTCGTCGACGAGCGAATACCGGCCGCCCGATCCAGCCGCACCATGGGAAGCTCCAGACGAGCCCAGCGAAGCGCCTATGCCGTTGCGCATCCCGCCTGCGGCGCCGCTTGTTGCGCCACCGACCGAGCTGCCATGACCGACTGCATGAGCTTGGGCGTGCATGCTGGCTGCAAGCAGCAGGCCGAAAATGATTGAGTATTTCATGGTGATCTCTAGAATTGCCCGCCGTAGCGGGCGTGGTGTTAGGCGCGATGCGCGGCGTCGTGACATCGGTTGTGCAACTGCGTTCGCTCGGCGCTGACGTGTTCGAGTTGCCAGCGAAGCTCTTGCAACTCCCCGGCGCATTTCGCGAGTGCAGCCGTGTACCCATCATGGAAAGCTATGATGCTTTCGGGGCGACCAGCATCGATCCATGCCGCGTAGATTTCTTTGTTCAGGGCTTCGTCCATCTTCATACCCAAGTAATTCCCGCCGTAGCGGGCGTGGTGTTAGACGGACGCGTGAACGAAACGCATTCCAAGCGCATCGATGCCGAACTCGTTGTCGATGTCCGAAGCCATGACGTAGCGAGTTTTCGTCGATCCGCGTTCCGTCCAACTAATTTTGTATTCCACCGAAAAACGACCTTGATAAACGTCGATGATTTCGACGACGCTACCATCGTCTTCCGATTTCGCTATGTCGCCGGCTTTAAATTTCGTTTTCATCTTCATCCCCTTCGTGTTGCGTTGTTAGGTGACGCGTTGAGTCCAAATATAGCACCCAGGTGTTTGCACTGCAAGTGCTTTTTCACCCTGAATCACTTCCCCTCTTCGATTTCAACCACTCCTCCATGCTGCGCATCAGGTTGCGCTCAGCCTCGCTGACAGGGCAAAGTAGCTCCCAAGCCTCCATCTGGAAAATTTTACTGAGCGTGAAGAGATGCCGCAGGTTCGGCAGCCCCTTAGGCCTATGGGGGCTCATGTAGATGTTAAGCGTCGTCTGCGGGATGTTCGCTAGGCGAGAAAGCTCGGCTTGGCTTTTCACCCCTATCCGCTCCATGCCAGCCTGGATGTTGGCGGCTATCACTTCGCGTAGTTCTTGCTCGTTCATGTCTTACCTCGATCGAAAAATATTTACCTCGGCGTCTTGTGGCGCCTACCCCTGGGTGCTAGTATGGCAAATACCAATGCGGAGAAAGCTATATGCCAATGAATCCCCCGGCCCCTCCCTCCCTGAAAGAGGAGGTGCGCGCAGCACTCCTCAAGCGGAAGGGTAATTTCCAGAAAATCGCCTTCGCCTCTGGCTGGAGCTACTCATCCCTGCACCAATTCGCTAGCGGCAAGAAGGACAACCCGTCGTACGATCGCCTTAAGCGTCTTGCAGACCTCTTCGCTAGCGGCACGATATGACACTATGCTAGCACTCAAGCAATATCAAGAGGCGGTTCGCCTGGATGCTTGCGGGCGCCGTCGCACATTTGTCGGATAAGGACTACACGGAGGCGGGATGGCGAAGCGGAAATACATTCCATGCCACGCATGCGGCAAGAAAGACGGGGCTCGCTGCCGAGCTGGCAAAGGGTGTAACGCAACAAAAAATCATGAAGCTGTGTCTGCGCGGATTCCAGATGCGTCTACGCGACGCGGCATGAATGCTGGGTGCTCTTATCGGGCCCCGCTCAGAGCAAATGAGGAGTAGCTATGCCATTACTTTTTCTTGTGCTCGGCGTCGCGATCGGTGTCTGCGCGGCGTCTATTGCGGTATGCATGGCGGGTGATTTTGGACGGAGGAAGTCATGACTGCCGCAATTGTGCTGGTGGCGTTTGTAGCGGGCGCGTGCTTCGGCGCGATGATCGTCGGCCTAATGGTCGGAGGTGCGAGATGAGCAGCGCTGATGTATTCATCCGTTTCCGCGAATACGTTCTGTACATGGGCATCATGCATCCGGGCCTACCGCGGCTGAGCTACCGGAATTGGTTGGATTTCGGGAATCGGGAGTAAAAATGGCCGCAGTGGTGGATTCAATTCATCTCGATCCGATGCTTGATGAGATTTCGGAGATTTTGCACCGGATAACAACCTCCAAGGATGAGGTTGCCGCGTGGCATGCCCGATCGGCTATCGAGAAGCTAAGGCAGTACGAAGCTGAGGTTCAGGGAAAATCACGATGAGTTTTCAGGCCATGACGTGGGCGGTAGAGCAAGATTTGCCCGCCATCCAGAAGCTGGTTTTGCTCATGCTGGCGAACTGCTGCAACCACCATACGGGACAGTGTAACCCGTCTCATGAAAAGCTCGCTAAGGAGTGTGGAATGAGTAGAGATTCGGTGAAGCGCGCTGTTTCAGAACTCGCAGAAAAAGGATTATTGGAGATCGTCCGAAACGTGAAAGATGGCGTGAATCTTCCCAATCAATACAACCTGATGGTGGGGTCATCTATGGGGGTAGTAGGTGCTGACAGCACCGAGGGTGGGTGCTCACAGCACCGAGGGGTAGGTGCTGACAGCACTACAAACCAGGAAGTTAAACCAGGAATTAAACCAAAAGCATGTCGAGCTTCGCACGACACCCTCCTGATGGACTGGATTAAAGACTGCAAAGCAAAAGGCGAAACTCCGATATCTGCCGATGACCCGATCTTTGGATACGCTGCAAAACAAGGTCTTTCTGACGACTTTGTAAGGTACGCATGGCTTGAGTTTCGGCGCAAATATTCGGAGAGCGGGAAGAAGCAAAAGGACTGGCGAGCTACGTTTCGGAATGCTGTACGTGAAAATTGGTACGGCTTATGGTTCAAAAGGGACAACGATTTCATGCTCACAACCCGCGGGCAGCAAGTGAAGGCGGAGCACGACGAGAGATGAACGCACCGATTGACGCCCCCGAATCTGCTCTAGCATCGCCGCCTCATTCGCTTGAGGCCGAGCAAGCGGTGCTTGGCGCGCTGATTCTCGATAACGACGCAATAGACCGCATCCCTGACGTTCGGCCGGAGCAGTTTTATCGCTACGACCATCGGCTCATTTTCGAAGCTGTAGCTCGCCTGATTATGGCTGGGCGGCAAGCCGACCTTTTGACGACAATGGAAAGCCTCCGGGCATCAGGGAAGATCGAAGCGGTAGGCGGCTTGCAGTACCTGAATTCGCTTGTGCAAAACACGCCAGGGAGTGCCGGTATCCGCCGCTGGGCGGAGATAGTCGTCACGCGCGCCCGCCTGCGGGGGCTGATCACTGCGGCTGATGAGATTTCAGGGATGGCCTTCCGTCCTGACGGCAGGTCTATCGAGGAAATTATCTCGCTCGCTCAGTCGAAGCTTGAGCCATTGGCATCGTCATCGGCGCGCGAACCAGCGTTCATCTCTAGCTACCTCACATCGATCGTAGAACGGATCGACACCGAATTTCACGGCGGAGAAGATCGGAGAAAGAAGTTTCCGACGGGTCTCCGTGATCTCGATGCAAAGCTAGGCGGCGGGATGCGGGGAGGGCAGCTAATCATCGTTGCCGGCAGGCCGGCCATGGGGAAGAGTGCGATTGCCCTGGGAGTTGCCGACGCAGTAGCACGATCCGGCTTGCCGTCGATGTTTTTCACGCAAGAGATGACCGGCGAGGAATTGGCTAGTCGGGCACTCTCCCGCTCGTCGGGCCTGTCGCTGGACAAGATTTTGGACGGCTCAAAAATGAACCGCAGCGGAGGAGATGCGGATTGGCCTGCATTGACGCATGGGGTGCAGCAGATGTGCGACCTCCCGTTGCTCGTCGACGAAACGGCCGCTGTTTCGCTCCAGGAGGTCCAGGCGCGGGCGCGAGCTGCAAAGCGCAAGCATGGCCTCGGATTGATTGTGGTGGATTACTTGGGCTTGATGGCGGCTACGCAGGGCACCAATCGAACAGAGCAGGTCGGAGCGAATAGCCGCGGACTGAAGGCGCTAGCGAAGCAATTGGACGTGCCGATCGTCTTGCTGGCGCAGCTTTCCAGAAAGTGCGAGGAACGTCCGAACAAGCGTCCGCAAATGGCGGATTTACGAGACTCCGGGGAAATCGAGCAAGACGCGGACGTAATCCTGTTTCTGTATCGCGATGAGGTCTACAACTTGGATTCACCCGATAAGGGGACGGCTGAGATCAACGTTGCCAAACAGAGAAATGGACCGACCGGGATCGTCCGAGCGGCCTATTTCGGAGAGCGAACTGTCTTCGCTGATCTCGCGCCGAATTACATGCCCGCTATCAGCCGGCCAGCAGAGAGATCTAGGAGAGGGTTTGACTGAACCATGCCGAACGAAATGGAACCGGTATCCAGCCGTTTAAATTGCATCAGCGAGCAAAGGAAAGACCATGAGACGCAAGAAGTCAGAATCTTTGACATCACTAGCAGACAAACTGCGCGAAAAAACCGATAGCTCGGTGGTGACCCTGCTCGGCAAGCACGGCCGCTTGTCCGAGGGTCAAATCACGGCATATCTGCATATCGCCCGCTCGACAGCTTGGAAATCGCTGGGTCGTCTCAGGGATGCAGGCAAGGTGAGGAGGCTCAGGCTCAAGCAGCACGCTGAGGTGCGTGGACCGCTGGCGACATTTTTTGAGCTTGGCGATGAGCGGCCGGTCTTGGAAGAGGGGACGTTGGCCGAATACATGCACCCCTTGTACTGGGTCGCGCATGAATGGCGAGGAACTTCCGCGGTGATGACGGGACCTGAAACCGAATGGCAAGGACAGGTGCATCGCATGGCTGATGAGGAGTCCGAGGAGATTGCGGCGTGAGAAAGTGCAAGGCTTGCAGCGAGGCGTTTAGCCCCGTAAGAAGCCTTCAGGTTGTTTGCTCGCCATTGTGTGCGATCAAGTTCGCAAAGAAAGCGGCATGCCGCGAAGAGCGCAAGGCAATCCGCGAGGCGAGGAAGAAGGCAAAGACTCGCGCAGATCACATGAGGGAAGCGCAAGCAGCGTTCAATGCCTGGGTGCGAGCACGAGACGCTGGGCATCCATGTATTTCGTGCGGACGACGCCACCAGGGGCAACTACACGCGGGGCATTACCGCTCTGTAGGATCAGAGCCGGCGTTGCGCTTTGAGCCGGACAACTGCCATTTGCAATGCGCGCCCTGCAATACGCACCTGTCTGGGAACTTGGTCATGTACAGAAAAAATCTGATAGAGAAGATCGGATTAGAACGGGTCGAATGGTTAGAAGGTCCGCATGAGGCGAAAAAACTCAGCGTTCCCGAGCTACAAGAAATGAAAGCGTTTTACCGTGCCGAAGCCCGGAGAATGAAATCGATCGCGGCCAATGCCGCATAGGAGATGAGATGATTCGCTTGACAATTCTAGCCGTATCACTGCTCGCAGCAGCTTATGCCGGTGCTCACTACCGCGAGGCACAGATTCAGGCTACCTGCGAATCAGACAGCGCGCCGACGGTCATTAATGGGACGACGTACCTCTGCTTGTCGGCACAGCAGATCGAGAGAATACGTAGAAGTCACAGGCAGGAGACGTAATGAACTCAAAAGCGCTGCACGAGGCAATCCGCCGACTAGCCGCTGCCGGACTAAGCCGTGTAGCGATAGCCTTGCGCCTAGGAGTCAGTCGTCAAACCGTTTGGCGCGTGCTCAATAAGAGCGATTGAGCCCGAAATATTGCGAGTGTTACATCACCTGTAGTAGCGTCTGAGCAATCCCAATATAGGATTGCCGGCCGTGGGCGCACCCTCAAAGAACGACGCAAAAGCAAAGAAATCCCGACCGGCTCTAGAGCAACTGGAGGCCGCAGGGATAGATCGCGTGTGCGAGATGATCCGCAATGGCGAGTTGATGAGCGAAATCGCCGCATCGCTAGGCGTATCAAAATCATCTTTGACGGAATGGATTCAAGCAGATGGCGAACGATCCGCGCGCGCGCGCGCTAGTCGTGCTTTGACTGCTCAGCATTGGGATGAAAAGGCTGAGGCCGAAATCGCGCGGGCTACTGACCCGTTTGAGATTTCCAGAGCCAAGGAGCTGGCGCACCACTACCGGTGGCGGGCATCGAAGATTGCGCCGGCAGAGTACGGCGAGAAGATCGGCGTAGAGCACAGCGGGACGGTGCAATTGGCCGATGCGCTTGAAGCGGCAAGAAAGCGGGTCAAAGGCGGTGAATAACTATGAGCGTCGAATCCGATCTCATTGACGAAATCGCCAAGTGCAGCCAAGACCCGCTGCGCTTTGTGCTTTTTGCGTTTCCTTGGGGATCGGGTGAACTGGCCGAGCACACAGGGCCGGACGAATGGCAGCGCGAGATTCTCGTCAAGATGGGTGAATCGCTGAAGAACGGCGCTTCCGTCGGCGAGGTGATGCAGGCCGCTATTCAGATTGCGATCGCGTCTGGTCACGGCATTGGCAAATCGGCCTTCGTGTCATGGCTGATCCTGTGGGCGATCAGTACGTTCGAAGACACCCGCGGCGTAGTGACGGCCAACACGGAGAGCCAGCTCAAGACCAAGACCTGGGCCGAGCTAGCCAAATGGCATCGCCTGTGCATCTGTGCGCATTGGTTCGAGTACACCGCGACGAAGCTGTTCGCCCGCGATCCGAAGCACTCGGACACGTGGCGCATCGACATGGTGCCTTGGTCGGAGCGGAACGTCGAGGCATTCGCCGGGCTTCACAACCAGGGCAAGCGCGTCCTGCTGATCTTCGATGAGGCGTCGGCCATCCCCGACATCATCTGGGAGACAGCCGAGGGCGCGCTGACCGACAGCAACACTGAAATCATCTGGGCCGTATTCGGAAACCCGACGCGCAACACGGGGCGATTCCGCGAGTGCTTCGGCTCCCGCAAGCATCGCTGGCTGCACCGTCAGATCGATAGCCGAACGGTCAAGATCACGAACAAGGCGCAAATCGCTCAATGGGTGGCCGACTATGGCGAGGATTCTGACTTTGTGCGCGTTCGTGTGCGCGGCGTTTTTCCTCGGGCTGGCAGCGCTCAGTTTATTGGCAGCGATGTTGTTGAGGCTGCGGCTAGTCGAGAGGCTCATGCTGGCGTTTATGACGCTCTCGTGCTTGGCGTTGATCCTGCACGTTTTGGCGACGATGAGTCGGTGATCTACATCCGCAAGGGGAGAGATGGCAAAACACATCCGCCGCTCAAGTTCCGGGGCCTGGACACCATGCAGCTTGCTGCTCGGGTGGCTGAGCAATACGAGTTCTTTCGAGCCGATGCGATCTTTGTGGATGGCGGCGGCCTGGGGGCCGGCGTGGTGGATCGTTTGCGGCAACTACGCGTTCCCGTTATCGAAGTGCAGTTCGGAGCATCGCCAGATCGCTCGAATCCCGGACAGGAAGGCACTGCCTACGCGAACAAGGCGGCCGAGATGTGGGGTGTCATGCGCGACTGGCTGGCTACGGGCGGCGCGATCCCGGACGACCCCGACCTTAAGTCACAGCTTGAGAGCCGTGAATATGGATTCGTGCTGAAGGATGGGCGCGATGCGATCCAGCTTGAAAAGAAGTCCGATCTAAAGAAGCGAGGTCTTTCCTCGCCTGATATCGCGGATGCCCTTGCTTTGACCTTCGCATATCCAGTCCAGCCGAACGCCAATGCAGGACGGGCTGCGGCTTTCACGAAACCGATGATCGAGCACGATTACGATCCACTCAACGCATAGGGGAAATATCTTGGGCGGCTCAGCACCAACACCTCCGGCAGTCACCGTGCCGCCACCGATCCCGGCGGTGCAAGCGCCTCAAGCAATTCAGGCGAGCAAAGACGTGAAGCAACGCGCGCAGTCGGCCACCGGCCCTGCGGCAACAATCGAGACCGGCCCGAACGGGCTGCAAACGCCGGCATCGACCGGCACGAAGACATTACTCGGGAGCTGACATGTCCGAAGTCCAAGCCGCATTCGAGCGCATCAAGGCATCGGTTGAGAACGCGTTGCAGGTTGCCGACCCAGTCAAGGCATTGAAAGAGGCTGAGCACGCCTTCATGGAAGTGCTAGCCAAAGCGCACGTCGAGCTCGCAAGGCGCGTCGCCACGCTCGAATCGATTGCAACCTCGCTGGAGCCGAAGCGCATTGAGGAGGATGTTAGTGGCGAGGCAGAATCCCTGCTGCACAAGGTGGAGGATTTTGTCGACCACCTGCTCCATCCAGAAGATGCCCAGCCGGAGGTGGCGCAAAACACCGGCAGCGGCGCATCGCCTGTCGCCCCGTTGGCTGCTCCGGCTATCGACAGTGCGTTGCCTTCAACCGACGCCGAGGGCGCCGCACCCTCTTCGAGTGAGCCCGCCTGATCATGGCCGTGGCCGCGCTCGACCGCACCTACCAAGCGAACGCTTCGCCCGAGGCGATTCGCTTGCGCGAGCACGCCGATAACCTGCTGATCGGCCTCAAGACAGACCGGTATTCATGGTGGACGCACTGGCGCGAGCTAAGCGACTACATGCTGCCGCGTCGATACAAATGGTTGATCACGCCGAACCAAGGGAATCGAGGCTCGCCGATCAACCAGCGGATTATCGACAACACGGCCACGGTGGCGGCTCGCGTCCTGTCCGCTGGCATGATGAGCGGTATCACGAGCCCTGGCCGGCCGTGGTTCAAACTTGCTACGACCAGCGCTGAACTCAACGATTCGAGCAATGTGAAGCTGTGGCTCGCAGAGGTTGAGAAGCGCATGCAGATGGTGTTTGCCGAGAGCAACTTCTATACGTCGCTCGCCACGGTGTACGACGATCTCTCGATCTTCGGCACGGGCGTCATGATCATCTACCAGGATTACGACGATGTGATCCGGTGCTTCAACACGTGCGCCGGGGAGTACTTCCTGCAAAACGACGATCGTCAGGACGTGTCGACGATGGGCCGCGAGTTTGTGCTCACAGTCAAGCAGGTTGCTGAGACGTTTGGGTTGGAGAACTGTTCGCCAACGGTGCAGAGTGCCATCCAGACGGGCGGCGCGATGCTCACGCGCGAGATCATCATCGGCCATCTGATCGAGCGCAATAACGACTACGTGCCGAAAGCGCCGGGTGTAAAGGGCATGCCGTGGCGCGAGATTTATTGGGAGCGCGGCACCGGCAATAACATGCTGTTGCGCGTGCGCGGATTCCACGACAAGCCTTTCATCGCGCCTCGGTGGTCTATCGTCGGCAATGACGCTTATGGGCGCGGGCCGGCAATGGATGCGCTTGGCGACGTGAAGATGCTGCAAGTTGAGCAGAAGCGCAAAGCGCAGGCGATCGACAAGCATGTGAACCCCCCGATGATCGCGGATGTGTCGCTCAAGAATGAGCCGGCATCAATGCTTCCTGGCGGGGTGACCTATGTGTCGGGCAATGGCGGGGGTATCGGCTTTAAGCCGGCGTACACGGTGGCGCCGGACTTCTCGGGCTTGGTTGAGGACATCAAAGAGGTCCAGGTTCGCATCAAGAACACGTTCTTCAATGATCTGTTCATGATGATCAGCCAGCTTGATACCGTTCGCACGGCAACCGAAATCGACGCGCGCAAGGAAGAGAAGCTAATCCAGCTTGGGCCAGTGCTGGAGCGATTCGAGAATGAAGCGCTCGATCCATCGATCAATGCGGTGTTCGGCATCATGCTGCGTGGCGGTTTGCTTCCTCCGATCCCGCAAGAGTTGTCCGGACAGAAGATCAAGGTCGAGTACATCTCGATGCTGGCCGAGGCGCAGAAGGCCGCAAGCACGGCGGCAATCGAGCGCATCTTCGGATTCGCCGGGAATCTCGCGGCGGTCAAGCCGGAGATTCTGGACAACCTGGACGGCGACGAAGCCATCGACGAGTACGCAGACATGCTTGGTGTCTCGCCAAAGATCATCGTCAGCGCGGCGAAGGTGGCTCAAATGCGTGCTGCTCGCAACCAGCAGATGCAACAGCAGATGGCGATTCAGAACAGCCAACCATTAGCGGCTGGAGCGCAGACTTTGAGTCAAACCGATGTGGGCGGCGGACAAAGCGCATTACAGAAAATCATTGGAGGGATTTGAAGTGAGCCACAAGATAGTCGATCCGCACAGTTTCCTCGACCTGTATCGCTCGGATCTCGGGCGATCGCGCGCGGAGAAGTCTCTGTTCGAACGTCGCCTGACCGACGAGCACGACCGGCAAGCCATTGAGGATCGCGCGACCTTTGACCGACCGGCGGTGCCGGATGCACAGATCGTCATCGACATCACCAATGGACAGGCTGGCGTTGCGGTGCGCGGCGCTCGGCGCGTGTGCCCGCTTCCTGGCGGCTACGGCGGACCGGGCTGTGAACTCGCGATGATCGAAGGTGACAAGCTCATCGTGATCCAGCCTGACAAGCCGTGTTTGCTGATCGATCCTGAAACCGGAACCACCCGGAGGCTTTGATGCCCACGCCACTCCCACCCGAAGTCATGCAGCAGCAAGCTAACGCCGAAGCGCCGAACAACAAGCTCAGCCAGCAGGCTCAGCCGAAGAACCTCACGAAGGGCCGCGAACAGCCCGGACAGAAGGGCAAGAAGACGGCCGCGCAGAAGATGTACCCGAAGCTCGCGAGCCAGTCTGACGACGCAACAGGGGAGGAATGAGCGATGGCAAAGCTATCCAGCGCCAAGCGCAAGGAAATGCCAGCGAAGGAATTCGCCAATCCCAAAGAGAAGCGTTTCCCGCTTAATGACAAGGCTCATATCGCGAACGCTGAATCGCGTGAGCGCTTTGCTTCTCCGGAAGAGAAAAAGCGCATCGACGCAGCCGCCGCAAAAGCCTTCCCGGAAGGCAAGAAAGGTAAGTCGGCGGCCGAGAAGATTTACCCGAACCACGGGAAGAAATGACATGCTGCTAGATAAGTCAGGATCGAAGGCCAGCGTTGGAAAGAACATAGCGACAGAGGAAGCCGCTGGAAAGTCGCGCAAGCAGGCAATCGCGATTGCTTTATCGACGCAGCGCCGCGCCAATAGCCCGGCAGAAAAGCTTTACCCAAAGCAAGGAAAACCAAAATGAGTACGGAGGAAGTCTTGATAGAACGCATCGACGGTGCGCGTCCCACGTGGCTCAGCGAGAAGCTAGGCCGTGATTGGGGTGCTGGGCAATACGGCGGCTGGACGGATGATCGCAGCCAGGCAACGGTGTATCCGCAACACGAGGCTGAGCGGATTCTTGAGCATCCGCTCATGCACGTGGCGCCTTACTGCAAGGTGGTGATGAAATGACCAGCGTCGCTATCTGCATCCCATCCGGCGACATGATGCACGCTGACGCTGCCATGAGCCTCGCATCGCTTGTGCACCACTGCGGTCCGGTCAAGCAGCAAGGCGATACGCTCGAAGCAATCGACGTGGTGATCATCAACGTCAAGGATTCGCTCGTCGTTAATGGCCGAAACAAGCTTGCCGAGGAAGCGCTCAATCTCAATGTCGATTACCTGTTCTTCGCGGACAGCGACATCGTGCTGCATCCAATGGCTATCCGGCATCTCCTGGCGCACGAGAAGGACATCGTTGGCGCAACGTATGTGCAGCGCAATCCACCGCATCTGCTGCTTGGCAAGGCGCTTGACGGGCGGCCTCTGGCGGAGACGCTCCAAGAAGAGACGATCAAGCCGGCCGAGCTAATGGAGGTGAGCGGCCTGCCGTTCGGGTGTGTGCTGGTGAAACGCGAGGTATTCGCCGATGTTGCCGCTGCCATCCCGGTAGATCAGCCGACATTGCCTTTCCAGACGCCTGCCTTCTGGAATTCGAAGGCGGAGCGCTGGCTGATCGAAGGCGAAGACTATTTCTTCTGCCGCCAAGCGAGGGCCGCGGGGTATCAGGTATGGCTCGACTGGCCGCTGTCCTTCGCGCTACGTCACATCGGCCAAGCCGCCAACATGATTCCCGCCACACGCATCGAGGAGAACGCACATGGCCGCTGAACAAGAACAGATGGAACGCGACCTGAGCGACCCGCGCCAAGTTGCAGACGATGCCAAGCGGGCTAAAGTGCTCGCGCAACGCAGAATGAACGCCTTGAAGATGATCATGGCGTCGCCTGACGGGCGCGTCTGGATGTGGGAATTCCTCGGGCGATGCGGGCTATTCCGCGTCTCATTCACCGGAAACGGGAATCGCGACGCGTTCGATAACGGCATGAAAAACGCAGGCATGCCTGTATTCGTCGAAATTCAGAAGCATTGCATGGATGACTATCTCAAAATGATGAAGGAGAACGCACTGTGAGCCTTACTCTTGCTCGATTGATGCGCCGGCACTTGCTTCTTGAAGGCGAGGTATCGGGGGATGCGCCGGCTGGCGGCGCGACCGCAGCAGCGCCTACCGCAGAGGTTGCGTCTGCCACCCAAGCGGATACCGGGCTGACTCCGCCTTCGAGCTTGCTCAATGAAACAGCGGAAACGCCGGATAAGCCGCAGGAACCCAAGCCAGAAACGCCAGAAGTGAATCCGGAAGAGCCGATCAAATACGAGCCGTTCGTCGCGCCCGAGGGGGTGGAATTAGACGCGGCTAAAGTCGAGGCATTCACAGCAATTGCGGCCGAGGCAAAATTACCGCAAGAAGTAGCACAAAAGTTCGTCGACCTATATACTGCTGAATTAAAGCAGTTGACAGAAGCGCCAATGCGTGCGTGGACGACACTGCAAAACGAGTGGCAAGAGCAAGTCCGAAACGATCCCGTGATCGGTGGTGCGAATCTGGACAAGAATCTGGCGAATACAAAAGCCGGGCTCAATGCGCTACTCGGTGAAGATGCTAAATCGTTTTACGACGCGCTCAACTTTACGGGTGCGGGCAATAACCCCGCAATCCTCAAAGGCCTCATGAAGGCGGCAGCCCCCCACGCGCCCGCCAGCCCGGTTGCAGGCAGTCCCTCCAAGCCAGCGAAAACGGCCGGCGCGACGCTGTACCCGACGATGGCCGGCCTGGGGAACGGGCACGAAGGCTAACTCTTTGCGCAGACGGACACACCACCACGCTGTCAGCCGCGCTCACATGCAAAGGAGATTTGACATGAACCACACCTAGGAGCCTCAACCATGGCTACGCTTGGCGGGACCGCCCTTACCTACGCTGACTGGGCAAAACGAATCGACGAAGACGGCAAGGTTGCAACCATCATCAACCTTCTGTCTCAGACCAACGAAATCCTTGACGACATGCTCGTTGTCGAGGGCAACATGACGATGGGTCATAAGACGACCGTCCGCACGGGTCTCCCGAGCGCGACATGGCGTCTGTTGAACTACGGCGTCGTCAAGACCAAGAGCACGACCGCACAGATCACCGACAACTGCGGGATGCTCGAATGCTACAGCGAGATCGATAAAGACCTCGCGGATCTGAACGGTAACACTGCCGAATTCCGTCTGTCGGAAGACATGGCCTTCCTCGAAGGCATGAACCAGCAAATGGCGACAACGCTGTTCTACGGCAACATCACGACCAACCCCGAACGTTTCATGGGCTTGGCTCCGCGTTACAACACCTCGAACACGGCCAACGCGCAGACGGCTGCGAACGTCATCAGCATGGGCGGCACGCAGTCTACCAACACGTCGATCTGGATCACGACGTGGGGGCCGAACACCTCGCACGGCATCTTCCCGAAAGGCAAGATCAGTGGCTTGCAGCACCGCGACTTGGGCGAATGGCCGCTCTCGGATGCGAACGGCAACCTCTACCAGGGCTACCGGACGCACTTCAAGTGGGACATCGGCCTCACGGTGCGCGACTGGCGCTACACGGTTCGGCTTGCGAACATCGACGTGGCGTTGCTCTCGGGCGGCTCGGCGGCGAACCTCATCAACGGCCTGATCCGCGGCGTGCACCGTCTGCCGACGGCACCGGCTCGCGTATCGACGGAACAGAAGTCGGACGCTCCGGATGGCCAGATGATGCAGATGGGCAAGCTCGCCATCTACTGCAACCGTACGATTCGCACCTACCTCGACATTCAAGCGGTCAACAAGACGAACGTCTTGCTGCGCCTCGAAGAATGGGAAGGTAAAGCCATCACCACGTTCCGAGGCATTCCGGTTCGCACGGTCGATGCCCTGATTTCCACCGAAGCCACCATCTAAGGAGCGGCAGCCATGATCATCGATCAACTCCTGGTGGTCGACCAGGGCACTTACAGCTACACCACCGGCATGACTGGGGCGAATCAGTTCGCCTCGGGCGCGACCACGACCTCGACGAACATCATCGATCTCATCAACGCGCGCGACATCGGCGCGGGGACGATCAATGACAACGCCGATCTCACGTTCGAGTTCCTTATCACGACCGCTTATGCAGGTGGCACGTCGGTGAACTTCCAAGTTCAAGGATCGACCGACAGCTCGACATGGACGACGTACTGCGAGACGGGCGCGATTGCGATCGCTTCGCTTGGGGTCGGCGCGCGCGTCAAGCTGAAAATGCCGATCGTGAATCCGGACGACGGCGCGCTGCCGCGCTATCTGCGCACGGCATATGTCAATGTCGGCGCGAACACGGCGGGTGCGGTCATCGCGTGGCTCGGCACGGTCGACACGGTGCGGTATTACAAGCCGGGTGTCACGGTCTCGAACTGATGTATGCCCGGCTTAGGCCGGGCTTTCCCAAAGCGAGAGAGGTCTCGCGTTACTAGGAGTAGTGAAAATGTTATTTCTGAAAGTTATGTCAGGGCAAGATTTACCCGATGAGCACCCGTCAAAGCACTACACGATTTACCAAATTCCAGATTCATCCGCTGTTTCTTTCGGCGATGGCGATTCTGGTATGGGATTGGTTCGGGCAAGCTGGTATGACGAAGGTGGACTTCGTACGGTTCATCTCGAAGGAAATGCATATTTAATGAACGCTCAGGGTAAAACGATTTCCGCTCATGGAGCGTACTGAGTTTCCTCCAGGTCCTTCGGGGTCTTTCAACCGGGGAGGTCGCCTCCGCCTCTCCGGTTCTTTTTGAGGTAAGCCATGGCTAGTTTCGGACGCGTTCTCACGCTACAGCAAATCCTTGATTCGTTCCCGGAAGATAGGCCGGTCGGCGCGACAGCGATTCGAGATTTGATTGCCACGATGTGCCAGGGTGGCGTCAATCCACAATTCACCGCAGCAAATGCGCTGACCGCGCATGCCGGTGGCGGCCAAGCAAACGGCACATTGTGTTCAGCCTACATCAATAGATTCACGACGGTTGCGACGGCGGGGGATAGCGCATTGCTTCCGGCCGCAATCCCAGGTCTTGAAATTCACGTGGTCAACACAACGGCAACGTCAATGAACGTATTTCCTCAGTCTGGCGGGCAGATCAATGGCGCATCAGCCAATGCGGCTTTTGCGCTAGGGGCGAACAAAAACGCCATTTTCGGCTGCGCTGTAGCCGGCCAGTGGCACGCCATTCTCAGCGCATAAGGAACCGTCATGGCACAAGACACTTTCGAATCGGTCGCATACAAGCAGATCGCCGCCAGTGGCAACGTCTGGCCTCAGTCTGTTGGGTTGGTTGGAATCTTCGTGTCGGCAGCGAGTGCCACACCGACCATTACAGTCTATGACGACGCGGCCACGGGAACGACTACGAAGATCGTCGACACCTTTACGCCAGTCGCTGGCACGTATTACAAGCTGCCGTTCTATGCGTTGAAAGGTATCAACGTGGTGATCAGCGGCACAGTTTCTTGCACCGTCGGGTTCCTGCCCGAAACCATGAAATAACGGAGGAAGTCATGTCTCAGCAACAAGCTCAATCACAACGCGAAACGCCTAAGTACCGCCTCGAAGAATGCGCCTATATCAACGACGTGATGTACGAAAAGGAAGCCGTGATCGAATGGCGTGGCATCCCTGGGTGGCACATGGAGCCCGTCAACGACGCGGCGCGAGTGATGAAGGACAAGCATCCGAGCGTGCGGCCTGACCCGATCGCTGATCTCACGTCGCTCAAGGTCTCCGACACGTCGGTAGGCGAACTCGTCACGGTGTTGGCGCAGGCTCTCAAGCAAGCGAAGGACTGATCATGGCTGGCGATATCGTCGACATGGCGCGAGACAAAGACTTCGACTACCCGTCACCTTGTCCTCCGAGCCCATACCCGTACGGCCTGCGAATCACGCTGACGAAAGAAGACCTTGCCAAGCTGGGCGTCGACGAGATGCCGGAGTGCGGCGATGAAGTTGCTTTCTACGTGTGCGGTTGCGTCATCAGCACCGAAGAGCGGGAAGACGAATACGGGGAAACTGGCTGCGTTGGAATCCAGATCGAGAAAATGTCGATTGAGGAAGCGCCCGACGAAGAAGAGGCGGAACGTGAAGCCGCGGTGAAAGGCGGATTCAAAGAGAGTGCCAAGAAGCTGTACCCAAACCAGGAGTAACGCATGCCCTCGTCGCAGGTTCAGATCGCCAATATGGCGCTCGATGTGATTGGCACGCGTTCTACCATCGCGAGCCTGAGCGAGGGCAGCGCCGAAGCCAACGCTATCGCACGCCATTGGGACAATGCTGTCGACGCAATGCTGCGCGCGGCGCATTGGAACTTCGCCCGCAAGCAGGTCCCGCTGACACTTCTGCGCGATGCCACGCAAGCTCAGACGGTTCCAGCGCCGTGGCTATACGAGTACGGCTACCCGAGCGATTGCGTGCTTCTGCGTCAGCTGATGCCTATGATTCAGGTGCAGCCGATTCCACCAGTGTCGACGCCTGGCGCGGTCTCGCCACTATCCGCTTACGGCCCGCCTCCGAAGTTCCAGATTGGAACAGACCTCGATTTCAACGGCAACCCGGTAAGCGTGCTGCTGACGAATCAGCCGCAGGCGATCGCCATCTACACCTTCCGCAACACGAATACGGCGATGTGGGATGCGCTGTTCGTGCAAGGCATGGCGGCCTATCTCGGTGCCCGAGTGTGTCTCGCGCTCACGGGAGACAAGAACACCGCTCGCATGGCGCTGCAAGAAGCTCAGGCATATGCCGAGGACGCCAAGGCAAAGAACGGGAACGAGGGGATTACGGTTATCGACGTGGCGCCGGAGTGGATCAGGGTTCGAGGCTACGCCTCGGATTGGGCATGGCCGGATTCGGGGATGTTCATGTATGGCCCGCAGCAATTGAGCCTTCTTGGATAGTCTATGTGCGCGCAACCGATTATCTTGCCTAGCTTCGGTGCCGGCGAACTCGCGCCATCGATGTATGGCCGCGTCGATCTCGCAAAGTACCACGTCGGCGCGGCGCTGCTTCGCAACTTCTTCGTCGACTACCGCGGCGGCGCGAGCTCGCGCACGGGGACGCAGTTCGTTGGCCAGTGCAAAGACAGCACGACGCCCAATCGCCTGATTCCGTTTCAGTTCAACACGCAGCAGACTTACGCGCTGGTTTTTGGCGGGGGTGCCTCCTACTCTAACGCGGTAACGGGCGCATCGAGAGACGCCGGCACGGGGCAAGTGCTACTGCAAGTCGCATCAACCACAGGGCTTACCACCGGCGGCCGAGTTACGGTCACTGGCACAACGACGTTTATCGTCACACCTGGCGGCGGGGTTCGCACTGGAACATATGACGGCACGTATTCGATCACGGTAGTCGATGGCACTCATATCATCCTGATCGGCAGCTTCTATTTCTACACGTATGGCGGGGGCGGCACGGTAACGGGATACTCTGGCACGCTTCGATTTGTCACCAACGGTGGCTACGTGCTGGAGCCGAATGGCACGATTACCGGCATCACGCAGGCCAGTCCTGGCGTGGTGACTCAGCCGGCCCACGGGTACAGCGCTGGCGACACGGTGTACCTGTCGTCAATCATCGGCATGACGCAACTGAACGGACGATTCGCGACTGTCGCGAACCCGACGACTAACACCTATCAGTTGACGGACATGTATGGCAAGCCTCTGTCGACGCTGACGTATGGGGCGTACGTGGCTGGCGGATCGGCCGCGCGCGTCTATACAGTGGCTACGCCGTACTCGCCGTACGATCTCGCGCTGCTCAAGTACACTCAGAGCGCCGATGTAATGACGCTCGTCCATCCTGACTATGCGCCGCAAAAGCTCACTCGCCAGGGTAACGCCAGTTGGACGCTGGCGGCCATCACGTTCGCGCCGAAGGTGATGGCACCAACTGGTGTCACGGTAACGTTCAGCAACGCCGGTACTGGGACGGCCTACCCCAACACGCAGTATGGCTATGTAGTGACGGCCATTGTCGGAGGAACGGAAAGCGTTGCATCGACAGCGGCGTATTCGACCTCGCTTGCCCTGGGACAAAACACCGGCGCCAAGAACACCATTGGATGGACTTCGGTGAGCGGGGCGACGCTCTACAAGATTTACCGGACCCAGGAAAACCTTGGCGTGAACGTGCCGCAAGGGGCGCTGTTCGGCTATGTCGGCTCGGTGCAACCGGCTACGACGAACACGTTCATCGACAACAACATCCTCCCGGATTTCACGAACTGCCCGCCGCAGGCGAACAATCCCTTCACGACGGCCGGGAATCCAAGTTGCGTGACGTACTACCAGCAGCGGCAAGTATTCGGCGGCATGTCGAATTCTCCCGAGCAGATCGACTTTTCGAAGACGGGCGACTTCTTCAACATGGACTACGCCATCCCGTCCAAGGATGACGACAACATCGAGATCACGATTGCGAGCCAGCAGGTCAACGCGGTCAAACATCTCGTGCCGATGCAAAGCTTGATCGCCCTGACATCGTCGGGGGCATGGAAGATCGACGCCGGCGGGGCTGGGACGACCGTCACGCCAACTCAAATCGAGGCCGTGCCGCAGGCGTACAACGGATGTTCCGATGTCCCACCCCTGGTGGTGAATTACGACATCCTGTATGTCCAGGCAAAGGGCTCTATCGTTCGCGATCTGGCGTATAACTTCTACGTCAACATATACACCGGGACAGATATCTCGGTGATGGCGAACCACCTTTTCTATGGTCACCAGATCACGGAATGGTGCTACGCAGAAGAGCCGTTCAAAGTAATCTGGTGCGTGCGAGACGATGGCATCCTGCTTTCGCTCACCTTCCTCAAAGAACAGGACGTGTATGCATGGGCGCACTCGGACACGAACGGGCTCTACAAGAGCATTTGCACGGTCAGCGAGGGGAATGAGAACGCGGTCTATGTGATCGTCGAGCGAGTCATCAACGGCCAATACCTGCAATACATCGAGCGGTTCGCTAGCCGACAGATGGGAGCCGACCCGACGATTGGACTTCCGGCCGATCCGTCGCGCGCGTGGTGCGTGGATGCTGGGCTGCAATACCCGCCCGTCACGCCGGCCGCCACGCTCACGCCGGCCGCCGAGACCGCATCAACGGTGATTGAATCGCTTCACATCATCGCGGGTGGGTCGGGGTACACGAGCCAAACCGTCATCACTGTCACGGACTCAGCGGGCTCTGGCGCGGTGATAACGCCGATCCTCTCAGGTGGGGTCATCGTCGGCGCGACGATTGTCTCTCCTGGCTCCGGATGGTTGAATCCGGCCGTCACGGTCTACGACCCTGGTGGCGGATCGGGCGCCGTGCTGTCTGCTGTGCTTGCCAAGCCGGTAACGATGACGGCAAACGTTGCGGTGTTCGGATCAACCCAGGTGGGCGACGTGGTGCGAATCAACGGTGGATTGGGGTACGTGCTGTCGATTCCGACTGCATCGCAGATCATCGTGAATGTGACGCAGGCGCTCACCAACACGTGGCCGGCTGCCGCAGGAACTTGGTCGGTCACAACCCCGGTGCAGACCATCCGCGGACTGGATCACCTGAACGGACAACAGGTATCGATCCTGGCCGATGGGAATGTGGCGCCGTCGCAAACCGTGGCCGACGGATCGATAACGCTCGACCGTGCGTACAGCGCGATCACCGTCGGCTTGCCGTTCACCTGCCAGCTTCAGAGCCTCTACATCGATGTTCAGTCGGCGGGCGGCACGATCCAGAGCAAGCGCAAGACGATCCCGGCCGTGACCGTGCGCATGCAGGATTCGCGGGGCGTAAAAGTGGGCCCGACGTTCGAAGCGCTCATCGAAATCAAGGAGCGCACGACTGAGCCGATGGGCCAACCGATCCGCTTGTTCACCGGAGATCAGCGCGTGGTACTGCCAGCCTCGTACAATGTGCCCGGGCAGATTTGCGTGCAGCAGGATTATCCCCTACCGGTTACCGTGTTGGCTCTGCTCCCGGAGCTTCAGGTGGGGGACAATTGATGATCGGCGAAATCGTCAAGGCTACCCAGGAGCACGCCATTCGAATGGCGCCGAACATGCGCTATGACGAGGTGCGCGAGTGCATGGATAGCACTGGCATGGATGCACAAACTGCGCTTTTGAACGAGCTAGACCGATCCGAGTCCGCATGGTCATGGATCGTAGATGGCGAGGTGGCTTGCATGTTCGGTATCGTCGGCGGTCAAAGCCTGATGGACCCGTACAGCTATCCATGGTTTCTGACGACGCCATTGGTCGAGCGGCATTACCGGGCGTTCGCGCGAGCCTGTAAAGCGCTACTCCCGGAGTTGCTCGAACGCCATCCGACACTGTGCGGCATGGTGGATTCGCGATACGCGCTCTCGGTTCGCTGGCTGGAATGGCTTGGCGCGAGACTGGGTGAGCCTCAACCGTGGGGCGTTTCGCAAGCGCCGTTTCGATACTTTGAGATAGGAGCCTGACATGGGCGTGGCCGCCGTACCCTATATCGCCCTTGCCGCAACTGCGGTGAGCGCTGGCGTCGGGGCGTATAGCGCAATCCAGCAGGGCGAGGCCGCCAGTGCCGCGGCGAATTACCAAGCCCAGGTCGCCGCCAATAACGCGCAGATCGCCAAGTTCAATGCCGACGCCGCGACGCAGACCGGCAATACTCAGTTGCAGGCTGCCCAAGAACAAGCCGCCCAGCGACAGGGGATGATCCGCGCCGTGATGGGTGCTGGCGGGGTCGACCTGAATTCTGGAAGTGCGTTACGCGCCCAGGAAGGCGTCGCGCAAGTCGACCAACTAAACCAGGCAACCATCGTGAGCAATGCCGCTCGGTCGAGGTGGAACTACCTGAACCAAGGGGCGGATTACACGGCTCAATCCAACCTGGATCAGATGCGCGCTAGTCAATCCGAGACGGCCGGTCTCATGGGAGGGTTCTCGTCGATGCTCTCCGGCGCCGGCACGTTTGCAAACCAATGGAACAAGTTCTACCCATCCGCT
The DNA here is from genome assembly GCA_966421005.1 of uncultured Paraburkholderia sp. Classification (GTDB taxonomy): domain Bacteria; phylum Pseudomonadota; class Gammaproteobacteria; order Burkholderiales; family Burkholderiaceae; genus Trinickia. The sequence continues at coordinate 24,254 of CBJLAJ010000033.1, forward strand.
ACGAGCTAACCCATGCCAGTCCTGCCGCGTCTCGAAACCTCCCAAAGCGTTTTCAGCGAAGGCACGTTGCAATCGCAGCAGGTCAACGCCACGCCAGCAGACTTTGGCGGCATTACTGCTCAGGCGGCGGGACAGATGGCCGGCGCGTTCGGGCACGCGAGCGCCGAGACCGAACAGACCGCCGTAATGTACAAGGCGATCAACGACGAGACTCGTTCGAACGACATCTACGCCAACGGATTGAGCCCGGAGGTGGATTCGCTGCAAAGTCAGTTGCATTCCTTACAAGGGCGCAACGCGGTAGATCAAGGCCCGAAAATCCTGCAAGCGGTGCGCGATGCGCAGACCAAGTACCGCGACGCCCTGACCGACCCGCAGCAGAGGCTCATGTACGACCGCGTAGCGACACAACGCACGCAGCGCACGATCCTGGGCATGCAGGATTACATCGACAACCAGAACAAGGTGTACCAGGGTCAAGTATCCGATGGCATGGTCGCGTCGATGCAGAAACAGGCGGCCAGCGTCTGGAATGATCCGAACGCATTCAACGGGTACCTGCAATCCATCGCCGTGGAGCGCCAGTCGCACGCCAACGTCACAGGCGAGCCGGCCGATTTTGTCAACGCGAAGATTCAACACGATACCAGCGCTAGTTGGATCGACCGGCTTCGAGGTATCGCAGCAGCTGGCAGCGCACAGACGGCACTCACGCTGCTCAAGAATGGCGAAGATTGGACCGACTCTACTGGTCGTACCCGGCATACCGACGTGTGGTCGCAGATCGAACCCAATAGCCTCGCGGCCTTGCAAAGCGAACTTGCGTCTCATGCAGCCGATCAGATCGGGGTGCAGTACGGCACGCAGGCTACGACGCCTACGCCTTCGAGCGGATCGCTGGGCGTGCGCAACAACAACCCTGGCAATCTGAGGGACCCTGGAACGGGCCAGTTTCAGCGCTTCCCTACGCCGCAACAGGGCATCCAGGCAGCCGACGATAATCTCGCAGCGTACGGATCGAAGCACGGCATCAATACGATCGCCGGCATCATCAACCGCTGGGCGCCGGCAGGGGATGGCAACAACAACCCGTCCGCATATGCAGCGACTGTCGCCAAGGCCACCGGCATTGCCGCCGATGCCAAGGTCAATCTGGCCGATCCGGCGACGCGCACGAAGATTCTCAATGCGATGTTCGACGTGGAGTCGCCGGGATGGCGCGACGCATCCAAGGCGCAACCTGTGGGCGCAGCAGCCGGCGCGGTGAGCGGTACGCTTCCGGTAGGCAATGCTGCTGGCGTGCCGAACGCTGCGTCGATTGCGCCGCAGCCTATCGGACTTGCGCATGACCCCGAAGCAATGCGAGCCGATCAGGACGCACGCGCCGAGCAAGCCCGCAAGGATGCCGAGGCACACGTTCTGCAACTGACCGGTAACCCCGAGGCCGCCAAGCGCGCTGGCTCGGTGGCTGCGTCGACGGTAGTGGGGAATACAAATGCGGCGATTGCCGGGGCGCAGGCGCGGCAACGGGAAGCAGCAGGGGCGCTGGCAAAGATGCTGGCCGGTGACCCAGTGAGCGGCGCCGCACCGATTACCTCGTTCGCGCAACTGACCGCAAACCCGGTGGCGTATGCGAACTATTCTCAGCTGTCGCCAGAAGGACAAGCGGCCGTAACCGAACGCCTCACTAAGGCCGAGCACAATGCTCCGCTCACGCAGGATGGTTTGAACGCCTACTATCGGTTGCGCGGCGAGTCCGCCAATGACGCCGAAGGATTCATGAAGGAGGATTTGTCCAAGCTTTATGGGCAGATGCCAGATCACCTGATCCTCGACCTGATGAACCGTCAAGCGTCGGTTAGCAAGACGGATGCGGCGAAGTCTGCCAAGGACATGAACTTCGCGCGGGCCAAGAGCGAGGTCGACGATATGCTCAAGCCGATGGGATTGGGGCGTTCTTCCAAGCCAAACACCGACGAGGCGGCCACGACCTCGACGTTCTATGGCAAGCTCGAAGAGGCGCTCGACCAGTTCCACGACCAAAACAAGAAGTGGCCCGACACTAAGACGACACGCCAGATTGCGGCCGGTCTGATCGCGCAGGGGTCGCAGGAAGGTGCGGGCTGGTTCGGCCTGGGCGGGAAAGACATGATGGCGTTCCAGTCGCCCGACCTATCGAAATTCTCGGTGCCGGTTCCCGACGATCAAAAGCCACAGCTCGCCTCGACGTTCAAGCGCGTAATGGGTCGCTCTCCGACCGATGATGAATTGAGCCAGTGGTACACACGCTACACCCTGTCGAAAGGACGCAAGTGATGGCGGACGACTTCGAGAGTTATCTGCAAGCGAATAAGGGCGGCGCGCAGCCGGCCACGAGCCCGATCGCGCCGGAGGTCCCCGCGCCAGCCGTTGCCACTACCGATCCGTTCGAATCGTTCCTGCGCGAGCAGAAAGCCAACGCCGACGCCGCGGCAACGAAAACCGCTCAGGCTCAAGTGGTCGCGGCGCAGGATGTCGCGCCGGACACGGCGGGCCGCTCAGCTCAAGTTGGGCGGCAGATCGGCTTGCCGCAAGGCGCGGTCGAGACAGACTTGCCACGCTACGAGGCGCAGGCCAAGGCGCAGCAGGCGGCGGCTGTGCTGGCGGGCAATCCTAAACTGGCGACCTGGGCGGCCAACAATCCAGACTCCGTACGCATCGCAAAGGACGAACTCGACGGTCTGAATAACATCGACCTTCTCGTGTCCCAGCAGGCGACCGGCGCGATGCGAGACACGCTTGTCGGCGCGGCGAGAGGCTTCGGTGCAAGCTTTGTGAGTTCGGCGCTGGGTCTGAACCGAGCTATCGGCGCAGTACTTTCCGGCGTCGACAAGGCGACCGGCGCGATCGCTGGCCCGAGTTTATCAAGCCTGATAACCGGTCAGAGAAACGGCACGCACCTATCCGATTGGTGGTATCAGCACATGGTCGCGCCGCAGCTTGCCAACCGTGCTGCGCTCACTGAGCCGGCCAATGCGCCATTCGGCGTCAAGGCGGCGAGCACTGCTGGCAACATGCTCGGCACGCTGCTGCAAATCATGGCGACTGGCGGCGCGGGCGAGGCGGCACAGGCGAAAGAGGCAACCAGCACGGCGGCAGCGATCGGCCAACAGGTGGCGCACGGCGCGCGCGCGATGGCATTCCCATCGCTCGTGTCGGCCGTCAACACCGGCAAGGATGTCTACGATCAAACGGGCGACATGCAGCAGGCGATCCGAGCCGCGCAGATGTCCTATGCCACGACTACGCTGGGCGGCGTGGTGCCGCTAGGCGCCGAAGGCGGATTAGCAACGCGCCTCGCATCGGGCTTTGTCTCGGGCGCGGCGTCCGGCGAGGTTTCTCGACAGGCGATGAATCTCGTGATGCCGCAGCAGGAGGGATTCGATCCGGTCAACACGATCCTCTCCGGGCTCTCAGGCGCGATGCTATCTGGCGTAATGGGGCACAACCCATTGCATGACGGCGTGCGGCGCGCTTTTTCAGATGGCCTGAATGCCGAGACGGCAGAACGTGGCGGCATGACGATCGAACAGTTAGGCCAGTGGGCGCAGGCATCCAAACTTCGCCAGTACGACCCGGAGGCGTTTAAACGCTTCGTTGCGGAGGCGGCCGAAGATGGTCCAGTACAGCACGTCTATGTCGACGGGAAGACGCTTGACGATGCGCTACACCAATCCCCGATTGATCCGGCCGCGATGCCTGATTTAGGCGCGCGCGTGCAGGAAGCACGGGCTACTGGCGGTGACGTACAAATCCCAGTCGAGGATTACGCCACACACATTGCCGGCACGCCGCTTGATGCTGCGTTGTTGCCGCACATGAAAACCGAGGAAGGCGGCATGACCTATGCCGAGGGTCAGCAGTTTTTCCAGAATGCCAAAGAGGAATTGACGGCGCGAGCACAGGATATCGTCGGCCAGCACGCCATCATCGACGAGCGCGAAGAGCAGTTGAAATCGATCGGCGAGAATCTGCTCGGCCAGATGATGGCAACTGGCCGCTATCCAGCCGACGTGGCAAAAGCGAATCTAACACCGATCACTGAGTTTTACCGCACGATGTCGGAGCGGGCGGGAATGACTCCGGCTGAAATGTTTGAGGCATACCCGCTCAAGATTACTAGCGAGGCCGAGCGCGGCGCCGAGAGTTTGGAGCAGACGCCGGGTGGCGAGCCGCGCGGCACATTTACGCCGTCGACGAAAACCATATCGCTTTTCAAGAGTGCAGACCTCTCAACCTTCCTGCACGAATCCGGACATTTCTTCCTCGACACGCTGAGCCATATGGCCGGCCGCGAGGGCGCGCCGCAGCAGTTGCGCGATGACATGCAGACGTTCCTCGACTGGTCGGGCGGCGGCACGATCGATGAGTGGGGCGCCAAGGGCGTGAATGCGCAGCGCGACGCGCACGAGAAATTCGCACGGGCATTCGAAGCGTATTTGATGGAAGGGCGCGCCCCGACGCCTGCCATGTCAGGCTTGTTCGCTAGGTTCCGGGCATGGTTGACGCACGTCTACCAAAATGCCTTGAGCCTTGGCGCTGAGGTAACGCCCGAAATGCGCGGCGTGTTCGACCGCCTCCTGGCATCCGATCAGGCTATCAGGGAAGCCGAGGCGGCGCGCGGGTATCTCCCGCTCGATCTGTCGAAGACCGATGCGACCGACGCGCAGAAAGCGCAGTATCTGAACGCTGGTCAAGAGGCCACGCAAGCGGCCGTCGATGAGATGCAGCAGAAAAGCCTGCGCGACATGAAGTGGGCGAGCAATGCGAAGTCGCGCGCGATCAAGGCAATGCAGCGCGAAGCCAATGCTCAGCGCGATATGATTCGCGAGGAAGTCACGCGTGAACTTGATAACACGCCAGCCGAACGAGCCAGGAATTACATCACCGCCAACGATTTGAAGACCAAAGACCCGGTAATGATGGATGCGGTAGCCGAGCAATTCGGCTTCGGGAGCGGCACCGAATTGGTGGATGCCATGTCTACCACGAAGGCAGAAAAGAAAGCCGAGATCGAGCGCATGACAGATCAGCGCATGCTGGAGCGCCATGGCGAATTGGTTGACCCACAAGCCGTCGAGGATGCCGCCAACGCAGCAGTTCATAATGAGGCGCGCGCGCGATTCATCGCTACTGGCCTGAAAATCCTCACCAAGTCCAAGATAGCCATACGTGATTTGACGAAGGCAGCCGACGAAGCGGCGCGATCGACGATCGCAGCTAAGAAGGTGAAGGACCTGAACCCGCGGCAGTTTGAAGTGGCCGAGACGAAGGCAAACCGTGAAGCGCTCGATGCAGCGCCCAAAGACCCAGCCGCAGCGGCCAACGCTCAGCGTCAAGCGTTGCTATCGAATCGATTGGCAAAGGCGGCGCGCGATGCGGTCGACGAGGTCAAGAAGATCGTCTCGAATCAGGCTAGATACGACAAAGACTCGATCCGCAAGAAGATGGACCCTGACATCCTGGAGCAGATCGACGCGCTTCGGGAGCGGTTTGACTTCCGGCAAAAGCCGGTGGAAGGGCCAACTAAACAACAGGTGTCTCTGCAAAACTGGATGGATACGCAAAAGGCTTTCGGGTACACGCCCGTGGAACATCCAGGCATGCTTGATCCAACGGTGAGAAAGCCATACAAGGAGATGACCGTCGAAGAACTGCGCGGTCTGCACGACACGTTGCGGAGCATGGAGCAGATTGCCAAAGAGCGGAAGTCGATCACCATCGAAGGCAAGAAGGTTGATCTCGCGGAAGCTGTTGGCGATCTCGTCGACAAGATGAAATCGCGCGGTGAAAAGTTCACGATGCAAGAGCTCGTAGAGCCCCCGCGAGCCGGCACCGATCCATTCTTCCAGGTGGCATTGAGCCGCATGGGCGTATGGCTGCGTAGCGCCGTCTCTGAATTGAAAGCTCAGCAGTTCAAGGCGAACCAGTTCGATACCCATGAAATTCTCGGGCCGTTCACACGAGCGATTTTCAATCGCGTGTTTGATGCGAATTATCACAAGATCGATATGCTCAAGGCGCTGGCGAATTCCTTTCGGGATGTGGCTAGTGAGCTCGGGAAAGATTGGCAGAACAGCCTAACCGAACTTGTGCCGAATGATCGCCTCATTGACGCCGATCTTACGAAAGAGACAGGTAATACGGTATATCGGAAACTTACTCGTGGTGACATGCTCGGCATCGCGCGGCACGTCGGCAACGAGTCGAATTTCGAAAAGCTTACGAAAGGCATGGAGTGGGATGGGCGCGACGTATGGGCCTTTCTCAATGCCAATATGACGGCAAAGGACTGGCGCGCTACGCAAGCGACGTGGGACGCGTTCGAGCGTCACTGGCCGCAAATGGTCGAGATGAATCGCCGCCTCGGCAACGTATCGCCTGATCACATTGAGCCTCGACCATTCACGACCGCCGACGGCATCAGCCTGAAAGGCGGGTATGCGCCGATCGATTACGACCCACTTCGGTCTAAGCTGGCTATCAAGCAGTCCGATTCATCGGCTATCAATCCAAGCGAAGGCCTGTTCGGTCGAGGGTATTTCCGCGCCGACACAACGACGAACGGCTCATTAAACTCCCGCGTTAGCTACTTTGATCGATTGGACCTAGGGTTCCATTCGGTTGAGAGGCGCTTGCACGATACGATTCACGACTTGGCATACCGAGAGGCGCTACTTGATGTGCATAAGGTCCTGTCCAATGCAGAATTCCGCCGTCAATTCAATCTTTCGTACGGGCCGGAGCAGTACAAATCGCTTAATGAGTGGATCGGAGACCTCGCCAACAGCCAGAATACCGATGCTCAAATGAGCCGGCTCGGGAAGATCATGGAGACCACGCGGCACATGCTGGTAGCCAATGGCATCGCATTGCGCGTCTCGACGATGGTCAAGCATGGCGGCAGCGCGGCGTTCAAGTCGGCTGGCTACTTCTCGGGCGGAGGAGTGAAGTATTTTCAGTCACGAGCAGCACGCATGGCGACAGACCACGCCGGGCAGATCAAGGGAGCCATCGAAAAATTCTCCGAGATTCGCGCGCGCGCGATGCAGCAGGACCGGGATTTCCGCCAGACGACTGCCTCGCTGTTCGATCCTGAGAGCTTCCACTCCAAAGCGGAGCGGTTCGGGCATGCGGCCGTCGCCTATCTCGATCTGTGCTCTGCCGTGCCTACGGCGTGGGGTGCCTATGATCGCGCTATCACGGAGGGAATCCCAAAGAACCGCGGCGGTACGGGCGAGCCAATGAGCGAGGAGGATGCGATCGCCTATGCAAATCAGATCGTTCGAGAGGCGCACGGCAGCAACATCGAATCAGCCCGCTCGGCGATGCTGCAAAGCAAATCCGAAGCAGTGAAAATGATGACGACCCTGTACGGCTTCATGAACAACTCGCTCGGTCAAACGATGGACATGGCCGACAAGCTGCGCACGTCAGGGTTCAGCAAGCCAGAGGTGCTGGCCCGATTCCTAATGGCATCGATTGTCCCGGCCTTGGCCGCTGGCGTGGTTGAGAAGCAACACAAGGGTGAAAGCTGGGCTATGTGGGCAGCAAAAGCCATCACTGGTGAGTTTGCCGGCATGGTGCCGGGATTGCGCGATGCGTGGTCGGCCATCAAGGGCTTCCCGGACGCTGGCATTTCGCCTTTGATGCGCGCGCTGTCTTCGGCCGGCAAACCATTCAAAGACGCTTGGGACGCGGCGCACGGCAAGCGACCGAAGGCGCCGATCAAAGATATCGGGAATGCAGTTGGTCTGCTAATCCCAGGTGCAGGTCAAATAGGTACTACGTTACAATACGCAGCAGATGTGAAGACCGGGAAACAACACCCGAAGAACGCCGCCGATGTGGCTCGTGGCTTGGCGTTCGGGCAGGGCAACGAACCGTAATTCACAGAGTTATCCACAGCATTTCTTGCGCACGCCGGAAACACATTCCACGCTGTAAACCGCGCGGTCGCAAGGCAAAACCCATAGGGGTTAGCCTTGACGATCTCGACGACTTCGAACGAGGTGGTGGCTCAAGGGAATGGGCTCACGACGAGCTTTAGCTTCTCTTTCCAGGTTCCGCTCGCCTCCGAGCTTTACGTCTATTACACCGATGCGACTGGCACGCAGACATTGCTCAGCCAGACTCAATACTCCGTCACTGGCATAGGTTCTGCCGTAGGCGGGTCGGTGACATACCCATTGGTCGGCAGCCCGATTGCCACCGGCACGAGCCTGACGATTCAGCGCATCGTCGCATATCAACAGTTGACCGATCTCGTCAATCAGTCGGGCTATTACCCGAACGTGGTCGAGAACGCGCTCGATTACCTGACGATGCAGACGCAGCAGCTTGCGCAGGAAGCTGCGCTATCGCTCCAGGTTCCTTTCTCTGCGTCCACGCCCAGCCTCGTCTACCCGAGCGCAATGGGTCGGGCAAATAAGCTGGCCGGTTTCGACTCAAACGGGAACGCGATGGCGTATCCCATCTCGTCTTCTGTGGGAGCCGGGAATCTAACGCCTGAAGGGCCGTTCCTGTCCGGGACGGGATTCACCCCCGGCGTCACCACGCAACTGACGCTCTCCCAGGCGTACGGCACGCCGGCCAACCTGCAAGTCCACTTCGATGGCATCTACCAGGGCACAGATCAATACACGTTGAACGGCACTCTGCTTACGTTCAATTCGCCCATCCCGGTCGGAACCAACGTGGTCTACGTCGTTGGCGGGACCACGCTTTCGGTGGGCGTACCGGCGAACGGCTCGGTGGGCACGGCGCAGCTACAGGACGGCGCGGTCACTGCGGGCAAGATTGCCGCGGGCGCTGTCGACGTGACCAAGCTATCAGGCCGCATCATCGGGGATGCACAGATCGCATGGAGCGGGGTTCTGGCTCGCGTCGTTACGTCGATCACGGCACTGCGCACGCTGAGCAAGACGGTCTACACGAACGCGTTTGTGACTGGGTACTATGCCACCAATGATGGCGGCGGCGGCGCTTACTATCTTGACGCCTCGGATACGACCAGCGCAGACAACGGCGGCACGATCATCGTTGCCACGGATGGCGGACGGTGGAAGCTGATACATCGAGGCACCGTGTACGCGGAGCAGTTTGGCGCGAAAGGCGACGGCGCGACGGATGATTCCACCGCAATCCTTGCCGCGCTGGGAGCTGGTTCCGTCAACACGGTCATGCTTTCCTATAAAGCGTACCGGGTCTCGCAAACCATCGCCGTACCTGCTGGAAAGTGTCTTCATGGCGAGTTCGCAGCAGCCGGTGGCGGATCGGTCGCAGACAGCGCGCCATTGATCTTTGCTGATTTATCAGTGACGCCAATCTTGTCCGCGACGGGCGGTAGCGTCACGGAATCACCATCGCTTAAAAACATCACCGTAAGCCGCGCCGCCGGAACGATTCCATCCGGAAGCATCGGAGTTTCGTTGACGAATTCAAACAATGTGATGCCGGTCCAAGATGTTGGTTCGATCAGATCCGATATCACGTGGTCAGTTGGGGGCGGTGCCACTACAAGCCTTGGTATCCATCTGCTGCGCTGCTGGTCCGGACAGGCGACTTCCTATCACCTGAGAATCAGCAACGTCGTTGAGTCTACCTATACGGAATGTCGATTCGGAAGAAACGGCGGGGCTGATTACGCATGCACGGCTTTCGTCAACGTCAACGGTGCAACTGTCGATACCGTCAGATTCGTCGCGTGCCAATTCAACCAGTCAGGCAACAACGCTGGATTGGTGCTTTATTTCACGGGGTACGCCTCAAACCCGAATGGAATCTTCATCTTCACGGCGTGTCATGCCGAGACGTGGGGAACGGCGGTGGTCTCAGCCGATGCCGGGAGCACGGCCATCAAGCGAATGAAGTTCAGCGCATGTCAGTTTGATGGCACTGGCGCATTTTACAGTGGGGCCGCCGCAAATATCGTCGAACTCACGATGACAGGCAACACATGTGTTGGCGGCGTAACTCTCACGCTGGATCAGCAGACCGATTCAATCATCACCGGAAACAAGATCGATGGAGCGATCATCATCAACCAAGGGAGTCAGGTTGTTACCGGGAATATCTTCTCGGGCTCAGTCACCCTGGAGGGCGCGGCAGTAAAGAGCGTATTTGTCGGCAACTCATGCGGCTCTTTGACCAACACCATGAGCGGCACATCGGTTGTCGCAAACAACGGATAAGGAATGCACATGAAACGCATCTTTGCCGCACTGCTCGCGAGCATCATCGCGCCGCTTGCTCTGGCGACGACGCTGGCGCCCGTCCAGCTTCTCAATCCCGCTGGGTCGGCATCTGGACAGGCCGTCGTTTCGAACGGAGCCACAAGTGCTCCCACGTGGCAATCCATCGTCGATTCTGTCATTGCCGGCTCTGGCGTGACCGTAAGTGGCGCGACAGGCAATGTCACGATCTCCATTTCTGCGGGGGGCGTATCTCCAACCCAGCTAGCCACGCAAGCGGCCAATACAGTCCTTGGTAACGCGACAGCGGCGACCGCGAGCCCAACAGCAATTACCGTCACAGGCTGCAACGGCGCTGCACAGGCGCTCCAGTGGACCAACGGCTCGGGATTCGGCTGCAATTCGAGTATCGCCACGTCAGGGGCAAACGCGAATATCACGTCCCTTTCGGGGATTACGACGCCGCTGTCCGTGTCGCAAGGCGGGATTGGCGTCGGCACGCTTGCCGCGCATGGTGTTGCTCTCGGTGAGGGTACGTCAGCGGTTACGACCGCAGCTCCAGGGGCGACTACCGGCGTTCCTCTGGTCTCAAACGGAACGACCTCCGACCCATCGTTTAGTACAGCATCTGTAGCGGGGGGCGGGACCGGGCGCGCAACGCTGACGACGCATGGTGTATTAGTCGGAGAGGGAACCGCCGCAATCGCCCAGCTTGCAGTCGGCACTACAGGGCAGGTGCTAGTCGGCTCTACTGGCGCTGATCCGGCATTTGGTTCAAGCGTTGGCGCCCTGACATTTACCGGGGCCATCACGCCATCGTCGACTGCTGGCATCGTCGGCACGACAACGAACGACAGCGCCAATGCTGGAAGCGTCGGCGAATTTCCGACTCCTTCTGATCTTTCGTCTGTGCCGCTAACTAGCGGGACGGCGGCAAACGGGTCGTCCATCTCCCTTACCGCAGGCGATTGGGATGTCAGCGGCAGCTGTCTTTTTACTTCTGCCGCCTCCACCACTTCTACCATTTGGACATGCGGCATAAGCACGACCTCTGCAACGAGGCCGGCCTCGTTTTCACAGGAAAACGTCTTGCAACTTTCTACGGCACAAACAAATGTTGGCTCTCAAATGTCAACTCCTGTTGTGCGCATAAGTGTTGCATCTACGACTACGGTGTATCTAGTTGGTATGTGCTCATTTGGCACTAGCACAGAAACTTTATCCGGGAAGATGCGCGCTCGCAGAATTAGATGACAAATCAGACAAACAACCAAGACCAACGGGGCAAATGATGAATCTGGACGGTGGTGCAGGATACATAATCTCGGCGATCATAGGCTCGATCGTCATGTGGATTTTCAACCGATTCGATAGGCATTCCGACCATTCGAAAGAGGCGACCGATAGCGCCCATGAGAAAGTCGACGAGCTGGAAAAGAAATTCCTCGAATACAAGGCTCATGTAGCCGAGCACTATCAGATGAAGATCGAGCATCGCGATTTCGAGAAGGCTGTGTTCAAGAAGCTCGACGACATCGTGGCGCTCATCAACACGAAGGCCGACAAGTGAACCCGATCCTGCGCCTCTACCTGACTATCAGGAGGCCGCGGAACTTCCTGATACTGCTGTGCATCTTCATTGCGACCTCGCTCGCATTGCACTTCATGCACGGCTACGACGCTGACTTCGGCGCTACGAACCTGATCCTATCAATCGAGGCCTCTACAGCCGGCGCAGTGCTGATGATGATCGCCGAAGAATCGGCCGAGGCTCAGAAACGAATGCTAGAAACGATCCTTTCGCTCGAAGAAAAGCTGCTCGCAATTGAAGAGCGAATCCTGAATGTACTCACCGAAGGGGGGCGAGATGGGATGGCTTGAGATGGCGATGGACCTTGCCAAGCAATTCGAAGGATGCGAACTGACTGCCTACCCTGATCCAGCGCTAGGCTGGGACTTGCCCACTATCGGGTATGGCTGCACCGGAGCCGGCATAGGACGCGGGACAACCTGGACCCAGGAGCAGGCGGATGGGGAGCTTCAGCAACGCATGGCCGGGTTTGGTTCGCATGTCGACCAACTCGTCACGATTCCAATAACCGACGAGCAAAAGGGCGCTCTGACAGACTTTGCCTACAACCTCGGCTGGGTGGCACTCGGCTCCTCTACGCTGCTGCGCAAGCTGAACGCTGGCGATATCCAGGGCGCCGCCGATCAATTCCCGCTTTGGAATCGAGCAGCAGGCCGAGTTCTGGGCGGACTCACCAAGCGGCGCGCAGCAGAGCGCGCGCTATTCCTTCTCGGCTCCAATCTTTCGGGAGGTCAATCATGAGCGGATGGGCAGACGCATTGAATGTTGTTGAGAAGCTTGCGCCGACGATTGGCAGTGTCTTGGGCGGCCCACTTTTGGGCGGGGGGATAGCTGCCCTTGAGTCTGTATTCGGCCTTACACCAAAGCCTGATGCTACTACGGATGATCGGCAAAGCGCGATTGCTGCCGCGATCAGTGGTGCGACTCCAGAGCAATTAGCCGCTATGAGGAAGGCGGACCAAGATTATGCCGCTCGCATGGCCGAGGCTGGTTTCAAGGATGTAGAGACACTTGCCAGTCTGAGTGTGCAGGACCGCGTGAGCGCGCGCGATATGCAGACTGCGACGCGCTCACGCATGCCGTCGTTCCTAGGATTGCTGATCATCGGTGGAAGCTTGGCTGCGGCAGCCGCGATCCTGAGCGGGAAAGTAAGCTACGCCAACACGACCGAAGCAACCATGGTCGGCACGGTGATCGGCTACCTGTTTAGCGAGGCCAAGGCGGTTCTCAGCTTCTTCTTTGGATCGACGCGGGACACCGAACAGGTCAACGATCTGCTGGCGAAGTCCTCGCCTCCCTCGGAGCAAAAGCAATGAGCTATGTCGCCCGGTATCTACTCAACATTCTGAAGTGGCTAGACACTGGCGCGAACGTGATCCTCTTGTTCGGCGCCAGCAACGAGACGATAAGTGAGCGCGCAGCCAAAGCTCGCAATGCTGGGCGCCGATGGGGATGCATTCTTTGTCGACTACTCGATGAGGTGAATCCAGGCCACTGCGATCTGGCGCTCACTTCTAAGATTGGAGAGGATGCCATCATTCCAGATGGCAAGTAGCCGGGGTTCCATCGACGCTACCCCGGGAGCGCCTTTTCCTCGTCGCTACCTGCAAACCGGATACGGGGCGGCGAGGCCGATTCGGATCATTCCTCCTTCGGCAGTAGGGCGCGGAGGTCATCCGCAACATGCGCGCGTGCTGTAATTCGCATCTCTGCCGGCATTCCAAAGAGATCAAGCGGCGCGCGCTCAACACGCTTCGCGCACCGCTCGATCGCAGCAGCCTCGATGAATCGAAGCGCGTCCCACAGAGCGGCCTCTTCCTCCGTGGCCGGACGGCATCCGCCGGACCGATAAGTCAGGACCCGTACTGCGCAGCACCCGATCGAGAACCCAAGGTCTTGCGTGTTAGTGGTCATGCTTTCACCCCAATGCGCGCAAGATTTCTAATCGCATGCTCCCGGCTTGTCTTGCGCCAACCAGGGCAGAATGGACGCTCTTCACGGCATCCATCGCTCCATCGCTCACCGCATCCGGCGCATGTGACATTTGCTCCATACCACTCGTAATAGGCAACGAACATACGGCGCGGCCTCTCGCACGTCGGGCAGTAGTCAACGTTGCAGGTTTCATAGACCGGTCGCGGTGCGTTGATATGGACGACGGTCATCACTCCCCCTTTGCGCGGTCATTTCGTTTCATGTTCTATGAGAGCGTGAATAGCTCGGTACGCTTCGCCGCGCGATGTTGCGCAAGCAATCTCACTAAGCGCCTGCTTCAGAGCCTCCCTCCTGGCGGCTTGCTCGATGGCGCGGGCGAAGTTTTCAACTGCCTGC
>CBJLAJ010000034.1:0-38232 GCA_966421005.1 uncultured Paraburkholderia sp.
TCAGTCGTTCGTTGCGCTGCCAGGCGGCGCTGCCGGGCCGTTACGATCGCGCGCTGCTTATCGGCGGCGGCCTGCTGCTGACCGTCTCCATTCTGGCGGCTGCCGCCATCGGCATCGCGCATCGCTTCGAGCGTTGTCTCGACGACTGGCGCGCGGCGTTTCTCGCTCAGCGCGATTTCGTCAACAACTCGGTCGAGCGCAACCAGGCGCGGCTGCGGCACATGGTCGAGACATACGAGGCGCTGGCGCACGTTCATGCCCGCGATCCGGTGCCCGCCGAGCGATATCGCGAACTGCTCGATGCAGGCGGCGGGCTCGTCGATACGGAAGAAGACATCGGCGCCGCGCCGTTTTCGATTCTCTCGACGTTGACGGCACCGGCCGATCGCGAACGGCTCGCCGCGCTCTTGCGGCTCGTGCGCGAGGTTTCGCCCAGTTCGCTGCTGAGGCTGCAAGGCGCGGCCGACGATATCGGTGGCTTTCTCTACACGGACGACCGTCGCTTTTTTGCCGCATGGCCCCCGCTGGAGGAACGTGCGCGCGAGCAGGCAGGCAGCGCGGGCGTATCGCCGCTCATCGATCGATACGTGGCGCGCGTCGACGCGGAGCTTCACAAGAACGACGACGCAAGCCTGCGGCACGAGCGCGTATTCTGGGTAGCGCTCTACGAATCCGACATGTACGGCAAGCTCGTCAAGCATTACGCGGCGCCCGTCTACCGCGGCGGGGAGCGCATCGCCGTGCTCGTCGTCACCGTGCCCGCGACGCAGATTCCGCGCCTCTTTCAGCCGGCCGTGCACGATCCGGATTTCTTTATGGTGTCGCGCGATCGTCGCCACCTGCTGGGCCTCGACGAATCCAACCCGCGCCGGACGCATTGGGCCCGTGCGTTGGCGGCGAAACCCTCGGTGCTCGATTCGGCCGACGAGCGCGTGCGGCTCGTTCGTCGGGGCGCCGACTTCTTCATGATCCAGCGCATTTCTGGACCGGGGTGGGTCGCGGTCTCTGCGTTCGACTGGCACACCATCGTCGCGAACATGAAGGCACCGGTCCTCTGGACCGTCGCGTTCGCCTCGTTGCTGCTTGCGGCTCAGTGGGCGTTCGTGCTGACGATCGACCGGTTCATGCTCGCGCCGCTGCGTGCTCGCGCGCGCAGTGTGTTCGAAAGCGAAGCGTTCGGACGCACTGTGCTTGCGACCGCCCCGGTGGGCTTGACCGTTTTCGATCCGTCGACACGGCGCATCGTCATGCAGAACGGCATTGCTCGCGGGCTGCTTGCCGCCTTGCCCGACGAAACCCACTTTTTCCAAAGCTTGCTCGACAAGCGTGCATCGGGGCGGCGCACGAGGCGCAGGGGCGGGCGTTTCAGCCGTGCCACGGCATCGTCCGGGGCAGCGCGCACGATCGAAGTGTCCGTCGCAGGCGCTGACGGGCGCTCGCGCGAACTCTCCGTCGCGTTGTCGCAGGCGCGCTACCGCGAGCGCGAAGTGTTGCTCTGCAGTTTGACGGATATCAGCCGGCAGAAAGAGACAGTGCGACTCTTGCGTCGCGCGCGCAACGCGGCCGACCAGGCGAGCCGCGCGAAATCGATGCTCATTGCCACCATCAGCCACGAGATCCGCACCCCGCTTTACGGCGCATTGGGGAATCTCGAGTTGCTTTCGATGGAGAAACTCGAGCCCCCGCAAGCCGCGCGCCTCACGTCCGTGCACCACGCGTTCGAGGGATTGCTTGCCCTCGTCGACGACGTGCTGGATTTGTCGAAGGCCGAGGCGCACGAACTCGAGCTGCACATCGAGCCGTTCGATCTCGTTCAAGTATTGGAGCGATGCGCGCAGACGCTTGCGCCGTCCGTGACGAACAAGGAACTGCGCTTTTTATGTCTGCTCGATCCCGCCGTCGATGGGCATTGGCAGGGCGACGCGCAGCGGATCGTGCAAGTCGTGACGAACCTGCTCGGCAACGCATGCAAATTCACGGACCGCGGGGCAGTCGCACTCCGCGCGACGATCGGCCGCACGCCGCGCGATGCTGACGAAGTGTGCATTTCTGTGGCCGATTCCGGTATCGGCATTGCGGCGCACCAACGCGAGCGCATCTTCGAGCCGTTCATTCAGGCCGATGGATCAATCGGACGGCGCTTCGGCGGTACGGGTCTCGGGCTGTCGCTGTGCAAGCGGCTCGTCGACCTGATGGGCGGACGCATCGCGCTCGAGAGCGAAGAAGGCCGCGGCACGACGTTTACCGTTTATTTGCCATTGAAGCGAGCCGCGTCGCCGTGTTTGTCGCTCGATGCGTCCGCTCATTTCGACGATCGATTCTCATTCGACTCGATCGTCGTAGCCTGCGACGATGCCGCTTGGCAGGACGCGCTCGTTGCCCGCTTGAGCGCGCATTGCGGGCCCGCTGTGGCGGTGGTGCAGGGCGACGGCGCATGCGTGCCGATGCCCGGACGCGGGCGCTCCATTGCGGTTCTGGGCTCGCATGAAAACGTCGTATCGCCGATATGGCGCAGCAGTGCTTCCGCTTACCTCGATACGGTCGTTGTTTCGGAGCGAGGCCCGCTTCACCCGCAGCGTGGCGACGACGCGCTGCATGTCACTGCGCTGTCGGCGGCGAAACTGGCGCTGGCCCTCGAGCATTGCGGGCGCCACGAGCCCGTGCCTTCCACTGGCACCTCCTTGCGGCATCCGAAGCGCGCGCGCGGAGGGCATCGTGCGGCGCGCATTCTCGTTGCGGAAGACGATCCGGTCAGTCGAACGCTGCTTGCGCATCAGCTCGAGGCGCTCGGCTACCGGCATGTCGAGCTGACTTGCGATGGATGGCAGGCTCTCACCGAATGCCTGCGCCAGCCCTACGATCTGGTGCTCGCCGATTTATGCATGCCGGTCATGGATGGGCGCAGCCTTCTGGCTGCGCTGCGCGGCAAGGGCCTGTCGATGCCTGTGATCGCCCATACCGCGGCGCCCCGCGATCCCGACGAAGCAAACCGCAGGGGTTTCGCCCGGGTCTTGCACAAACCGCTGGCGCTCGACACCCTGCGGCTCGCGCTCGATGCCGTGCTCGGCCACGAGCCAGCGGGATGCGAGCTGAGCAGCGCATCATCCGATGCCCTGCGCGCACTGTTTGCGAAGACGTGGATCGAAGACGAGCAGCGGCTCGCGCAAGCGACGAATGCGGCCGATACGCGCCGTGTCCTGCAGACGCTGCATCGCGTCAAAGGCGCGCTGATGACGCTCGGAGAGCGGGAGGTAGGGGCTTGCTGCGACGACCTGCGCGACCTCATCGAATCCCACGGGATAGCGGCCGCCACAGCGGCCTTGGGCCAGTTCAGAGAAAGGGTCGGAGCGATCGCCGCCGATGAAGCCGAAGTCCGGCACGCCGGGCCGCCACCCGATGCCTGACCGTGTGTGCGGTGGGCACCGCATTTTGCCTCTTGCGGGCTGGCGTAACGCGCGGCGGCCGAGCAAACTCGTGGAATCTCAGCTTTCGCGGAGGAATCGGACGATGAACACGCAAAGCAGTGAATTGCAGCGCACGGTCGAGGCGCTGACCCAGCCCGGAAAAGGTCTTCTCGCGGCCGATGAAAGCGGGCCGACGATAGCGAAGCGGTTCAAGAGTATCGGCATCGAATCGACAGAAGAGACCCGACGCGCGTGGCGAACGCTGTTACTCGCAACCGAAGGGCTCGGTGAGTATGTGAGCGGCGTCATCCTCTACGAGGAGACGCTCGGGCAATGCGCCGACGACGGCGAGCCGCTGCCGCAACTTGCGGCGCGCCAGGCCATCGTGCCAGGCATCAAAGTCGACAAGGGAAAAATCGCGCTGGCGCATGCGAGCGGGGATGAAATCACGCAGGGTTTGGATGGGTTGGGCGAGCGCCTCGAACGCTACAAGGCGCAAGGCGCGCGTTTCGCGAAATGGCGGGCGGTCTATAACGTTTCGGACTGCTTACCGAGTCGTCTCGCGATCGTTGCAAATGCGGATGCACTGGCGCAGTACGCGGCGATTTGCCAGGAAGCGGGCATCGTGCCGATTGTCGAGCCGGAAGTATTGATGGATGGGGCGCATTCGATCGAACGCTGCGCTCAGGTGTCGGAGGCGGTCTTCCACGAGGTATTCCATGCGCTGCACCGGCACGGCGTGGTGCTCGAACACATGCTGTTGAAGCCCAGTATGGTCGTGGCGGGCAAGGAGTGCGCGAAAGCGGCAAGCGTGGGCGAGGCGGCCTCGCAAACCGTCACGGTGCTTGGCCGTACCGTGCCGCCGGCCGTTGCGGGCGTTTTCTTTCTGTCCGGCGGCCAATCGCCCGAAGAGGCCACGGCGCATCTCGATGCCATCAACCGCACGGGCCGGCGCCCCTGGCCGCTCAGTTTTTCGTATGGCCGCGCGTTGCAGGAACCGCCATTGAAGACCTGGCGCGGGCAGGCCGCAAACGTCCGCGAAGCACAGCGTGCGCTTTACAAACGTGCGCGTTTGAATTCGGCGGCATCGCTCGGTCGATATGATCCCAAGGACGAAACGGCATCTTGACGCGCCGTCAGTGCAACGCCATTTGCACGACCTTGACGATGATGAGGCCGACCGCTATCGCGAGATAGCCTCGTAGCGCGCCCATCCAGACGCGCGTCGTGAAGCTGAGCCGAGGCGGCGGGAGCGTTTCGAGCGGCGGCATCCGCCATTGCTCGCGCGGCACTGCGGTGATGTCGACGGCGGTGCCGCGCGATCGTCCGGCCTGTTGCGCCTGGACCGGATGCTCGCGGCGCTGCATGATCCGGATGACGAGGTAGCCCAGCGCCGAAGCGAGTGTACCCGCGACCAGCATTGCAACGATCGTCTCGCCGGAGAGATCGGGATAGACGGTCGCCGCGGTCAATATGATCGACAGAATGACGAGTGCCGCGACGACGGCGCCCGTGAAAAAGTTGAGCCGCCCCGAGTTGACCCACGGACCAAGTACCGCGCGATCGTTGCAAAGCAGCAGCAGGAACACGGTGGCGCTCGGCAGCAGGACCCCGGCCAGCGTTTGAACGGCCTCGGTCAAGAGACCCAGCGGGCTGCCCGGCATCAGTACGAGCGCGGCGGCGAGTACGACGATGCCGAAATACACGAGATAAAAGCCCTTCGCGTCTGCCACGCTACGGTGCAGCGAATGGCGAATGCCGAACACATCGCCGATCGCATAGGCCGTAGACAGTGAAACAGCGGCGGCGCCGATGATCGAGGCATCGAGCAGCGCGACGGCGAAGATCGTCGCCGGCATGCGGCCGACATACTGATGCAATCCATCGATGACGCCGCGCGCATCCGTGAACTGCCCGGCTTCCGGCCGGCCCGAGAAGAGCGCCGCGGTGAACGCCATCATCGCCACCGCGCCGATGACGACGAGCGCGATGCCGATCCACAGATCGATCTTTTCGTACTTCATGAAGCGTGGCGTAATGCGCTTGTCGATCACGTAGCTCTGCTGAAAGAAGAGTTGCCACGGCGCGACCGTCGTGCCGACGATGCCGATCACGAGCAGCATCACATCGGCGAGCCGGGCATGAGCGGGCCAGCGCGGCACCGCGAAGTCGCGCGCGATGACGTGGATCGGCGGGTGGACGGACACCAGTACCGGAACGAGCAGCAGGCTCGCCACGCAAAGCACGATGGCGAACCGCTCGAAGCGCCGGAAATCGCCCGTGCCGACGGCGGCCATCGTCAGCAGCGCGGCAATGCCGACGCCGAGGAACTTCGAGATGCCGAGAAAATCGAGCGCGAACGTGATGCCGATGAACTCGGTCACGATCGTCAGCGCGTTGAGCAGGAACAGATCGATGACGCTGAAGGCGCCCCAGAACTTGCCGAAACGCTCGAAGATGAGCCGCGCATGGCCCACGCCAGTCACGGCACCGAGACGGAGCACCATCTCCTGATTGACATAGAGCACCGGGATCAGCAGGGCGAGCGTCCACAGCAGGGCCGTTCCGTAGTTCTGCCCGGCCTGCGTATAGATGCCGAAGGCGCCGGCGTCGTTATCGCCGACCATCACGATGAGGCCGGGGCCGAGGATCGCGAGCAGCGTGCGAATCCGCGCGGCCCAGTTGCTCCGCGGCGCCGTATCGTGGTGCGCGATCGTGCCGAAAGCGCCCCGGATGTCGCCGACATGGGCTTCATCGAGGACGGCGTTGCGCGCGGTCGTGACGTGTGCGGGTGTGGACATGATTGTTTTCTCTGCGGTCATGCCGGGTCCGGCTTCAAAAAAGCAAAAATGGCATAGCGCTTGGACGCCTGCGGACACGCCCGGTCCGGCGCCGCTGCGTTGCATGCGTTCGCGAAGAGGCGAGCGCGCGCAACCCGTCGGCGCAAAAAGGCCATTCGAATCGATGCGCGAAGAGAAACGTGCTACGGAAAACTGCGATGCGCACCGTCTGCCGGAGAGGCAGGACGGCGGCTAATGGAAGGAATCAGCGCGTGGCGTCGTGCCGCTCAGGCAGAAAAACCGTTCGAAGGTCGACTACTGCAACTGTCCAAGGCATATGCCCCACTTGTGGAATTACGTGCATTTTAGTGGCTCGTTTTGAGATGCGTCAACACGAAGCGTGCCGGGAATGAGCGTTTTCGCGCATCGGGACGGCTACGCGAGACCTTTTGGTTCACACCGTTGCGGCGAGGCAACAAATGTTCGTTAGTTGTGCTGATGAACGGGGGGGGGCCGGGCGACCCCGGGGCACTGTCCGCGACCCAATGCGGCCCATATCAACCAGCCGATGGCGCGGTTCGATCGATCGCTTTGTCATCGTCGGTCAAAATCGAATCGACGAGTGTGCGCATGCGCTTCCAATGCGAGCCCTCCCAGAAGACCCGATTGCAGACATCGCATGTGACGAACCGCGTTTGCCGCTCGAACACGCCGTCGGGCACACGCTCGCGGACTTCCTCTTTGGCGATGTGCCGCAGCGGCGCGTTGCATGTCAGGCAAAGTCGAAAGGCACGCGTGCTTCGGGCAAGGTCCAGGCGACGGTAAAGCTCGCGCAACTGCGCCTCGGGTTGTAGCGCGCGGACGTAGCAGCCGTGAGTGATCGTGCGGCGCTTGAGCAGCTCGCGGTCGCGCGTGAGCACGATGCGCGCCTCAGCCAGTGCGAGCGCTTCGATCTCGTCGTCGGCGAAATGATTGTCGTAAAGCGTGTCGAACCCCGCGAGCCGCAGCAGATGCGCGAGCCCGCCGAGATGGGCGTCGGCGACGAAGCGGATCGTCCGCAGCGGCTCGGGCCGCAGTCGCAAAAGCGGCGTGACATCGAATGCTTCGAATTTCGGATAGACAGCCACCCGATCTCCATCCTGAAGCAGATGCTCGAAGCCAACCGATTCCCCGTTGACGAGAATCAGCTCGACCTCGGTATGGGGCACGCCAAGCGCCTCGATCATGTGCTTCGCCGTCGCGGCGCGCGCGCAGCCGCAGCTGAATTCGCGCCGGCGCTGAGCGGGCGCGAGAAAATCGTTCAGCTCCTCGTAAAACCGAAATGTGGCGGTAACTGGCGACATCGCAGCAGTATCGCACCTCCCAGGGTGACGCGAGGTGCGTCAACCGTCATGGCGGGAATCGCCCCGACCGTGCCGGGCGCGCGCAGATCTCACTGCGGATAATTGCGCCTTGGTGCATCCTCCGTCTTTTGGCGCTTTCCCCGTTTCCGTTCAAGGAGCTCTGCCGTCATGAGTCTTCATACCTGGTGGCTTTTCGTGGCCACGGTGTTCGTCGTATCGGCCATTCCGGGGCCGAACATGCTGCTCGTCATGACCGTCAGTGCCCAGCATGGTCTTCGCCGTGCGAGCGCCACGATGGCCGGATGCCTTTCGGCGCTCGTCCTCATGCTCGCCGTCTCGGCCGCGGGCCTCGGTGTGTTCCTCCAAGCGTGGCCGGCCATGTTCGATGCCTTGCGCCTGATCGGCGCGGCCTATCTCGTCTACCTCGGCGTGAAAGCATGGCGCAGCGCGCCGCATGCGCCGGCAGCGGACTCCTCCACGGCGATCCCGGCGGCGCAACCGGTGCGCTCGTTGCCAGCGCTCTATCGCAATGGCTTTCTCGTTGCGGGCAGCAATCCCAAGGCGATTCTCTTTGCCGCGGCGCTGTTGCCGCAGTTCATCGACGCAAGCAAGCCCACGCTGCCGCAGTTCGGCGTGCTCGTGGCGACGTTCGCCGTGATCGAAGTCAGCTGGTACCTCGTCTATGCGGCCTTCGGTGTACGCATCGGCGCGACGCTGCGCAGCGAGCGCGTCACGAAGCTGTTCAACCGGCTGACGGGCGGCGTTTTTGTCGGCTTCGGGGCCATGATGGCGCTCGTCAGACACTGACGTCGCGCGGTTCGCTTCACTCGGTCTCGTCGCTTTGGCGAACGAGACCCAGCGCGAGCGCGGCGGCGGCGAACGCCAATCCGACTGCGCAAACGCCCGTCCATCCCGCCCACGCCCAAGCCAGGCCCGCGAGCGATGCGCCGAGTGCGCCACCGACGAAGAAAATCCCCACAAAAAGCCCGTTGAGCCTGCCGCGCGCCGCAGGGTTCATGAGGTTGATCGCGCGGCGGCCAAGCGTCTGATCGGTCACGACGCCGGCATCGAGCGTCGCCGCCCCCGCGACGAGCAAACCGAGCGCCACGGCGCGATGCATATCGGCGTCGAATCCGAACCATCCGGCGCCCGCGATGCCGCTCGCCACCCACGCGGCGAGCATGCTCAGATGACCGATACGCAGCGCGAGACGCCCGGCGCGCTGGTCGCCGGCATAACCGGCAATCGGCGTGGCCACCACACCGGCGGCCCCTGCGAGGGCAAATACGCCGATCTCATAGAGATTGAGCCCGAACGGCGCATGCGTGAGCCTGAGACCGATGCCGGTCCAGAATGCGCTGAATGCACCCATCCCCAATGCGGCGGAAAGCGAACGCCGCTGCAAGACGCGTTCGGTCAAAAGCAGCGTCAGAAGCGAGCGCAGCAGCGTGCCATAGTGCGCGACTGCCGCGGGCGTGCGTTTCGGCAACAGCGATGCGAGGACGAGTGCCAGGGCGGCATCGGCGGCGGCGGCGACGCCGTAAAACGCACGCCATCCGATCATCGCCGCGCCCACGCTCGCGAGCGGCCGCGAGAGCAGGATGCCGAGCATGAGTCCGCTCATCACATTGCCCACAGCACGGCCACGGTGCGTTTCGTGCGCCATGGAGGCCGCCATCGGCACCAGCATTTGAATGACGCATGAGCTCGCGCCCGCAAAGAAAATGGCGACGAGAAAGACCGTCCCGGAACGCGCGAACATCGCCACAGCGAGCAGCCCCGCACACACCGCGAGCGTGCGCACGATCAGGCGGCGGTTCTCGAGCAAATCGGTCAGCGGCACGAGTAACACGAGTCCGAGCGCATAGCCGAGTTGAGGCAGCATCGAGATGGCGCCCGTCAGACCGGGCGGCAACCCGAGCGCGTGGGCGATCGGGCCGATCAACGGTTGGGCTGCAAAGAGATTCATGACGATGACGCCGACAGCGAACGCGAAGAGCAGTGTCAGCGGCGTGGTCAACGCCTGCGGCGCGTCGGTTGCTTCGGGCGCAGACCGGACTGCGCAGGCGTTGTAAAGATCGGTGGGCCCATCCATGCGACGAATCCTCGAAATGATGACCGAGCGCCCATCGTAGGAGTCCTTGCGTTATGCGACAATTGAAATATATCGATATTGATTATGCGGAGTTGTTTTGAATACGCGCGATTTACAAGCGTTCGTAGCCGTGGTCGACAACGGGTCGATGGTGCGTGCCGCCAACCAGCTCCATCTGACTCAGCCCGGCCTCACGCGCCGCATTCAGAATCTCGAGACCACGCTCGGCGTAGCGCTGCTCGACCGGCTCAGCAAACCTCTCAAGCCGACCGGCGCTGGGCGCGAGGTCTATGCGCTGGCGCGCGCCGTGCTGCGTTCGGTCGACGACCTGCTTGCTGTCGCCGCGCCCGATAGCGAGCCTGCCGGCGAACTCCGGATCGGTGTGCCGCCCTTTCTGTCGGAGCTCGCGCTCGAGGCGCCGATCGACCGGCTGCGCAGCGCATTTGCGAGGCTCACGTTGCGGGTCACGGCGGCGTGGTCGCCGGCGCTCGTCGAGCGCGTTCAGCGTGCGGAGGTCGATGCGGCTGTCGTCATGATGCCGGGCGCGTTTGCGGTGCCTGACACGTTGAGCGCGACGCTGCTTGCTGTGCAGCGTACGCTCGTCGTCGCACCGCGTTCGTTCGATGTGGCGCAGTCGCGATCGGGCCGGGGCCGTGCGCCGCGCGCCACGCTCGAAGACTTGTCGCGTTATCCATGGGTGCTGAACCAGGACGGCTGCGGAATGCGCTCGACGCTGAGCCGGGCGTTGCGTGCGTCCGGTCTGCCATTCGAGGTGGCGGTCGAGGCATTCGGCTCGGATCTGCAGCTCTCGCTCGTTGCGCGCGGCGTGGGGCTCGGCGTCGTGACGCCGGGCGTGCTGGCCGGCAGTCCCTACCGCGATCGATTGCAGGCGCTCGAAGTCGAGGATTTCGAAGGCAGCCTGAACGTCTGGCTCCTGCACGGCAGTTTGCCTGGGCGCCTCATGCGGCCGGTTTCGCTGCTGCGCGACGCGCTGATCGACGTGATGGCAGCGGCGGCCGAGGGGCCCCCCACGAAGGCACCCGCTACCCGCTCCGCACAGGGTCCGCAAGCCACACCGGCTGGGCAAACATCCACCGGGCGCAAACGCTCCGCGGCACGTTCGCGCCCCGAACCCTCGCCGCGTCAGTAAGCGAAGTACGGGCCGACGCCGCCGGGTGTGCTTTGCTGTTCGATGGCCGCATAGACATTGCGGCCATAAAAGAACGGCAGCCCCCAGTCGAATACGCCCGAGCCTACAAAAGCGGGGCCCGCGAGCAGCGGCAGTGCGGCCGCCCCCGCCCGAGCCTGGGCGATGGTGCTCGCATTGCCGACACTGAACGTGACGGCGCTCGTCACGCCGTTCGCGCCGCGATTGATCGCCGAAAACTGTGTAGTGGACGGCGGGCAGTAGTAGTCGCTATTGGGGCTTGCGCACGCGGGCATCTGGCTGGTCGAGAAAAAGAGGCCCGTCGAACCGCTATCGATGAAGCTGTTCGCGTAGGTCGTCCCGTTCTCCGATGTGCTGAACACGCCGCGCATTGCGTCGACCGTGACCACCGTCGCGGAACCGAGGCCGTTGTTCGACGCGGTGCCGATGCCGAAGATCAACTGACCGGCGACGCTGGCGGCGCCGCTTGGCGAGATCGAGGGCAGACTGACGATGACGCCGTTGTTGTCGGTGGCAAAGTAGGGAACCGGGTTGGCAACCTGCAATCGCTCGGCCACGGCGATGGAAGTGCACGATGTGCCGGAGCAGGTGTAGTAGGTGCCGGCAATCGCTTGCTGCGCGCAGGCGGCCCCGCAGTCGTGTTTGAACACACCGATTCCCAGGATGCCGTTGGCCGCGAGCGCTCCCGGCGTGTTGCGCGATGTGCCGGTGTTCGCGCAACTTGCCGGCACCGCGGCGTAGTGCGGGTCGATGATCTGCACGGGCAGTGCGCTCGCCGCTTCGCCCGAGATATTCACGTCGGCTACGCGCACCGGTCCCCAGGTGTAGCCGTCGAAGAACTGCATGCATTCGGCAAGCGCATTGCCGCTTGCATCGGTTTGCTGCGGTAACGCCGCGGCGCTTCCCAGCTGCGAGGCGAACAACCGCAGGCCCCATGAGCCGGTATCGACGAGCACATGGTCGATCGTCTGGCAGTTCGACGTGCTGGGCGCGCAGACGGTCACGCTGACAAACGGCATATTGGGCACGCCCGAGATGCCGTTGTCGACGGTGATCGGTGCAACATTGGCGGCATGGGCCGCGGTTGTATTCGATGTATTCGATACATTGCCGTTGGATGCGGAGGCCGACGCTGTGCCGGTGCTCGAGCCGCCCCCGCCCCCGCACGCCGCGACGGCAATTGCGATGAGCGCCGTCAACACGAGCGCGATGAACCGGGAAGTGCGATGCATGGCGAGCCTCCGGTTATTGAACGACGCTTGCGTCGACACCCGACGGCAAGGCCTGCGGTAGGTAGGCGCGTCCCGCGAAAGCCCGCAAATGTCCGCCGGAATAGACGACAAGATCGCTGGCCGAGACGGCAAGCGCGGCTTTGCGGCCCGCCGCGCCCGCGCTGACGTAGCGGTCGAAGGCTTCGCCGAGCGTGGCCTTCAGGTCGGGCAACGTTGGCCCTTCCCATGCGACGCCGAAGACGAGGCCGGACGGCGCGACATACTCGCGCACGACAGTGCCTGAAGCCAGCGCTATCGTATGAACGGTATAGAGACCTTGCACGCGGCTTGCGTGACCGATGGCATGCATGGCGGCGCTATCGCCATCGACCGTTTCGGCCTTGCCGCCCAATGCCGCATGAGCGGGCGCAATGGAAATTGAGAGGAGAAGAGACAGCGGTACGTGCGCTACGCGCGCAAAAAGGCGGGATTTCACGAGACTTCCTTCATACAAGACGCGACTGGCGAACGAATTGACCGGGTGCATCTCACATCGCCGCGCGCGATGTGCTGCTGCGTCTACGGAAGCCGCGCGTGCAACTTTAGGCTGGCGGGGAAGAGGCGAAGGCGGCTGGGCGCGCCGGTGACGCAAGACGCATAGGCGCAGGAACGGGGACGCGTTGGAGGGTTCGTCGCGCGAGGCAGGCAAAACAAGGGTGCGACGCCGATCGCGACGACGGGCGGCGTTTCAAACGACCCCAAGGTGGTACGTCTAACGGATGGCGGAAAAAAACTTTGCCTGCCCGCCGAAAAAAGCTCTATTTTTAACTGGGCGCTGAAGATGGACACGAATATCGGTGGTCGGCGGACAAGGCATCGAGGCCTTGGGGCAATTGCGCCGACAAAATCAAAAGACGTCGCTGTCGGGAACCCATTCGGGGAACGAGGGATGACGAGACAATGAAATCGGACTCTCGGTCAACCGGGTCGGCCCCGGGCCAATCGTCAGGCACGCGCGAGCTGCCGCAGCGCGAGCCTGTCGACGTGCCGCCCGAGGCGGAGCGCAAGCGCATCCTGATCGTCGATAGCGACGCCGACGCGCTTTCCGGCCTTGCGTGTTTGATCGAAAGCATGGGCTACGAAGCGCAGGCTACGCGCGACGCCGGCGAGGCACTCTCGATCGCTCGGGAGCAGTTACCCGACGCGGCGCTCATCGATATGGGCGCGCCGCAGCTCGAAGGGCTGGCGACAGCGCGCGAGCTGCGCGACATCGCCGGCAAGCGTCCGCTGTTGCTCATCGCTTTGACGGGATGGGGGCAGCCGCAATACCGTGAGATGGCCATGGCCGCGGGGTATGACGTGCACTGGGTGAAACCCGTCGGCGCCGATCAGTTGAACTTCCTGCTCTCGATGACCTTGGTGTGACTGTTGTATATTCGCAACGAAATGCGCTTCGATTCGGGTGCTGTGTTGCGACGCACCAAGCGGTTTGCTAGAGTTGGAACTGTCTCCTCCATGTCTCCTCTGATATGGATTCAGCCCGCCAACTTGGCGGGCTTTTTTTTGCCTGCGGCGGGCGAGCGGGGTGCTTCGGGATGTACATCGGACCCTGGCGCCAAGTCGGTAGTGCCGGAACCGCCGATTGACATTCCGTCCAGACGTCGGGTGCTGGATGCAGCGCCTCGCGCGGCCGACCACAGGTCAGAACTTATAAGAGACCGCGAGATACGTGATGAGCGGGTCTGCCTTCAAATCGCCTTGCGTCACGCCGAGCACCGAACCATCCGCTGCCTTGACGATGACGGACGACTTCGTCTTGAGCGGAATGTATGTCAGCGATGCCGTCACGCCCCAATGCTTCGAAAAGCTGTACGCGCCGCCGATATTGAAGACCGGCGCCCACGAAGACGAAGCCTTGGCCTCGACTTTCGTCACGCCGGGTTTGTTTGCGCCGGCTGCCAGAACGGCACCGAGATTGTTTTGCGTCGACGTCACGAAGTTCGGGTTGAGCTGAATGTCGGAGAACCAGTTATACGAGACGCCCAGTCCCACGAACGGTCGGAAGCGCGCCGTCGCCGACGCGAAGTAGTACTGCAGCAGTACGGCCGGGCTCCACTGGCGCACACTCTTGACGATCGGCTCGTTGGACGGATCGTCGAGATTGACCGTACCAAGCGCGGCGGACGGGCCAGGCGGGACCACCTTGCCGTGGCCGTACATTTTGAACGTCGGCGGCACACCGGCCACAGTCGTCAGCGCGATGTGATCGGTGAAAAAATGGCTGATGACGAGGCCGGCTGTATCGGCCTTGTTCGTCGACAAACCCGTGCCCGACGACGTAAACGAGTTCGGCAGACGCAGTGGCGTATCGATCGGCTGGGGCGACACAGAGGTCGTAAGCGGCGTGCTGGAATCCTTCGGCATGATGTGAAACCAGCCGAGCGTGACGACATTGTCGCCGGCGTGTTGACCGTAAGCGGCGCCCGAAAGACAGATCGCGCAAGCGGCCAAGGCCGCGGCATAGATGTTTTTCATCGTTGACTCTCCCTGTGCAGCATTTGTTATGTGCCGCGCGAAGCCGCTCGCGGGCGGCTCGTTCCGCGGCGGATGCTTGGTTCGTGATTGCCGGTGCCGTACCGCTGATGCGTTACCGGGTTACTGCGTCGGCAGTTGCACGAATGCGTTGATCGTGAAGTAGGGCGTCGATGCATTCGATTGGTCGAGGTAACCGAACACGCCACCCGTGAAGATCAACTTGCCGCTCGGCGAGGACGCTCCCACCTTGGTCGACGTCACCACGCCGGGTACGCTCTGCGTGAAATCGAGATTCAATGCCGTGGCCAGCGACGCCTGCGACGGGTGATACGGATCGAGCATCGTGGCCTGCGTACCGATGAGCGCCGTCGCGCGGTAATCGAATTGACTATCGACGCCGATGTACTGGCCGTCCTGGGAATTCACGGCAATCTTCGATTGGGGCGCGAGGATCGAAATACCCGATTCGTCATCGGCGACGAGCAGGTTCGGATTGGCGTACCCGGTGCGAATGAGGATGGGCACGAGCTGGCCGCGCAGCTTGCCGACGATCATGAATCCTCTGCCTTGCGGGGAACTGGCGAGGGTCGCCTTGGCCTGCCCCTGGAAATTGTCGGTTTCGAATGCCCCGCTGCCATCCGACGAGAGCACCCAGTTCGTACCGGGCTGCTGGCATTTGCCGGCGTTGATCCCCGTGTTGTCGCACTCGGTCCACGTGCCGTTCGCGTTGAGGGTGATCTTCGTATCGACCGCCACTTGCATGAAGTTCTGCGAGGGCACCTCATGAAAGCCGAGCTGGTTATAAGTCCCGGCCAGATTGGCGAGGTTGGTCTCGAGCGAGGAAAAGCCGATGAACGGATAGTAGGGGAACGTGGTATCGGCAATGGCGCCCACACCGGCCATCCCGTTGTATTGCAGCTCCTTGCCCGGGATCGTGCCACCAAGCACACCTTCGCCCACGAAGATGCGCGCGGGCCGGTTCGGATCGAGGCTCGCGCCGTTCAGATAGAACGCACACTGGTTCTGTTTGGTCGTCGGCAGCAGCGTTTCCTGAGTCAGCGTGCCGGACTGCTGAGTGCCCGCGCGCGTCGGCGTGGCCGTGCCGGTGGTTTGCGGTACCGGCGACTCGATATAGTTGACCTGCCATGTCATCTTGGTCGTATCGATGCGCATCTGCACGAGTTCACCGTCGCCGCCGCCGCCGGTGAAGACGGTGTTGTAGTCGAGCGATTGAGGGCAAAGCCGGTCGACGACCGGTGCCGGCGAACCGCCGCCTCCGCCGCCACCGCATGCGGCCAGCGTGAGCGCTGCCGCCAGCGAAAAAAAGGCTTGCCAACGGGCTTTCCAATGGGCGTTCCAACGGGCTTTCGAGCTCATAATCGTTCCTCCTTGTACTCCGTTTATCGTTATCGGGCGGCCGGCTCCCTGTCGGCGCGCCTCTTGTTTCGTTGTCCTGACTGACTTCCTCCTCGTAGTGGTTGGTCGATGCGAATGCTTTACGTCGAAGCGGCGCGCGAGGCACCATCAATGCGCGCCTGCGAAAGCGCCAATTCCGAAATACGGTGTGGAACTCGTCGTTTGGCCCACGATCGCCGAGGACGGCGTGATGCCGCCGTTTTCGGTGCCTTGCAGCAAGATCGCGAACAGGCCACCGACGGTGGACGTCGCGGAGAATCCGGTGGCGATCGCGAAGCCCGCGTTGCCCGCGCTGTCCTGCGCGCTGAGCAGCCCTTCGTTCGACGACGGATAGTTGAGCGTGAACGTGCTTTCGGCCGCGCTCGTGGGCGGATCGACGAATTTGCCCGAGGTGCCTTGAATCAGCGTGGCCGTGTATTTGAAGTTCGAATCCGCGCCGACGAAACCGCCGTCGAGCGTGCCCGACGCGATATTGCCGGCCGCCGCGAGCATCGCGATGCCCGACTCGTCGTCGACGGTCAACGTCCCGGGGTTGGCATAACCCGTTCGCACGACGATGGGGACGACGGCGCCATTGAACTTCGCGAGCACCATGTTGGCGTGCGCGCCGCTGCCGAGCGTCGCGCCGCCGACGATGCGCGGCGGATTGCTGCTCGTGAAGAAGCTGCCTGAACTGGCGGCCGCCCATGTGCCCCCTGTCGTCGTACAGCTGCCCGAGCTCGACGAGCAGTTGCCGCTTGCATCGAACGTCTCCGTGGCGCTCGTGCCCACCGCGTGATAGTTGTCGGAGGGCTGCAGGTGATAGACAAGCCCGTTGTAGGTGCCCTTCAGATCGGCAAGGTTCGTATCGACCGAGGCGAAGCCGATGAACGGATAGAAGTCGAACTTGCGGTCGGGCACCGCGAAGGCGCCCAATATGCCCGCATACTGCACTTCGGCGCCGGGGATGCCGCCGCCTGCGACGCCGTAGCCGACGAAGATCGTCGGCGGGTTGCTCGTGTTGAAGGTACCGCTCGTTGCATAAGCGGAGCCGTCGCTTGCGGTCCCGTTGCCCGGTTGCAGCACGAACGCGCAACGGTTTTGCTCGGCGCTCGGCAGATCCGTGCGATGGGTGACGGCGCCCGTGATCGTCGTGCCGGCGCGCGTCGGCGTGACTTGGCCGGCCGTCAGCGGAATGGGGGATTCGAGCCACTTGAGCGTGTAACTCATCGAAGTCGGATCGATCTTCAGGCTGACGATCTCTCCGCTGCCCGCACCGCCGAGATAGGTGTTCTGGGCGATGCTGGCTTCGGTCGGGCACAGTGGCTGGATCGCGGCCGACGTCGGCGAGCCCTGGATGCCGCAACTGGCGCCGGAGCATTGGGGGGCGCTCGCGGTGGACGCGGCGCTGCCCGATCCACCGCCGGAACAAGCAACGACGAGGGGCGAGCTGACGAGCACCGACAGCAAGCCCCTTGAAATGGCAGTTTGCATGCCTTTGTCTCCCTGATCTCGTTATGCGGGTTAATGTGGCTGCGCATATTTTTGCTGTCAATTGATAAAGGCGTCTAAAAATGCTAATTCAAACGGCATGAATGGCTGCCAACTAATGCAGAGTTGCGTGTCTGGGTTGAATTGAAACGAAAAGGCGTTTCAAGCGCAGGATCGAGCGACGCGACGTGGCATAGCGGATGAAGCGCTGGAGCGCTGAGGGGCTCGGAACAATGCCGATGAAAATACGGACATTCCCCAGCCGCGGATCGTCCCAATTACTGGACGGCGATGACGATTCGCAAACTTTGGTTACGAAAGTTACGTATTATCGTCCAGTCTGACGGTGGGCTTTCTAATTGGCGTTGCGCCAAAAAATAAAGCCGGCCTCTAAAGGCCGGCTTTGCTTGAAGCAATGTTTAAAGCAATTGCGCTGCGCGAGTCAGCGCGCAAGTCCCGAATCTTCCGCTGCGCCGATACTGAGATTCATGCACTGAATCGCCGCGCCCGAAGCGCCTTTACCGAGATTGTCGAGCCGCGCCACGGTCACGAAGCGTTCGTCGTTGCCGAACACGAAGAGGTCGACGCGGTTCGTCTCGTTGCTGGCTTGGACATCGAAAAAGCCGGCATCGAGATTCTCGTCGGCATCGAACGGGGCGACGCGCACGAACGCTTCGCCCGCGTAGTACTCGGCGTAGAGCGCCTGCACGTCGCGCGGCGTGACGCGCTTGCCGAGTTCCGCCGCCGAGAAGAAGGTCGTGACGGCGAGGCCTTTATAGAAGTTGCCGACGACCGGCGTAAACACCGGCGTCGCCCCAAGCCCGCCGTGAACGGTCATTTCGGGCAGATGCTTGTGACCGAGCGCGAGCGCATAGGGGCGCGGGCTCGCGAGTTTCGCATCGGGCGGGCTCGCCTCATATTCCGCGATCATCTTCTTGCCGCCGCCGCTGTAACCGGTGATCGAGTATGCATGCGCCGCGAACGTGGACGTGACGACGCCCGCTTCGACGAGCGGACGCATGGCGAGCACGAATGCCGATGCGTGGCAGCCCGGCACGGCAATGCGCTTGGCGTGGCGAATCCGTTCGCGCTGCGCGCGCGTGAGTTCGGGCAGGCCGTAGGCCCAGTCCGCGTGTGTGCGAAACGCCGTGCTGGCGTCGATGACAACCGTCTTGTCGTTGTCGACGAGGCCCGCCGATTCGCGCGAGGCAACATCGGGCAAGCAGAGGAACGTGACATCGGAGGCATTGATGAGCCGGCGCCGTTCGCCGATGTCCTTGCGCTTCGCCTCGTCGATCCGCAGGATCTCGATATCGGCACGTCGCGACAGGTACTCGTAGATCTTCAGGCCAGTCGTGCCTTCCTGCCCATCGACAAAAACTTTCGTGCTCATTTCGATCTCGCTGGTATCACCGGATTGACATAGACGGCGCTGCCGAGCGCCGAAATCGTGATTTTACGGCTTTGGCGCGCAACCCGGGCAATTTCAAGACAATCCGCGCGAAGCCGGCTCACCGGCCATACGTCACCGTCATACCGGCCTTCGCGAGCGTTGCCGTGCCGATCTCGTGCTCGAACATCAGCGCGGGCCGGCCCGAGGCGAGCCGCAGATCGACGGTATCGAGCGCGTAGACCGTAATGACATAGCGATGCGGTTTGCCTGGCGGCGGGCACGGGCCGCCGTAGCCGGAACTATCCTCGTAGTCGTTACGCGCCTCGATCGCCCCCATTTTCTTCAATCGGTCCGACCCGCTCGCCTGGGCGGGTAGCGCATGAACGCTCGCGGGAATGCCCGCAACGGCCCAGTGCCACCAGCCCGGCCCCGGCGCATCGATGTCGACCATCGTGACCGCGAAGCTCTTCGTTCCCGGCGGCTCGCCGCTCCACTGCAGCTGCGGCGACCGGTTCAACCCGTGGCAGCCGTTCCTGTCGTAGACGAACGCGTTGCCGACCGGCTGGCCCGGCTGCACGTCCTTGCTCGTCACCGTGAAAGAACTCTCGGCCAACGCGGGAGGGCTGCAGCAACAGGCGAGACCGCACATCGCCCAGGGGAGTGCCGCCCGGCCGAGCGCCGCGCGGCCTTGCTCGCCAAACCGAAATCGAAACCGAAACCACACCGATGCAACGACCGAGTATGGCTTGAGCATGAGCCGTTTCTCCCCCGGGAGTGGCAAAACCGCGTGTCCATGGCGGCGATTAATGGCCCGAACCGGTCTTCCGGGCCGGAATCGAGTCTAACATTTGGCCTTCTGAGCCGGAGGCGGGTTTGTCGCGCAGGCAACACGCCGCGCGGTGGCTTTCCGCGGATTCTTCCCGGCGCCGGCGATCCTCCCATGACATCCGGATTCATGAACGAGAACGAGTTTCCCGAATCGGCCCAATCGATACAACCGTCACGATCGGCGCGCATTCGTGTCGTCATGGCCGACGATCATCCAGTTATCCTGCTGGGCGCGCGGCATGCGCTCGCGCGTTTCCCCGATATCGACGTGGTGGCCGAGGTGCGCCAGTCCACGGATCTCATCAAGACGTTGACACAGGTGCCCTGCGACGCCCTCGTGACCGATCTGGCCATGCCGGGCGGCCGCCATGGCGACGGGCTGCCGCTCATCGGCTATCTGCGGCGGCATTTTCCGGCGCTACCTGTCGTCGTGTTGACGATGCTCGAAAACGCCGCGCTGATCCGGCGGCTCGGCGAACTGGGTGTCGTCGCCATCGTAAGCAAGGCCGACGACTTGTCTCACATCGGCTTGGCCGTTCGCAACGTCGTGCGCGGACTGCCCTACGCGGGCCCGACGGTTCGCGCGGCGCTCGATGCGCTGAGCGCCGGAGGCGGGCGTGGGGAGCAGGTCCCGCTCTCGCCGCGCGAACTCGAGGTCGTGCGTCTGTTTGCGGCCGGCATGACGATGAAAGAGATCGCCGAGCGGCTCAACCGCAGCATCAAGACAGTCAGCACGCAAAAGATAACGGCATTGCGCAAGCTCGGGTTGGCGCGCGATTCGGAACTCTTCCAGTACGCGCAATCGGCCGGGCTGACGCATTTGTCGTCGGCACAATGAAAAACGCCCGTCGCGAAGACGGGCGCTTGTCAGCCGAGGCTCAGGCTTACTGCGGGGCGGCTGTCGCGCCACCGTGCGCGGCGGACCATTCCGCCGGCGCGTGCAGGAACTTCTCGACTTCGTCGAGCGTTTTCGCTTCGAAGTAGCCCGAGGCTTTCGCAACGCGCAGCACATCCCACCACGTGGCGAGCGCGTGCAGATCCACGTCGATGTCTTTGAGCACCGACACGCTTTCCTTGAAGATGTTGTAGTGAAAGAGGACGAAGCAATGGTTCACGGTCGCACCGGCCGTGCGCAGCGCGTTGATGAAGTTGATCTTGCTGCGGCTGTCCGTCGTGAGATCTTCCACGAGCAGCACGCGCGAGCCCTCTTCGAGCAGTCCCTCGATCTGCGCATTGCGGCCGAAACCCTTGGGCTTTTTGCGCACGTACTGCATCGGCAGCATCAGCCGGTCGGCAATCCAGGCGGCGAAGGGAATCCCGGCGGTTTCGCCGCCCGCGACAGCATCGATCTGCTCGTAGCCGACGTCGCGCAAAATCGTCGCTTCCGCCATCTCCATCAAGCCGCGGCGCACGCGCGGATACGAGATCAGCTTGCGGCAGTCGATATAAACCGGGCTGGCCCAGCCGGACGTGAAGATGAACGGTTTGTCGGCATTGAAGTGCACCGCCTGCACTTCGAGCAACATCTTGGCGGTCGTATCGGAGATCGTTTGGCGATCGAAGCCTGTCATGGGCAAGTCCTTGGAGAGGGGCCGGGGCGGGCGCAAGGGCCCGGGAAGCAGCCCGTAAGAGCCGGTGGCGCGCTCATGCGCGCACGAGGGGCGTATTTTACCCGAGTTGGCGTTGGTTCCGGCCAGGCCGCCAGGGAGGTGTACACTAGCACCCCCGCAAATGCTGCCGGCGCGCGGGTGACGTGCAGCAAGGTCGCCGCGGCTTGCGCGGCGCCGGCCGACGGCGTACGAGGCCTCGCGCCGCGGCCGCCCCATTCGGCGCGCGGGCCACATTCATTACGTCTTGCAGGTCAATCATGGACGAACAACTGAAGCAAAGCGCCCTCTCGTATCACCAGAACCCCCGGCCCGGCAAGATTTCGGTTACGCCGACGAAGCCGCTGTCGAACCAGCTCGATCTCTCGCTCGCCTATTCGCCCGGCGTGGCAGCAGCCTGCGAGGCGATTCACGCCGATCCGCTCGATGCGCAAAAGTACACCTCGCGCGGCAATCTCGTCGGCGTCGTGACGAACGGCACGGCGGTACTCGGGCTCGGCAATATCGGCCCGCTCGCGGCGAAGCCGGTGATGGAGGGTAAGGGGTGTCTCTTCAAGAAATTCGCGGGCATCGATGTCTTCGATATCGAGCTCGCCGAGTCCGACCCGGACAAACTCGTCGAAGCCATCGCGATGCTCGAGCCGACGCTCGGCGGCATCAACCTCGAAGACATCAAGGCGCCCGAGTGCTTCTATATCGAGAAAAAGCTGCGGGAGCGGATGAAGATTCCCGTCTTTCACGACGATCAGCACGGCACCGCCATCATTGCGTCCGCGGCTATCCTGAACGGGCTGAAGGTCGTCGGCAAAGAGCTCGCGCGCGTGAAGCTGGTCTGTTCGGGCGCGGGCGCCGCAGCCATCGCCTGTCTCGATCTGCTCGTCAATCTGGGCCTCACGAAGGAAAACATTCTCGTCGTCGATTCGAAGGGCGTCATCTATGAGGGCCGCGGCAACCTCGACCCGTCGAAGCAGCGCTACGCGGCCAAGACTGAAGCGCGCACGCTCGACGACGCCATCGAATCGGCCGACGTCTTCCTCGGTTGTTCGAGCGCCGGCGTGCTGAAGCCCGACATGGTCAAGAAGATGGGCACGAAGCCGCTGATCCTCGCGCTTGCGAATCCGGAGCCCGAAATCCGCCCCGAGGACGCGAAGGCGGCGCGCCCCGATGCCATCATCGCCACGGGCCGCTCGGACTATCCGAACCAGGTCAACAACGTCCTGTGTTTCCCGTTCATCTTCCGCGGCGCGCTCGATGTCGGCGCCACGACGATCACGGAGGAGATGAAGCTCGCCTGCGTGCGCGCCATCGCCGAGCTGGCGGAGGAGACGGATCAGGGCGACGAAGTCGCCAAGGCCTATGAGGGCCATTCGCTCGAATTCGGGCCCGAGTATCTGATTCCGAAGCCGTTCGATCCGCGCCTCATCATCAAGATCGCGCCGGCCGTTGCGCAGGCCGCGATGGATTCGGGCGTCGCCACGCGTCCGATTCAGGACATGGACGCGTACCGGGAGCAGCTCGGCGCCACCGTCTACCGAACCGGCATGGTCATGCGCCCCGTCTTCGCGGCGGCTAAACAAAAGGAAGCGCGCATCGTGTTCGCGGAGGGCGAGGACGAGCGTGTGCTGCGGGCCGCGCAATTCGTGCTGACGGAAAAGATTGCGAAGCCGATCATCATCGGTCGCCCGGCCGTCATCGAAATGCGCCTGAAGAAGATGGGCTCGAAGCTCAAGGGCGGTGTCGATTTCGATATCGTCAATCCCGAAGACGATCCGCGCTACCAGCAGTGCTGGCAGGCCTACCATGAGATCGGCGCGCGCGAGGGCGTGACGCCCGACGTCGCGAAGGCCGCGATGCGCAAGTTCAATACGCTGATCGGCGCGATTCTCGTGCATCTTGGCTACGCCGACGGCATGATCTGCGGTCTCATCGACACCTATCACAGCCATCTGAAATTCATCGATCAGGTGTTGGGCCGCGCGGCGAAAGCCGAGCACTACGCAGCGATGAACCTGCTGATGCTGCCTGGCCGGAATCTTTTCATTTGCGACACCTATGTCAACGAGGTGCCGAGCGCCGAGCAACTGGCCGACATGGCGGTACTTGCCGCTCGCGAGATCGAGCGTTTCGGCATCACGCCAAAAATCGCGCTGCTGTCGAATTCGAACTTCGGCAGCACGCCTTCGGCGTCGTCGCAGCGTATGGCAGCCGCGCGCAAGCTCATTGCCGCGCGCGCGCCCGAGCTCGAGGTGGACGGAGAAATGCACGGCGACGCGGCACTCTCCGAGGTGATCCGCAAGCAGTCGTTCCCGGGCACGACGCTGACGGGCGAGGCGAACCTGCTCATCATGCCGAACGTCGAGGCGGCCAACATCACCTATAACCTGCTGAAGATGGTGGGCGGAGAAGGCGTGACGGTCGGGCCGTTCCTGCTCGGCGCGGCGAAGCCGGCCCATATTCTGACGCCCGCCGCGACGGTGCGCCGGATCATCAACATGACGGCAGTGGCGGCAGCCAACGTACGCGCGCAGTAACGGCGGCGCAGGCCGCGACGCGCATGTGAAAAAGGCGGCCGACCCGGCAAGGGCAGCCGCCTTTTTTATCGCCGCGATGTCGTCTATGCAGCGTGACGCGCTGCGTCCGCCTGACGCCAGCGCGCCGCGAGATCGTTCCACTTGGCGCGTACCGCTCGCAGATTGTTCTCCTTCACGTGCCCATAGCCGCGAATGCCGTCGGGCAGATTCGCGAGCTCGATGGCGAGTGCGCGGTTATCCGCGTTGAGCCCGCCGATCAACTCGCGCACGAGCGCTTCGTACTCGCCAATCAGCGCACGCTCCGTGCGGCGTTCCTCAGTCTTGCCGAACGGATCGAGTGCGGAGCCACGCAAGAACTTGAGCTTGGCCAATGCCTTGAACGCCGACAGCATCCACGGACCGTACTGTTTCTTGATCAGGCGGCCGTTCGCATCCTTCTTCGCAAGAAGCGGCGGTGCCAGGTGGAAATTCAGCTTCCAATCGCCTTCGAACTGAGCCTGCAATTTAGCGAGAAACGCCGGGTCCGTCTGCAGCCGTGCGACCTCATACTCATCCTTGTAGGCCATCAGCTTGTGAAGGTTGCGCGCCACGGCTTCAGTCAGCGGCTCGTTGGCGGTATCGCCTTCGACCTTGCGCTCGGCCGCGCGGACCGCATCGACGAGCGAGCGGTAACGTTCGGCATAGTGGGCGTTCTGATAAGCGGTGAGGTGCTCGACGCGTTTGGCGACGAGCGCGTCGACGGCCTTCCTGGTATGCAGCGCGATGACGGTCGCGCCGGCCGTGTCGCGCGCCGCCGGCTGAGCGGCTTGCTGGACGCTGGCCGGATCGTGAGCGACACGACGGCCCCACTCGAACGCCGCGATGTTTTTCTCGACTTGCACACCGTTGAGCTCGATCGCGCGCACGAGCGAGCGGTGCGAGAGCGGTAGCCATCCGCGCTGCCACGCGTAGCCGAGCACGAACGGGTTCGTGTAGATCGCGTCGCCAAGCAGAGCGACGGCGAAACGGTTCGCGTCGACGAAATCCACGGCGTCGCCGGCCGCCGCGCGCACGTCGTTCTCGGTGCTCGATCCCGGGAACGTCCAGTCCCGGTTCTTGATGAACTCGGCCGTAGGCGTCTTCGCGCTGTTCACGACGACACGCGTATGGCCATGCTGCATCCGCGACGTGCATTCGTCGCTGGCCGTCACGATCGCATCGCAGCCGATGACGAGTTCCGCCTCACCCATTGCGATTCGGGTAGCGTGAATATCGGCTGGCGCATTGGCAATCTGCACATGGCTCATGACCGCGCCGCCTTTTTGCGCGAGCCCGGTGACATCGAGCACCGTCACGCCCTTTTGTTCGAGGTGCGCGGCCATACCGATGAGTGCGCCGATCGTCACGACGCCGGTCCCGCCCACGCCTGTCACCAACACGCCGTATGGACGGCCGATTTCGGGCAGCACGGGTTCAGGCACCGCCGGCAGTTCGCCCGCATCGGCGTCGAGCGGCTTCGGCTTGCGCAGTTGTCCGCCTTCCACCGTCACAAAGCTCGGACAGAACCCCTTGAGACACGAGAAGTCCTTGTTGCAGCTCGACTGGTTGATCTGGCGCTTCGTGCCGAACTCCGTTTCGAGCGGTTCGACCGACAGGCAATTCGACTGCACCGAGCAATCGCCGCACCCTTCGCAGACCGCTTCGTTGATGACGACGCGCCGCGCCGGATCGGGGAACTGCCCCTTCTTGCGGCGCCGCCGCTTTTCGGTTGCGCAGGTCTGGTCGTAGATGAGGATCGTCGTGCCCGGAATCTCCCGCAACTCGCGTTGCACGGCGTCGAGCGTATCGCGATGATGGATCGTCACGCCGGGCGCCAGAAGCGTCGTGCCGTCGTACTTCTGGGGCTCGTCGGTGACGATGACGATTCGGGAGGCACCTTCTGCCGCGAGCTGATGCGTGATCTGCGGCACGGTGAGTACACCGTCGACCGGCTGCCCGCCCGTCATGGCGACCGCATCGTTATAGAGAATCTTGTAGGTGATGTTGACCTTGGCCGCAATGGCGGCGCGAATGGCGAGCAGTCCCGAGTGGAAGTACGTGCCATCGCCAAGATTCGCAAACACATGGGCGTCGTTCGTGAACGGCGCTTGTCCGGTCCACGCCACACCTTCGCCGCCCATCTGGCTGAACGTGCTCGTGTTGCGGTCCATCCAGACCGTCATGTAGTGGCAACCGATGCCCGCCATCGCGCGCGAGCCTTCCGGCACGTTCGTCGACGTGTTGTGCGGGCACCCCGAGCAGAACCACGGCTTGCGCTCGATGGCGACACGCGGCTTGGCGAGTGCTTTTTCCTTGGCCTCGATGACGGCCAGGCGTGCGGCAATGCGCGCGCGCACTTCGGCGGGTAGATCGAATTTCTCGAGACGCGTGGCAATCGCTTTCGCAATCAATGCAGGCGAGAGTTCGTAATGCGCCGGTAGCAGCCAGTTACCCATCGGCACCGACCATTCGCCGCCCGCACCGTCTTTTTCGTCGAACTTGCCGAATACGCGGGGGCGCTGGCCGTCGGGCCAGTTGTAGAGTTCTTCCTTGATCGCGTATTCGAGAATCTGCCGCTTCTCTTCGACGACGAGGATTTCCTGCAGGCCACGCGCGAATGCGTGAGCGCCTTGCGCTTCGAGCGGCCAGACACAGCCCACTTTATAGAGCCGAATGCCGATCTGCGAGCAGGTCTCGTCATCGAGGCCCAGGTCGACGAGCGCCTGGCGCGTGTCCAGATACGCCTTGCCGCCGGTGATGATGCCGAAACGCGCTTGCGGCGAATCGATTTCGATGCGATCGAGCTTGTTCGCGCGCACATAGGCGAGCGCGGCATACCACTTGTAATCGAGCAGCCGCGCTTCCTGCACGAGGGGCGGATCGGGCCAGCGAATGTTGAGACCGCCTTCGGGCAGCACGAAGTCGCCCGGCAATACGATTTGCGTGCGTTGCGGGTCGATGTCGACGGAGGCCGACGATTCGACGACATCGGTCACGCATTTCATCGCGACCCACAAGCCGGAGTAACGGCTCATCGCCCAGCCGTGCAAGCCGAAATCGAGATACTCCTGGACGTTCGACGGAAACAGGACCGGCAACCCGCATGCCTTGAAGATATGTTCGGATTGATGCGCAAGCGTCGAGGACTTGCAGGCGTGATCGTCCCCGGCCAGTACCAGCACACCGCCGTGCTGCGAGGAGCCCGCCGAATTGGCATGTTTGAGCACGTCGGCCGAGCGATCGACGCCGGGGCCCTTGCCGTACCACATGGAGAACACGCCATCGTATTTGGCGCTGGGGTACAGATTGACCTGTTGCGTGCCCCATACGGCCGTGGCGGCGAGGTCTTCGTTGACGCCGGGCTGAAAGACGACGCGGTGGCTCGCGAGATGCTTCTTGGCCTTCCACAGCGCGAGATCCAGTCCGCCGAGCGGGGAACCTCGATAGCCGGATACGAATCCCGCGGTATTGAGTCCTGCCGCCTGATCGCGCGCCTGCTGCAGCATCGGCAGTCTGACGAGCGCCTGGATGCCGCTCATATAGGCGCGGCCGCGTTCTAGGGTGTATTTGTCGTCGAGCGTGACGGAAGACAACGCGGCTTCGAGCGAGGCTCGTTGGCCTGCGTCTAGCGGGGCATTCATTCTGTGGACTCCTCCAACCTGTTTGGGATCGCCAAAACTTCGTGGGCGTCGGCATCTTGTGGACGCGTCGGCCGGGGCCGCCATATTGACGGTTTTTCGCAGATGGTAGCACTGGGACAAACCCGCCGCAGGACATCAAAAATCGCCGATGCCCGGCGGCGTTGCCCAGGGCATGGATTAATGGCATCTCATATCGAGCGCGCGGTATCCGTCTGTAACCGAGGTAACGCGTTGTATGCGGGCTGGAATCGCTATGTCGCCCCTGGTCTAATTACCTTCTCGCTGGAAGACGCGAGTGCCGTAAAACGACTCGCGCCTGGCTGCATTGGGCGCGAAAGAGAAAAGGAGTACAGATGAACAAACGAAACGTTCAGAGCTTTCTGATGGTTTCCGCCGCATTTTTTGCCATGAACCTCCCGGCTCGCCCCGCAAGCGCGGCGACAACGGGAAGCCTGGCAGCTGCCGTGTCGCACAGCGTGCGCATGGCCGGCGCGGGTGCCGCTCAGGAAGCCTCGGGAGAAACGTCCCCGAACGAAGACGAATTCGCCGCGCGCCGCTGAGATCGCCTCGGCTCGACGCGCTCTTATCGAGGGCTGAGAAAGGCGGAACGTTCGCACCAGTGCGGGCGTTCCGCCTTTTTCGTTGCAGAGCGGTTCGTGGCGTGCCGTCAGACCTTGTCGTGCACGACGCCGCGCCGGATCTGATCGAGTTCGATCGATTCGAACAGCGCCTTGAAGTTGCCTTCGCCGAAGCCCTGATTGCCCTTGCGCTGGATGATCTCGAAGAAAATCGGCCCGATCTGGTTTTCGGTGAAGATCTGCAGCAGCAGATCGTCTTTTGCTCCGTCGATCAATATTTTTCGGCGGCGCAGTTCGTCGAGCGGCTCGCCATGTCCCGGGATGCGCTTCTCGACGAGCTCATAGTAGGTATCGACCGTATCGAGCAGCTGGATGCCGCGCTCGCGCAGCCCATCGACAGTGCGATAGATATCGTTGGAACCGAGCGCGATGTGTTGGATGCCTTCGCCGTGGTATGCGTCGAGGTACTCCTGAATCTGTCCCGCCGTTTCGGACCCTTCCTCGTTGATCGGGATGCGGATCTTGCCGCACGGTGAGGTCATGGCCTTCGATTTGACGCCTGTCACCTTGCCTTCGATATCGAAGTACCGGACCTCGCGGAAGTTGAAGAGGCGCTCGTAAAAAGCGGCCCATTCCCGCATGCGGCCGCGATGCACGTTATGCGTCAGATGGTCGATATAGGTGAGCCCGTGGCCGATGGGGGTCGGATCGGCGCCGGCGATCGGTTCGAAGTCGACATCGTAGATATCGATATCGCCGACACTGCCGGCTGCGGCGCCGTGCTTGCCGCGCCAGCGGTCGACAAAATAGATCAGCGAATCGCCGACGCCCTTGATCGCCGGAATGTTGAGTTCCATTGGCCCGGTCTTGTTGTCGAAGCCCCAGGCGCCGAGTTCGAGCGCGTGCCGATACGCTTTGGCGGCGTCCTTGACCCGAAAAGCGATGGCGCAGATCGACGGCCCATGCAGACGCGCAAAGCGCTGAGCGAACGAGTCCGGCTCCGCGTTGACGATAAAGTTGATACCGCCTTGCCGGTAGAGCGTCACATCTTTGTGGCGGTGCCGCGCGACGGCGGTGAAGCCCAACCGCTCGAAGAGTTTACCGAGCGCTTTCGGATCGGGCGCTGTGTATTCGATGAATTCGAAGCCGTCGGTGCCGACGGGGTTGTCCCACGGTTGGAACTGCATGCGTATCTCCTGTTGGCGGTCCGTGCCTATGGAAGCACGCGCCGCAACGCCTACGGATAGACGCAAGTGTATAGCTCGGCATGCGACAAAATGTTGCGACTTGCGACTCGGGTGACTACGATTGCGCAACTTACTGCCAACGATGGCGCTTCAGGACGATGAAAATGGCCCAAATCGAACTCGACGCGGTCGACCGGCGCATTCTCGCCATTCTTCAGGAAAACGGGCGCGCATCGAATCAGG
Organism: uncultured Paraburkholderia sp.; assembly: GCA_966421005.1. Taxonomy (GTDB): domain Bacteria; phylum Pseudomonadota; class Gammaproteobacteria; order Burkholderiales; family Burkholderiaceae; genus Trinickia. Next base: position 29,449 of record CBJLAJ010000034.1, read on the forward strand.
ACATCGCGGAGCGCGTGAATCTATCGCCGAGCCCCTGTTTGCGCCGGATTCGGCGGTTGGAGGAGACCGGCGTGATTCGCGGCTATGTTGCGTTGCTCGATCCGCAAAAGCTTGGCCTCGGGCTGCTCGCCTACGTCAATGTGCGTTTGGAAAAGCGCGGCGGCGCGACGGGGCGAGCGGGGACGACGCACGCCGAGCTCTTTCGCGCGGCGGTTCAGGCTTGGCCGGAAGTTGTCGCCTGTCATGCGATGACGGGCGAGATGGACTATCTATTACGCGTCCAGGTGCAGGACATGGTGCACTTTTCGCGCTTCGTGCAGGAGCAACTGCTGCACCATCAGTCCGTCGTCGACGTAAAGACGAGTTTCGCGCTCGAGAGCTTCAAGGAAACGACGGCGCTGCCGATCGTCTGAAGCGCGCGCGTTTGTCCATCGTCACGCGAGCGCGTCCGAGGGCAGGAGCGCTTCGATGATTTCGGTCGTGCGCCGCGTCTGCCGTTTGATTGCGTAGTCGAACGCGGCAGCCTGTTCGTGAAGCATCTCCGAAAGGATGCTGCTCTGGTCTGCCGGAGGCAGCGTCAGATAGGCGTCCGCGCTACCGTAGGCGTATTCGATCCGCATTCCCGCCTTCTTCGCGATATGCATCATCGTCGTATTGCGCGACAGACAGTACATATAGAGCGTGGTGACGTGTGTGTTGCGGCAACGCATGGTCGCACGCTCGAAAAGCCGGGTACCCACACCTTTGCCACGGGAACGCTCGAGCACCGAGACGCCGAATTCGGCCGTACGCGTGCCGGCCTCCTCCGGAAGGTAGGCCAGATGTCCTACCCCGACCACCTCCAGCGCGCTATCGAACACGCCGAAGACCGTGTCGCGCTCGAAGTCGATCGTGCGGACGTAGTTTTCGATGACCTGATCGGGCGCGGCCTGACCGAAGCGCAGCAGCCGGTCTTCGGGATGCAGCGATAGAAAGTGGGCCAGCAGGCGATCGCGATCGGCCGCCGTCAGTTCTCGCACGAGAACGGGTTCGCGATCGTTGGCGGGCGAACGCGAATCGTTGCCATTCTTCGAGGCGGCGTGTGAGCTGTGCGTGTTCATAGGCTTCTCCCAATTCATGCAGGCGAATTGCTGCACTGCGGTGCGTATTCTACTTGAAACGCATGTTTGACACTGGGGAAAACCCGTATTCCGGCCGAGAGTCGGCTCTAGTGGGTATGAGGGTTTGATGTTAAGTCATTGATTATTAGTCACTTGATTGGCGTGTTGCTTTTCCGGTACACGGAGGACATCGAAGGGGGCCTTTCCTTGCGTGATGCTGCGTTGCAGCGCCGCAGTGTCGCGCATCACGCCGCGCCACTCGCTGTCCCGAGACCGCGTTCGAGCACGTCGACGACTTGCGCGGCGAAATCCTCATAGCGCAAAGGGCCGCCAGGCTTGAGCCAGGTGAACGTCCAGTTGATCATGCCGAACACCATCATCGTGACGGATGTCTGGTTTTCCTTGGTCACGCGATCTGGATAGGCGCGCGAGAGCTGGCGCGCGAAGGCCGCGACGACGTCGCGCTGACGATCGAGGATCACCTCGCGCTGAGTCTCGACAAGGTATTTCACATCGTTGAGCAGTGCGATGTGGCGGCTATGCGAGTTTTCGTACTCCGCAAGGAAGGCGCGGATCAGTTCGGCAAACGTCTGGCGTTCCGAAAGGCCACGGCGCTGGCTCGAGCCTTCCACTTCCGCGATGATGAGCATGAGCCGCAACGTGTATCGGTCAAGGAGATCGAAGAGGATCGCTTCCTTGCTTTCGTAATAGTGATAAAGGCGGGCTTTCGATGTACCGCTTGCGGCCGCGAGGTCCGCCATCGACGTGCTCGGATAACTCGTTTGCGCGAATTTGGCGGCTGCCAGCTCGAGAATCTGGTCGCGCTGGGCTTCGTGATCGGGTGCTCGGGTACGGGCCATGAACTCGTGACGATGAAGGTATTCAAGCTTGCGGCGGGCCGCCCGCTCGGCCCGCTAGTTTAAGGCAAACGCCGCAATGCTCGTCTCACCGCTCGTCGTAGCTGACGACAACCCGTTCGCTGACCGGATGACACTGGCACGTGAGAACGAAGCCGTCGCGGATTTCCTGTTCTTCGAGCGTGTAATTCTTGTCCATCGTGACTTCGCCCTCGAGCACTTTGGCCCGGCAGGTGCAGCACACTCCGCCTTTGCAGGCATAAGGCAGCGCTAGCCCCGCATGCAGGCCGACATCGAGCAGGCTGGGCCCTTCGTAGGGCAGCCGCAGCTTGCGACGTTTGCCGTCGAGCACGATTTCGAGGTCGGCGGCATGCGTTTGATCGCTGATCTCGACCGCTGGCGCGCCGGCCTGCGGCAGCGGCGTGCCGAACCGTTCCACATGGATTCGGGCTTCCTCCACGCCGGCGGCCTTGAGCGCACGCTCGGCCGCATCCATCATCGGTGCCGGCCCGCAGATGAACGCTTCATCGATGGCGGACGCGGGCACCAGTACATCGAGAAACGCCTTGCACTTCTCCTCGTCGAGCACCCCGTTGAATAGTTCGACGTCCTGAACATCGTCCGACAGTACGTGATAGAGCGCGAAGCGGCTCATGTACCGGTTCTTCAGATCCTCGAGCACCTCGGCGAACATGATCGAATCGATATCGCGATTGCCGTAGATGAGCGTGAACGTGCTGCGAGGTTCGACGTCGAGCGTCGTCTTGACGATCGCCAGCACAGGCGTGATGCCGGAGCCGCCTGCGAACGCGACATATTGCTTGCCGTGCTCGGCGTTCAAATGCGAAAAGAAGCGCCCGTCCGGTGTCATCACATCGATCGTATGGCCCGGTTGGAGGGTGTCGAATGCGAAATTCGAGAACCGCCCGCCCCGCACGCGTTTGATGCCGATGCGCAGCTCGCCGTCGCGTTCGTAGTCGGTGACGCCGACGCAGATGGAATAGGAACGCCGCATCTCGACGCCCTCGACATGCGCTTTGAGCGTAACGAACTGGCCTTGTGTGAACCGGTATGCGTCGCGCAGCTCCGGCGGCACGTCGAACGAAACCGAGACCGCATCGGCGGTTTCGGGCCGCACCTCGCGGATGCGCAGCGAATGGAATTGCGGGGTCGCCATGGTCAGTAGGGTTTGAAGTAGTCGAAGGGTTCGCGGCAATCGAGGCAACGGTAGAGCGCTTTGCATGCCGTCGAGCCGAATTGCGCGAGCCGCTGTGTCTGCGTCGAGCCACAGCGCGGACACGGTGGCGCGTCGATTGCGCGCGGCGCGAAACGAATGACGCGTTCGGTGGCACCCGGCGCCCGTGCTTGCCCTTGCGCGTCGGCGGCGCTCACGTGTGCGGCGGAGCCGGTCGGCGGCGCGATGCCGTACTCCCGCAGTTTTTGCCGCGCGGCATCGGTGATCCAATCGGTCGTCCAGGCCGGCGCCAGCACCGTTTCGATGCGGTAGGGTGCGAGGCCCGCTGCATCGAGCGCGCGGCCGATGTCCTCCGCGATGTGCGCCATCGCCGGACACCCCGAATAGGTCGGCGTGATGACGACTTCGAGCGTGCCGTCGGCCCCGCGTTTCACCGCTCGCAAGATGCCGAGATCGCGGATCGATACAACGGGAATCTCCGGATCGGGCACGGCTTCGAGCGCGTGCCATGCGCGCAACAGCGCGTCATCCGAAGCGTTCTTGCGAGGCACGCTGTCGCAGCCGGGACGATCCGAAGGGCTCGAGATTGGACGCATATCGGTTCGATGCGGGAGCATGTACGCTTGCGCGAGCGGCGGGCTTACCAGCTCGCGCCGGGATGTTGGCGCGCGAGGCACTGCATTTCGGCGAGCAAAAAGCCCATGTGCTCGGAGTGCTCTCCATGCTTGCCGGTGCTGACGTGCTCCACGGCGGGCGGCATGACGAGCGTTGCCTCGTCGAGCGTGCGCGCGACCTCGGTGCGCCATGCGTCTTCAAACGTGGCGGTGCCGACACCGATACCCGCCGCGGCCACCCGATCCTCCAGCGTGTCCGCATCGAAGAATTCGCGCGTGTACGGCATCAGATAATCGAGTGCCGCTTGCGCGCGGCGGTGCGATTCGTCGGTGCCGTCACCGAAGCGCACGAGCCAGTCCTGCGCGTGATGCAGGTGATAGCGTGTTTCCTTGACCGATTTCGAGGCGATGGCGGCCAACTGCGCGTCGAGCGAAGCCTCAAGTGCGCGCCAGAGGTACGCCATGAGCGCCGAGTAAAGAAAATTCCGCACGATCGTGACCGCATAGTCGCGTTCCGCATGCGCCGTTGCGCCGAGCGGGCCGGCATGCGGCAGTTCGAGCAGCGTGTAGTTGGCGAAAGCGCGTTCGTCACGAAAATAGGCGTAGTCGTCCTCGGTCTTCACTGCGCCCGTGAGTTCCAATTCGAGCGTGGCCGCATGCGAATAGAGCAGCCTTGCTTGCCCGATCAAGTCGAGACTCATATTGGCGAGCGCGATGTCCTCTTCGAGCACAGGGCCGTGACCGCACCACTCGGCGTTTCGCTGTCCGAGGATGAGCGCATTGTCTGCGAGGCGCAGAACGTAGGCGAGATGTTCGGGCGTGATCGTCATGGCGCGTCTTACATGTGGTTGACTTCGTCCGGCAGTGTGTAGAACGTCGGATGGCGGTAGATCTTGTCACCGGCGGGATCGAACATCTCGCCTTTTTCGTCGGGAGCCGAGGCGGTGATCGCCGCCGCCGGCACGACCCAGATGCTCACGCCTTCCTGGCGCCGCGTATAGACATCGCGCGCCATACGCAACGCCATCGCCGCGTCCGCGGCATGCAGGCTGCCGCAATGTTTGTGATCGAGCCCCTGCTTGCTGCGCACGAACACTTCCCAGATCGGCCATTCTTTGTTCATCGAAACACTCCTCCAATGCGTGGCGACTCGTGACGAATGGGCAAAGACATCATGCAGCCCGTTGCTGCGCGCGCCCACGCTGTTTCTCCTCGTGGGCGAGGGCCGCTTCGCGTACCCAGGCACCCGCTTCATGCGCTTTGACGCGTGTTGCGAGCCGTTCCTTGTTGCAAGGGCCATCGCCATTGAGCACACGTTTGAATTCTTCCCAATCGATCGCGCCGAAATCGTAATGGCCGCGTGTTTCGTTCCACCGGAGATCGGCGTCGGGCAGCGTCACTCCGAGCACCTTTGCCTGCTCGACGATCGCGTCGACGAACTTCTGGCGCAGATCGTCATTCGAGATGCGCTTGATTCCCCACTGCGCCGACTGATTGCTGTGTACGGAGTCCTTATCGCTCGGCCCGAACATCATGAGCACGGGCCACCACCAGCGGTTCACCGCCTGCTGCACTATGGTGCGCTGGGCGTCCGTTCCTTTCATCATCGCCAAGAGCGCGTCGAAGCCTTGACGCTGATGGAACGACTCTTCCTTGCAGATGCGGATCATCGCCCGGGCGTAGGGCCCGTATGTGCAACGGCACAGCGGAATCTGATTCATGATCGCGGCACCGTCGACGAGCCAGCCGATCACGCCGACGTCCGCCCAGGTCGGCGTCGGATAGTTGAAGATGCTGGAATATTTGGCGCGGCCCGTGTGCAGCGCGTCGATGAGCGCATCGCGCGACACACCCAGCGTCTCCGCCGCGCTGTAGAGATAGAGCCCGTGGCCGCCTTCGTCTTGCACCTTGGCGAGCAGGATCGCCTTGCGCTTGAGGCTCGGGGCGCGGCTGATCCAGTTGCCTTCCGGCAGCATCCCGACGATTTCCGAATGCGCGTGCTGCGAAATCTGCCGTACGAGCGTCTTTCGATAGGCGTCGGGCATCCAGTCCTGCGGCTCGATCTTGCCGTCCGCGGCGATGACCGCATCGAAACGAGCCTCATCGGGCGTTCCCGTGCCGGATTCGGCAGGGGCGACGTTGCCCGGAATGTCGAGCGATTGGGTATACATGGACGGGCAGTGCTCCGGCTGGGATAGTCTGAATGGCGATTATAATCCAACCGACCGGTCGGTCAATAAAATGACGCACAGCGCTCAATAGGCATCTTGTGAGTATGGATATCCAGATGATGATGAGAATCGCTCGTACTATCTCTCTTATTACTATCGCTTGCGAACCCTAGGACTCTATGAAAACAAGCCGTGCCCTCAGCGCTTTCGCCGTGACTACCTTGGCTTTTTGCGCGTCGAGCGCGTTTGCCGCCGACGATTCGTACAGCCTGACGTTGAAGGATCACAAGTTCACGCCCGCCGGGCTGACCATTCCCGCGGGCAAGAAAGTAAAGATCACGGTGAAAAACCTCGATGCGACGCCTGCGGAGTTCGAAAGCGACGACTTCAAGGCTGAAAAGGTGATCCCCGCTGGCAAGCAAGTCGAGATTCTCATCGGGCCGCTGAAGGCCGGGACGTACGAATTTCACGACGAGTATCACGAAGCTGAATCGAAGACTCAGCTGACCGTCAAGTAACTGCACGCCCGATCATGCTATCCACTGCTCTCATCGTTTTTCGCGAAGTCCTCGAAGCCGCGCTGGTCGTGTCGATCGTCCTCGCGGCCACCAAAGGGGTACCTCGCCGCGAATGGTGGGTGGGCGCGGGACTGATCGGTGGCGTCATGGGCGCTGCGCTCATCGCCGGCTTTGCCGATGTCATCTCCTCGTGGGCATCCGGCATGGGACAAGAGGTGTTCAATGCCGGCGTCATGTTCGTCGCGGTTGTGATGCTGGCGTGGCACAGTATCTGGATGAGCAAGCATAGTCGGGAGTTGGCTCGGCAATTGTCTTCGGTGGGCAAAGCCGTCGCGGCCGGCAGCAGGCCGTTGACGGGCCTCGCAATTGTCGTGGGCGTCGCGGTGCTGCGCGAGGGGTCCGAAGCGGTCCTGTTCCTGTATGGGATCGCGGCGGGCGATCCCGGGCAGACATCTCAGATGATCGTTGGCGGACTGCTCGGCATTGTCGGCGGCGTCGGCCTTGGCGCCGCGATGTACGCGGGGTTGTTGCAGATTCCGCTGAAGCGCCTTTTCGGTGTCACCAACGGGCTCATCGTTTTGCTGGCGGCAGGCATGGCAAGTCAGGGAGTAGGCTTCCTCGTGTCCGCCGGCCTGTTGCCCGCTTGGGGCGACACGGTGTGGGACACGTCGTGGTTGCTCAAGGAAACGAGCATCGTCGGCAAGATGCTTCACACGCTCGTTGGCTATACGGCGCGTCCAGCCGGGATTCAGATTGCGGCCTATCTTGCGACGCTCGCCGTCATCATCGTGCTCGCACGCGCAACCAACCGCCCTCAGCGCGCCGCGCGCCAGCCCGCATAGGCGATACATGCGGGCCTTGTTAGTCAAGGCGAAACCTTCCTCGAGGTTCTGCGCGTCGGACCCGCGTACTTGAGCTGCATCGCGGCGTTCCCGGGATGAGGCACAATCTGCACTTTTCCGACGAGCTGATTTCCATGGGTTACCGCTTTTCCGCAGCGCTCGGCGTGCTGGCGGGTTCGATTGCGCTGAGTTTTGCGGCCGCAAGCGTGCGCGCGGCCGACTCGTCGCAGCCACAACCGCAATGGGTGGCGGCGTGGGCCACGGCCTTGCAGTCGATTCCCGAACTGCGCGACCCGCCCCCGCTTTACCGGGCGCCGGAGGTTGCGGACCGTACGGTTCGCGAAATCGTTTATCCGACCCTCTCCGGTGAGCGCATTCGGTTGCGCGTAAGTAATGCTTACGGGCGCGCGTCTCTCCTGCTGACGGACGTGCGCCTCGCGCGTTCTGCGGCAGCCGCGGCGACGCGGCCTCCCGCATCGGCGCCGATTACCTTCGGTGGCCGTGCTTCGATCGCGTTGCTGCCCGGCCAGGAGGTCGAAAGCGATCCGATCTCGTTCAAGCTTGAGGCGGGCATGGCCTACGCGGTCAGCGCGCATGCTGCGCCAGGGCAGGTGCTAGGCGCCTGGCACCGCGTCGCGAACCAAGTGAATTACGTGTCGGTTCGAGGGGACTACGCCGGCGATCCGAGCGCGAACGTATATCCGACGCGTTTTACCGAACATGCCTGGGTGACGGGGATCAGCGTCGAGACTTCCGCGGCTTCCGCCATTGCAGCCATCGGCGATTCAATCACCGACGGCATGCGTTCGAGTCTCGATCAAAACCGCCGGTGGCCCGACGCTTTCGCCCGGCGGCTGGGGGAAGCCGGCCAGCATACAACGGCCGTGCTCAATCTGGGCATCAGCGGCAACCGGCTGCTCAGCGATTCGGCTTGCTATGGCGAGGCGCTCGAGCGCCGTTTCGCACGTGATGTATTGGCTCGCCCGGGTGTCAAGGCGGCGATTGTGTTGATCGGCATCAACGACATCAACTTCGCGGCGATGCCGCCCCGCAAGGGCCTCGATTGCGACGCACCGCATACGCAGGTCGGGGCGCGCGAATTGACCGAAGGTTATCGCCGCCTGATCGAGGCATCGCATGCGCGCGGCGTGCGAATCTTCGGTGCGACGTTGACGCCGGCCTCGCTCCCGGCTGGGCGCGAAGCTGTGCGGCAGGCGGTCAACACATGGATCCGTTCGAGTGGTGCTTTCGACGGTGTCGTCGACTTCGATGCGGCGCTGCGCGATGCGGCCCACCGCGAGCGGCTGCGCCCCGACTACGACAGTGGGGACCACATTCATCCGAGCGACGCAGGCTATGCGGCCATGGCGCGCGCCGTGCCGCTGGACGCCGTGGTGACGGCCGCGCGAGGGCGTTAAAAAAACTTCGGTCACAGGCTTGTCATGCGGGTCTGCTTGGCCTATTATTCGCCTCCTCCTTGAGAGGCG
>CBJLAJ010000035.1:0-37508 GCA_966421005.1 uncultured Paraburkholderia sp.
CCCCGCGGCCGCCCGGGTAGGCCTCCGGGGCGCTCGCGGAGGGCGGCCTGTGTGTGCTGCGAGACAACCTCGCGCCGCGCGGCGCGGTGCTCAAACCCTCGGCCGCTACGCCTTCGCTGCTGCGTCATCGCGGCCGCGCTGTCGTTTTCGAGAATTTCGACGATTACAAGGCGCGCATCGGCGACCCCGATCTCGATGTCACGGCCGACTCGATTCTCGTCATGAAGAACTGTGGGCCGAAGGGTTATCCGGGCATGGCCGAGGTCGGCAACATGGGCCTGCCGCCGAAACTCCTCGCGCAGGGCGTAACCGATATGGTGCGGATATCCGATGCACGCATGAGCGGCACGGCCTATGGCACCGTAGTTTTGCACGTGGCACCCGAGGCGCGCGCGGGCGGCCCGCTTGCCATCGTGCGCAACGGCGACTGGATCGAACTCGATTGCGAGGCGGGCCGCCTGCATCTCGATATCGATGCGACCGAGATGACGGCGCGGCTTGCCGAGTGGAGCGAAACGCATCGTGCGTCGCCCGCCGATGCCAGCGGCTATCGCAATCTCTATGTCGATCACGTATTGCAGGCCGACGAAGGATGCGACTTCGATTTCCTGGTGGGTTGCCGGGGTGCCGAAGTCCCGCCGCATTCGCACTGAAACCGCGGGCGGCATTGAACCGAGCTGTTGTTGAGGGTTGACCGGCACAAACAATGAACGTTGTTTGTGCCGGCTTTTTTATCAGCGTCCTGCCCGCGTTCAGCGTTCAGCGCGCGTTGCGGGTAGCCACTTCGAGAATCGTCTCGGCGTCGGCGCGGGCGTTTTCGAGCTGCACGAGACTCGCCTGCCGCGCGCCGAGCGGGTCGCGGTTTTCGATCGCCGTCAGAATGGCCTTGTGACGCGGCAGCGACAGCGCGTGCGTGTCGGGGTGGCGGCTCGTCAGCTTGATGGATTCGGAAAGCGCGAGCGACATCATGTTGCCGATGAAGGCGAGCATGTCGTTATGCGTTGCCGCCATGATCGCGCGATGGAATTCGAGATCGGGATCGAGCAATGCCGATGCCGTTTCCGCGTTCGCCATCTGCTCGAAGGCCCGGCGAATGCGCGCCAGATCCGCTTCTGTGCTTTCGGTGGCCGCCAGCGCGGCCGCGGCCGGCTCGATAATCCGGCGCACGGTCAGCAGCGATCGAAAGAAATCGCCCTCGGGCGTGCTGCTGATCGTCCAGAAGAGTACGTCGGGATCGAGCATGTGCCATTCTTCGCGAGGGCGCACCACACTGCCCACGCGCGGCTTCGATACCACCAGCCCCTTGGCGACAAGCACTCGGGTGGCTTCGCGCAGAACCGGCCGGCTCACGCCATAGGCTTCGCAAAGGCTGGGCTCGGGGGGCAAACGTTCGCCGGGCGCAAATTTGCCGCTGACGATCTCGATGCCGAGTTCCTGCACGATCCGAGCGTGCATGCTCTTGCGATTCTTGAGATGCCGATAGTCCATGGTCTGTTGAATGCGGGGCGCTGACCGCGCGATGCGAACTCACGCGATCAGCGTAGCCGCGGAGGTGTTCGCAGCATAGCATGGGGCAAAGCACCATTTATCGAAAAAATGAAGCGTTCAGGGAATAATCGGGGGTGCGCGTCCGTTAGAAGGAAGGTGATCGAGTCGCAATCGTGCCGCAATCGTGGATACACGCCGCCTCGGTCGCTCGCCGTTCGATCGTCCTCCCGCCGGTATGAGCCGAGCGCGAACCGTTACCCTCTGAACAGGAGCCCGAGATGAAAATCCGTCAATTCCTTCCCGCCGTCTTCACGATGCTCGTTCTGGCGCTGGCGTCGTTGTCGGCCACCGCATGCTCGACTACCGACGGTTCGATGAGTTCGAGCGGATCGTCGAGCTCGGGCGGCAGCGGTAGCGGCGGCTATTGATTGCCCGCGCACGCCGTGAAGATCGCACAACACGCGGTACCGGACGCGTGAGCTTCGAAGCCGACGTCATCGGCAAACTGCCGCAACTGCGCCGCTACGCGCGCGCGTTGACGGGCGATGCCGCGTGGGCCGACGATCTGGTGCAAGACGCGGCCGAACGCGCGCTCGTTCGCCGCAAGGCGTTCGAGCCGGGCAGCAACTTGCGCGCGTGGCTCTTCACGATCCTGCGAAACCTGTACATCGATCAGTTGCGCGCGCGGCGCGAGATCGCGATGGACGACGAAAGCGCGCCCTGGCGCGGCCTCGAAGCGCCGCGCGGCGAGGTGGACGGTCTCGTACTGCGCGATGTCCAGCAAGCGCTCTATCACCTTTCGATGGAGCAAAGAGAAGTGATCTTGCTCGTCGGTGTGGAAGAGCTGACGTATCAGGAGGCGTCGAACGTTTTGGACGTGCCGATCGGCACCATCATGTCGCGGCTTTCGCGTGCGCGCGAGCACATGCGGATGCTGCTCGATGTGGGGCCGGTGCATAAGCCGGCACCGCTCAAAGTTGTGAGAAACAAGCCATGAACGACGACCATCGCGATTCCGGGCGGGAAACGGACAAGCCGGGCCAGGCAGGGGAAAGGGGCATCGATTCGCAGATGCTCGGTGCGTTCGTCGACGGGGAATTGAACGAAACGCAGCGCGCGGCGGTGCTCGCCGCACTGGAGCACGATCCGCAGGCAAAGGCTCGCGTGGCCGCATGGCGAGCGCAGAAAACCGCGCTGCGGGCGCTGTGCAACCAGCCGGACGAGGCTGCCGCGCCGGTGATCGTGCTACGTGCGCGCACCGCATGGCCCCGCCGCATGGCGCTCGCCGCGGGCTGGCTGGCCGCGGGGATCGCCATTGGCGTCGTGGCGGGTACGTTCGTGCCCGAGGGGCTGCGGGGGCATCAGGAGCCGGCAACGTTCGCCCGTCGCGCCGACATCGCCTATGCCGTTTATGCGCCGGAAGTCCGTCACCCCGTCGAGGTCGGCGCGGCCGACGAAACGCATCTGATGAACTGGCTCTCGAAACGGCTCGGCAGGCCGCTCTCCGTACCCTCGCTGCGCGAATATGGCTACTCGCTCGTCGGCGGGCGCCTCTTGCCCGGCGAAGCCGGTCCGGCTGCGCAGTTCATGTACGAGAGCGCCTCGGGAGCTCGCCTCACGCTCTACGTCGCACGCATTCCCACTGACGAAACGGCCTTCAGGCTGCTGCGCGACGGCGACCGCCGGACGTTCTATTGGGTTAGCGCCCATCTGGGCTACGCGTTGTCGGGACCGATATCCGAAGCAAAGTTGCGCGCGATCGCTATCGATGTCTGCAGCGCGCTCGGCGGTAAGCCCGAATCGTGGCAATGAGCGAAGGAAATTCGCCATTCGTGGAATAGCAAGGCCATCGAATCCGTTTATCGCATGGATTGCAGGCGTCTGCCTGCGCATGACGTGTGCGTACGCTCGCCGATTCCATTCACCCGCTTTGCGATCGACCGGAGAAAAAACATGATCAAATCCCTCGCGTGCATTGCCGCTGTGGCATGCGCGATTCCCGTTGCCGCCATGGCCGAACAACCGAAAACAGCCAACGGCATGCTCGTCGACGAAGACGGCATGACGCTTTATACATTCGACGCGGACGCGAAGGCGGCAGACGGGGCGAGCGCATGCAAAGACCAGTGCGCCACGATCTGGCCCGTGGCCAAAGCGGACGACTACGACAAAGCGAGTGGCAACTGGACGCTCGTGAAGACGGCGGATGGCAAGCAACAATGGGCCTACCAGGGCCACCGGCTCTATCGCTTCTCGAAGGACTCGAAGCCTGGCGACAAGAACGGGGATGGGGTCAAAGGCGTCTGGCACATCGCCAGGCCGTAACGCACGCTGCCGCCGAGAGGCGGCAAGGGTCGACCCGAAAAAAACGGGAACGCGCCGATAGGACGCGACATCTATCGGCGCATGGACGGCACACCGGCTTTTCTCATTGAGCCGGGCGCCGTTCATTCCTCAACCCGGAGACCCGAGATGAAGCACACCCTATGCGCAGCCGCCACTCTCGCATTTTTCTCGCTGCTCGCGATCGACGCGCGCGCCCAGCAAGCCGCTGTAGCGCCCACCGATCCGCAGATCGCCGCCATCGTCGTGACGGCAAACCAGGTCGATATCGATGCCGGCAAATTGGCCGGCGCGCGAAGCCATGACAAGGACGTCAAAAGCTTTGCTCACCTGATGGTGACCGACCACACCAGTGTCAATCGATCGGCGGTCGATCTCGTCCATAAACTTAATGTAACGCCCGAGGACAATTCCACGAGCCAGGCGCTCAAACAAGGTGGAGACGAGAACCTCGCAAAACTGAAGACTCTGAAAGGCGCGGCATTCGACAAAGCTTATGTCGATCACGAGGTGACCTATCACGAGGCGGTGCTCGACGCGCTCGACAAGACACTCATTCCCGACGCGCAAAACGCCGAGCTGAAAGCACTGCTCGTCAAAGTCCGGCCGGCCTTTGTCGCTCACCTCGAGCACGCCAAACACCTTCAGAGCGAGCTCGGAAGCAAAGGGGAATAACATGTCCTCGAGCGCTTTCGGTGCACGAGCGGCAATGTGCGCCGCCGCATTTGTCTGCGCCTTGCTTGGCCCGCAAGCAGCGCGGGCCGCCAAACACATCGTGACGATCGAGGGCATGCAGTTCTCGCCCGCGTCGGTCACGGCTGAGGCGGGTGATGAAATCGTGTGGGTCAACAAGGATCTTGTCGCTCATACGGCCACCGCCGCAGGCCGCTTCGATTCACACACGATCGCACCGGGCCATTCGTGGCGCTATGTCGTACGGGCGCCAGGCAGCTATCCTTATCGGTGCACGCTGCATCCGACAATGAATGCGACCCTCGTCGTGGAGAAAGGCAATGGTCGGCGCAATACGAAATGAAGATGAAGCGGTCTTGACGCAGGCGTTCGTGCAGGAGGACGATGCCACGCTCGCACGGTTGATCGCCTCCGGCGATCGAACGGCGTTCGTGCGCATGATGCGGCAACACAATCGGCGGCTTTACCGGCTCGCGCGTGCGATGTTACGAGACGATTCGGAAGCCGAAGATGCGTTGCAGGACGCCTACTTGGCTGCATATAAGGCCATCGCGACGTATCGCGCGCAGGCGTCGCTTGCTACTTGGCTGTCGCGGCTAGTGATCAACGAGTGCCTGGGGCGGCAGCGGCGCCAGGCGCGCCGCAATAACGTGGCACCGATGTTCAGCCTCACGGATAGTGACGGAACGGAGCACGACATGGCCGACATGAATGGCGCCGATGCCCCTGACGATGCATTGCAACGCAGCGAGGTCCGCGCACTGTTGGAGCGTAAGCTCGACGCGTTGCCGCAGGCGTACCGCGTCGTGTTCGTGCTGCGCTGTGTGGAGGAGCTCAGCGTCGAGGAGACCGCGCAACACCTCGGTATTCCCGAGGCAACCGTACGCTCGCGCCACTTCCGCGCGCGCAGCATGCTGCGCGAATCGCTGGCGCGAGCGCTCGACGTTGCGGAGGGGGAGGCGTATTCGTTCGGAGGGGAGCACTGCGATCGTGTCGTCGAGGCAGTGTTGGCGAGGATCGATCGCTAGCGCGGCGGAGGTGGTGGCGTTTCAACGATGGCAACGCGCCGATCCGCACCATTATTTGCGCGATTCTTGCGGGTAGTCTTGCCGCGCGCCGATAATGCGCACGATCTCGATCGCGCCGGCCTGTTTCTTGATCCGGTAGACCAGTACATAGTTGGGCGTCAGGATCATTTCACGGGTACCACGCACCCGTCCAGGTTTGTACAGTTCGGGGTGCTGGGGCAGAGCATCGGTTTGTACCTCTATCCGGTCGTCCAGCTCGAGCGCTGCCGTTGGGTTTTGCTGAGCGATGTAGTCGAAAAGGTCATGGCGATCCTCGCGCGCCTTTGGGCGCCACTCCACGATCAAGATTTAGCCCCGGCACGCGCGAGCCGTTTGCGCAGCGCCGCTTTCTTCTCGCTCATTTCCTGTTGGACTTGCGCGTGTGCCACATTCGAGCGTGGGTCATCGAGCGCCTCTTGCACCCGCTCGCGGAACCATTTCCCATAGGCGCGTGCGGCATGCGCCTCCTTCAACGCAGCCGAACGGTCGGGCCGCGTAACGCGCTCGGGAGCCTGCGGATCGTAGCCGGCAGCGTCCACGTCGAACCGGCTGATACCCATGTCACGCAAAAAGCTAACTAGCGTTTCGAGCTTGCGAAACACGCGCACGTCGCCGCGCTTGGCCGCCAGGAAGCGCTCAGTTGCTCCATACTCCGCCGCGATCGTCCAACCGCGGCCATGCCCGACAACATGCGCCGCGCGCACTGCGCCGGCTTCCACGAGCTGCATAAGCGTCTTTTGATCGATGGTTTCCGTTGCCATGTATGGATCTCCGCATGTTCGGCGAGTGACGGTCAGAGGCCGCCGATGAAGCGCTTGGAGATTATCTACTATTGAGTGGATGGCCATTTTACTATAAATCGGGAAGTGCGAGAGAGTTTGAACATCGGCGATCGAGCATAGCGCCGGTTCGTGGAGGGCCTTGCAAAGAGCTAAAAAATCAGTCCCCAGGCGGATGGGGAAGCTACTGCCCCCCGCCCGCAGAAAACAGAGACGCGGTGGCAGCTCGTGGTTCTCATTCACGCTCGCTTATCAACGCCCAAAGAAATCGTGAATTTCCCATAAGTGCTTAGCTGTCTATGCTTGGCTGCATTCGTTCGGCCGGCCTATGACAGGAGACGCGCATGGAAGCCTTGATTTTCGATGTCGACGGCACGCTTGCCGACACCGAGGGCGCTCACCGCAACGCGTTCAATGCCGCGTTTGCTGAGGCCGGCCTCGATTGGTATTGGGATGAAGCGCTTTATACGCGCCTGCTCGACGTGGCTGGCGGCAAGGAGCGCATTCATCGGTACTGGCGCTGCATCGAGCCGGAAGAGGCCAATGGCGCCAAGGCGGCGGAAACCGTGGCGGCCCTGCACTCGCTCAAAACGCAACACTACGCGAAGCGCGTCGGCGCGGGAGCCTTGCCGCTGCGTCCCGGCATCGCGCGCCTGATCGAGCAGGCGAATGCGGCGGGCATACCCACCGCCATTGCCACGACGACAACGCCTGCCAATATCGACGCGTTGCTCGCCACACCGTTCGGCTCGGATTGGCGCAAACGCTTCGCGGTCATAGGCGATGCTTCGACTACGGCCGTGAAAAAACCTGCTCCCGATGTCTATCTGGCGGTACTCCATACGCTGCGGTTGGAGCCCGGCCAATGTATTGCATTCGAAGACTCCGAAAACGGGGCGCGCGCAGCAGCCGCCGCCGGGATACCCACCGTGATTACGCCGACAGCGTATACACGCCACCATCGGTTCGACGATGTCTTGGCGGTGCTTTCGCATCTCGGCGAGCCGGACTATCCCGTGCCTGAGCCGCTGCGCGATACGGCACGGCGATATGTCGACCTGGCGGTGCTGCGGCAATGGCATGCGACACGGCATGCACCCGTGGCAACCGTCTGTTAGCACTCATGTCTCCACCGCGGCAGTAAACGTCCCGGGGTGGCCGCCGGATTTTTCACGGCGTTGCTGTAACCGCCATCCCCGAGCCGGCGAATTAACAAGCAAGCAGCGCAGTCAACCCCAATATCACGGTTGCCGATGGCGGCGGACGTGATTTGCCGACCTTTCGACTCACTGCCGGTCGTGGCCCGATCGAAGACGAGAAGGACCACGATGATCCATCGCATGTCGTCGCCATCGCGACGACCGGAGTCCAATCATGAAGCATTCATTTCCCGGCGCGCCGCTGCGTTGCGCGCTCGTCGTCCCGATGCTCGCGCTCGGCGCGGCCGTCTTTGCATTGCCGGCCATGGCACAAAGTACCGACGCATCGCATGCTCAAATCACGCGTGCCAGCGTGCGGGCACAGCTCGATGAGCTTGTCGGCGCGGGCTACAACCCGCGCGATTGGTATCACTATCCCGACAACTTGCAGGCGGCGCAACGCGTGGTCGATCAGCGTCATCTCGAGCTCGCGCAGTCCAACGCACCGATGAAAGGGATGACCGACGATACCTCGAAAAGTACCGCGTCGGGTGAGCAGGGTAGCGAATCGATGGGCGGCGTCGCGGCAGGAAAATCGGAGGCCGGCGCGCCGACCGATTCCGGCATGAATGAATCGCGGCCGTGCGCAGTAGGGCCGCATTGCTCCGCGTTCTACGGACGCTGATGGAATTGCGGGGCCGGCATCGGGCGGCCCCGTATCGCATACTGATCGTCGCTGTTCCGGCACTACTCGAGGATATGCCGCCCCTGACAGCAAGGCCCCGTCAAATGAGTCACCAACAGCCGCGCCGGCTTCGGCAATGCGCCCAGGTCCCGCGCGCAGATGAGCAGCGCGCGATGCGCCCAGTCGTCGACCAACTCGATCTTGCGCAACCCCATCGAACGCAAGTAAGGACGCACCGCTGCCGCTGGCAACACCGCGATGCCCAGGCCCGCCGCCACCATCATGCACATCGCGTCGAAGCTGCGTACACGGATACGCAGCTTCAGCCGTCTACCCGTCGATGCCGTGGCGAGTTCGAGTCGTTTGGCCAGCGAAGTGCCTCGTGACAGGCCGACGAAGTCGTATTCGAGTGCTTCGTCGAAGGAAATCGAGCGGCGCACTGCAAGTGCATGACCGTTCGGCACGACGAGCACCAACTGATCGCGCCTGTAGGGGAGGGTCTGCAAGCCGAGCATCGGCGTCGATTCCGCGAGAATGCCGAAATCCGCTTCCCCGTCGACGACCGCCATCGCCACGCGGTCGCTGTTTTGCTCCTCGAGTTCGATACGAATCTGCGGATTGGCCGCGGTGAAAGCCGCGATGTCGGCCGGCAGAAACTGCGTGATCGCCGAAGTATTGGCCCACAATCGCACGACGCCGACGACGCCGGCCGCATAGTCGGACAAATCCGCATTCAAGACATCGACATCGCTGAGAATGCGTTGCGCGTGCCGTTGCAATGCGGTGCCAGCCGCGGTCAATACGATGCCGCGCGAATGACGCTCGAACAGCGCGACACCGAGTGCAGCTTCGAGGTCCGCGATTCGCTTGCTTGCCGCGCCCACCGCGAGATGCGTCAGCGCGGCGCCCTTGCTGATGCTGCCACTGCGCACCACGAGGTTGAACAGCGACAGCGAGACGAGATCCAGGCGATGCAGATTCATGATCGGGCGTAAGTCGGCAGGGCCGTGTACCGTGCCGAGCATTATGCAGCATCGCTTTTGGTCGCCCGACACCTCCTAGGGAAGACCCTGCGTCAGCTTTCGCGTTCCGCGAAAGCTGAATGCGCGACTGTGACATTCCGCCGAATGCCGTCGATTCTCATAATCGCCTGTCATCGGGTTCGTCATGACTCCAGGGAGACAAGACCAATGAGCGCTCAAGCATCGAATTCCATTTCGCCAATGGCGCTCGATGGCATACGCGTCATCGAAATGGGGCAATTGATTGCTGGCCCGTTCGCCGGTAAGACATTCGGCGAATTCGGCGCCGATGTCATCAAGATCGAACCGCCCGGCACCGGCGATCCATTGCGCAACTGGCGCCTGATGAAAGACGGTACATCGGTCTGGTGGCAGGTGCAATCGCGCAACAAGCGCTCCATCGCGCTCGATTTACGCAGCACGCAAGGGCAGGAGGTGGCACGCGCGCTCATTGCGCAAGCCGACGTGCTCATCGAAAACTTCCGACCCGGCACCCTCGAAGCGTGGGGCATGGGTTACGAGCAACTTTGCGAAATCAACCCGCGTCTCATCATGCTGAGAATCTCGGGGTATGGCCAGAGCGGGCCGTACCGGGATCTGCCCGGCTTCGGATCGATTGGCGAAGCGATGGGCGGACTGCGGCATCTCACTGGCGAATCCGGCCGCGTGCCAGTGCGTTGCGGCATCTCCATCGGCGACACACTGGCGGCACTGCACGGGGTGATTGGCGTGCTGATGGCGCTTTACCATCGCGACGCTCGCGGCGGCAAAGGGCAGGTGATCGACGTCGCGTTGCACGAAGCCGTATTCAACGTGATGGAAAGCCTCATTCCCGAATACAGCGCATTCGGCGCAGTACGTGAAGCCGCGGGCAGCGCGTTACCCGGCATTGCGCCTTCGAACGCCTATCGCTGCGCCGATGGATATGTGCTCATCGCCGGCAATGGCGACAGCATTTTCCGGCGCCTGATGAGCGTGATCGGCCGAGACGATCTGGCCGCCGATCCCGCGCTTGCGAACAACGCGGGGCGCGTTGCGCGGGTCGACGAACTCGACGAGGCGATCGGCGCGTGGACAGCACCGCGGGATGCGAAGCAGGTGCTCGACACGCTATCGGCCGCGCACGTGCCCGCCGGCAAGATTTATTCGGCCAAGGACATTTTTGAAGATCCGCACTATCGTGCACGCGACATGATCGTGCGACAGACCACGCGCGACGGCGACGAACTCGACGTGCCCGGCATCGTGCCGAAACTGACGGCCACGCCGGGCACGATCCGCTCGAGCGCGCCGCGGCTCGGTGACGATACGGAATCGGTATTGAGAGAGTTCGGGCACACCGATGCGACGATTCGCATGCTGCGCGACAAGGGAGTCATCGCATGAGGAACTGGTACGGAAATCAACGACGAATCCACCTGCACGAGGTCGCGCCGCGCGACGGTCTGCAGTCCGAATGCAGCTTCGTGCCGACCGACGAGAAAATCGCGTTGATCGACGCGCTTTCGCTGACGGGTGTCGCCAAGATCGAGGTGACGGCGTTCGTTTCGCCACGGGCCATTCCCGCGCTTCGCGACGCCGAGGCTGTGTTGCGCGGCATTGCGCGCCGTCCCGGCGTCGCATATGCGGCACTGGTGCCGAACGTGCGCGGTGCGGAACGCGCGATCGACGCTCGGGCCGATGAATTGAACCTGGTCATGTCGGCAAGCGAAAGTCACAACCTTTCCAACCTGCGCATGACACGCGAACAATCGTGGCATGGTCTTCTCGAGGTCGCGCGTCTCGCGCATTCGGCCGCCGTGGCCGTCAACGTTTCGCTGTCCTGCGCCTTCGGCTGCCCGATGGAAGGCGATGTGGCCGCTGAGACGGTGCTCGATTGGTCGCAACGCTTCATCGAGCAAGCGCACGCGCGCGGCGTGACGCTTTGCGATACGACAGGCATGGCCTATCCGGGACAGGTCGCGGCGTTGACGCAGGTATTCGCTGCTCGCTGGCCGGCCGCCGAGCTCACCCTGCATTTCCATAACACGCGCGGCTTGGGGCTCGCCAATGTGCTCGCCGCAATCGATTCTGGGGCGACGCGCTTCGATGCGTCGCTGGGCGGAATCGGTGGCTGCCCGTACGCACCGGGCGCAAGCGGCAACGTCTGCAGCGAAGAGATCGTGCATGCGCTGGAGCTCATGGCGTACGACACCGGTGTCGATCTCGATGCGTTGCTCGCGATCTCGCGGCGGCTTCCCGAATTGCTTGGGCACGACAGGCCGAGCCAGCTCGTCAAGGCGGGACGACGCCTCGCGCTACATGCGAGGCCTGCGGACTATGACGCAATCCTGCAGCGCGCACTCGAGCGTGGCATCGGTCATTAGCAGCCGGCTGGTGTATCGACGCTATGTAAGTTCGGACGAAACAGTAAGGGCGATATCCGATCGATATCGGGATTGCCCGCCCCAATAGGAGGAGACATGAAAAGAGAAGCTATGTTATCCAATCAGAAGTCCGCGGAGATTGCCGCGCGCTTCGACCGCCTGCCACCGTCGCGCACCGTCTGGACGATGGTGATCCTGATCTCGCTTGGCGGGGTTTTCGAATTCTATGACTTGTTCTTTACGGGCTACGTCGCACCAGGAATGATCCGTTCGGGGCTTTTCACGCCTGACTCGCTAGGGTTCTTTTCCGCGCTTGGGCCACTGAAGGTCGCCGGCTTCGGGACGTTCGTCTTTTCGACCTTCATGGGGCTCTGGGTAGGCGCGTTGGCGTTCGGACAAGTCGCCGACCGGTGCGGGCGACGGATGGTCTTCACCTGGTCGCTCGTCTGGTATGTCGTCTGCACGACGATCATGGCGTTCCAGACGACGGGTCTTTGGCTCAACGTCTGGCGCCTCGCGGCCGGTGTCGGACTCGGCATCGAACTGGTCACCATCGACACCTATATCTCCGAGCTGATTCCAAGCCGCGAGCGCGGCCGTGCTTATGCGGTGAATCAGGTCATCACGTTCTCGGCCGTGCCGCTGGTTGCGTTTCTCGCGTTCGCCCTGAAGGATACGCGGCCGCTTGGGCTCGATTACTGGCGCGTCGTCGTTCTGATCGGCTCGCTTGGCGCCGTAGCGGTCTGGTTCCTGCGGCGGAACATCCCCGAGAGCCCGCGGTGGCTGGCGCGCCATCAGCGCATCGACGAAGCCGAGCGGATCGTCGCGGACATCGAACGCCGTGTCGCGGCCGAAAAACGCATCGTGCTAAGCGCTCCGCAACCGGTTCAGCCCGAGAAGGAAGGGCGTGGATCGCTTATCGAAGCGCTGCGGCCCCCCTACAGGAGACGCACGTTGATCATGTCGATCTTCAATATGGCGCAGGTGATAGGCTTCTATGGATTCGCCGCCTGGGTACCGACCTTGTTGGTGAGCCGAGGCGTGCATGTGACCTCGAGCCTTGCCTATGCGTTCGTGATCGCGATCGCCAATCCGTTCGGGCCGTTGCTAGGAGTGTGGTTTGCCGACAAGTTCGAACGCAAGACGCAAATCGTGGCGAGCCTTGCGACGATGGGCGTCGTGATCGTGCTGTTCTCGCAAGCATCGGCTCCGGGGCTGCTGATCGCGCTCGGCGTGCTGTTCACGTTGGCATCGAACGTGATGTCGTTCGCTTATCACGGCTACCAGGCCGAGCTATATCCGACACGGATGCGGGCGCGTGCGATCGGCTTCGTTTATTCGTGGAGCCGTCTGGCGGCGGCGTTCGCGGGGCTCGCGATCGGCATTTTGCTGCACGGTTATGGCGTGCCCGGGGTCGCCGCGTTCATCGGAACGTCGATGCTGGTCGGGATCGCGGCGATTTCGTTGGGGCCGGCGACGCGCGGGCTCGCGCTGGAGAAAATCAGTCATTGATTGGCCATGGTGCCCCGCAGCGCTGAAGCACCGGCTTGCAGCGCCGGGCGCGTATCATGGCGCATCTTGCACGCTCGATGTCACGATGCGCTCGACGATAGCCGCGAAAGCGTCGACCGCGGGGCGGATCGCGTCGACGTCGAGCGCTCCGAACCCCAGCAGAAAGCCGTCCCGGAAGCGGGGATCGCCTTGATTGAACGTGTGTAGTCGGCGAAGGTAAATTCCTTGCTCGATAGACCTCGACACGGCTGTATCGAAGTCGGTCAGCCCGCCAAGCCGGATCGTCATATGGAGACCGGCGGCGTTTCTCGATGTTTCCAGGCTGTCGCCAAAACACCTATCGAGACATCCAAGCAATTCCGATTGCCGCGCCCCGTAAATGTCGCGCATTCGCCGGATATGCCTGGAGAAATGACCATCGGCAATGAAGTCTGCCATTGCCGCCTGCAGGCACAGGTGCCCTGGACGGTATAAGCGCAACGAAGCCGCGGCAAAGGCGTCGACGAAATCCGGCGGGACTACGATGTAGCTCAAACGCATGCCGGGGTACATCACCTTGCTGAAGGTTCCCATCAAAATGACACGGCCGTTTTCGTCGCTGCCTTGAAGCGAGGCAAGGGGACGTTGGTCGTATCGGAATTCGCTGTCGTAGTCGTCCTCGAGCACGAACGCATCCCATTGCTCAGCAACTGCATGCAAAGCGGCCCTGCGTTCATTCGACAGAGTCACACCCATCGGAAACTGGTGTGACGGCGTGGTGACGACGAGCCGGCCCGGGCGTGAGCATCGCTCGACGTCCATACCGTCGTTGTCGACCGTAACCGCTTCGACTTCGAGGCCGTTCGCGCGCAAGACGATCGGTGTTGCCCAGTGGCAGGGATTCTCCACATAGGCCAGCTCGCCAGGGTCGGCCAGAATGCGCGAACAAAGATCGATCGATTGATTACTTCCCATTGTGACGATGATCTGTTCGGGGGAAGCGCGAACGGCACGCGATACCCGTAAATATTCCGACAGCGCGCGGCGCAACGGGAGATAGCCGCCCGGGTTGGAGTAGCCCATGAGATCCGTATGGCGCTCCCCCAGATAACGGTTCTGAATTCGCCTCCAGATCTGATCGGGAAAGCAATTCGTGTCGCACACGCCGGGCACGAACGCGCCCTTGCGCTCGTGAATCCCAGCGGGGGCGCGGATCAGTTGCTTGCCGCGCTCGGAGAGCGTTCGCTCAGCTAGCCCCCGCGGCGCCGAATTCGTGGCGTGCGGCAACGTGTCGGAGACGAACGTGCCACTCGTCGAATCGGTACGGAGATAACCGTCGGCCAACAACCTGTCATATGCCATTACCACGGTAATACGCGAAACGCCGAGTGCCAACGCGAGCGTTCGAGACGAAGGCAAACGCGCCGAACGCTTCAGCGTACCGTCACATACGGCATCGCGAATGGCGCTTGCGATCTGGATCTGCAGCGGCACCGCACCGTCCCGACGGAGACGGCCGATGAGGAAATCGGCAAGCAACGAGTCAGCCATTGGACCTACCAACCAATTTGAATTGGACTTATAAGTTCGCCGCGGGTACGCGTACTGTAAGCGCTCATCGCCGACCGGCATTTCAAGCCGGTTCATGCCAGGAGGCTTCATGGATCTTACAGATATCACGCGCGAAAGTGGCGTCGATTTGGACGCCTACTTCATGGGTTTTACGCCCAATGTCCTGTTCAAACGTCGACCGCGCCTGTTCGAGCGCGCTGAAGGGAATTACCTTTTTGGCGCTAACGGAGAGCAGGTGTTCGACGGCTTCTCGGGGTTGTGGTGTTCCGGCATGGGACACTGCCATCCCAAAATCGCAGAGGCGGTAAGCCGCCAGATGCGCAAGCTCGACTATGTTGCCGCGTTCAACATGTCGCATCCGACTGCGTTTCGCCTGGCAGAGCGAATCGCAAACATGGCTCCCGAGCCGTTGAACCATGTTTTCTTCACGACAGGTGGCTCCGATGCGGTCGACACTGCACTGAAAATCGCGGTTGGCTTTCATCGGATCAATGGCGACGCTACCCGCTTTCGAATCGTTGGTCGGGAGCGCGGATACCACGGCGTGGGCTTCGGCGGAATTTCAGTAGGCGGCATGGTTGCGAATCGCAAAATGTTCGCAACGCTGATGCTACCGGGCGTCGATCACCTTCCTCATACGCACAGCCTCCCGGACATGGCCTTTTCAAAAGGACAGCCCGCGTGGGGCGCGCACCTCGCACAGGAACTCGAGCGGCTCGTGGCACTGCACGATGCCTCGTCCATCGCGGCGGTCATCGTCGAGCCGATGGCCGGCTCGACCGGGGTACTCGTGCCGCCTGTCGGCTATCTGGAAGCGCTCCGGCGCATTTGTACCGAGCACGGCATCCTGCTGATCTTCGATGAGGTGATCTGCGGTTTCGGCCGCATGGGCGAAAACTTCGCGGCGCAGCGGTTCAACGTGAAGCCCGACATGATCACGTTCGCAAAAACCGTGACGAACGGAACACAGCCGCTCGGCGGCGTGATCATGACCGACGAGATTTTCAACACGTTCATGAGCACACCGGAACACTTGAACAATATCTTCCATGGGTACACCTATTCGGCTCATCCCGTGCCTGTCGCTGCCGCCATGGCGGCGCTGGACGTCTTCGAAGAGGAGGGCGTGCCCGAACGCGCGAGATCGCTCGAGAAGATTTTCGAAGAACTCGTGCACTCGTTGCGCGGAGAACCGAATGTCGTCGATGTGCGCAACATAGGCCTTGCCGCAGGGATCGAATTCGCTCCGATCGAAGGCAAGCCGACCTTGCGCGGCTACCGGATTACCGAGACATTGCTCGATCGCGGGTTCTATGCGCGGTGGACCGGCGATAACGCAACGCTCGCTCCACCGTTCTTCGCAAAAGAAAGCGAACTCGTTCAAATGATCGAGACCATGCGCAAGGTGATCCGCGAGACCGCGTCCTGATCCGACGCACCGCTACGGCCGAACTTGACCAATCCAATCTACGTAAGGCAATCCGACCGCGGGGCAACGAAGTGATTCGGGCTGCTTCGTGGCATCAGATATCAGGAGGAGACGCAATGAAAGACCATCGAACCAACACGACCCGGCGGCGCCGTGTCATCGGCGCAGCTCGCGCGTGCCTCATCGTGCTCTTTGCAGGTTTGAGCGCTGATGTGCCAGCGGCGAGCGTCGGCAACGGCAATGGCTTCAGCCTTCCCAAGCTCGCCGCGAGCGACGGATCGCTCGAAAGAGTCCAGAAGCGCGGTGAATTGATCATCGGTACATCGAACGATTGGCCCTATTCGTATCTCGACGCCAAAACCGGAGCCTTCAGCGGAATCGACGCCGATATCATCCAGGCCGCCGCGAAATTGTTGAACATCAAGAAAGTCACAGTCCAGACGGTGCCCTTCGACGGTCTCGTACCGGGCGTCTTGTCAGGCCGGTTCGACATGGTCGGCGATTCGATCCATTTCACGCCCGAACGCGCGAAGCTCGTCTCCTTCAGCTTCCCCACGTATTACTACGCGGAAACGTTGGTCGTGAAGAAAGGCAGCAAGATCAACGCGAAGGATATCGCCGATATGAAAGGGAAGTCTGTCGGCAGCATTCTGGGTACCAATTACACCGAATGGATTCAAAAGGCGAACGGCGTTCAGTACAAGGGTTACAAGGACGCCGAAACGCTGGTCGAGGACGTCGCGAGCGGTCGTCTCGATGGCGGCGTGTACGACTTGCCCGTGGTGGCGTCGCTCATCAAGGACCACCCTCAGTGGCCCGTCGAGATCGTCAAAGACTATCAGCCGCGTGCCGTCAAGGTTCCAGCGAACTACAGCCGGTACATTTTCAAGCAACAAGATCAGCAACTGAACGAAGCGTTTTCCCGCGCGCTCGAGTGGCTGCAGTACTCGGGGCAGGTGAAGCAAATTCTCCAGAACCACGGGTTGGGCGCGGACGCCAACTAACCGGCCCGATGCTCCGATTTTTGTGCACGTCCTTACACCATGTCTGACGAGTCGCCATGTTTTCGACCATTGACTTTTTGAGCCTGTTGCCCCCGCTATTACAGGGCGCGGCGGTGACGATCGAGGTTTCGATCGTGTCATATCTGATTGCCCTTTGTGCGGGACTGGCAATCGGCTTGGCCCGCATCTCGCGGCTTTGGCCCGTTCGATTCATGGCGGCCGGCTACGTTCAGTTCGTGCGTGGAACACCGCTGCTGTTGCAGCTTTTCTTTATCTACTACGTCCTGCCATACGCGAATATCGTGTTGACGCCTTTTCAGGCCGGGGTGTTGGGGCTCAGCTTGAACTACAGCGCCTACATGGCCGAAGTCTTTCGTGCTGGAATCGCCGCGGTTCCGAAAGGACAAACGGAAGCCGCAGTCTCGCTCGCCCTGACGCGGCGTCAGCTCATGACATATATCGTCATTCCTCAAGCGCTGAGAATCGTCACGCCGCCGATCGGCAACTTCTTCGTTTCCATATTCAAGGATTCGGCGTTGGTGTCGGTGATCACGATGAAGGACCTGATGTTCACCGGCCAGATTCTTGCGTCGTCCACATTCCGGCACTTCGAAATATTCGCCATCGTCGCTGGAATCTATTTCATGCTCAGTTATCCGGCCGCGAAGCTGGTCGAGGTGGTCGAGCATCGTCTCAACAGGCAGCACGGATCGAAAACGGAGAGAAAGTCGTCTGTCCGGCTGTTCTCGAAGGCACCGGCAAGATAGAGGGGGCACTGTGAACGAATCCATCAAACACGGCGGAAGCGAATCCGGTCACGCCATCGTGATCGAAGGCTTGAGCAAGTCGTTCGGCTCGACCCAGGTCTTGCACGATATCGATCTCAAGGTGGCGAAAGGCGAGCGGATCGTTATCTGCGGCCCATCTGGATCGGGCAAATCGACGCTGATCAGATGTATCAATGGCCTTGAAAGTCATGAGAAGGGGAGAGTCGTCGTCAATAGCCATTGTCTTTCCGACAATGCCAAATCCCAGATCGTCATTCGAAAAGACGTGGGAATGGTCTTTCAGCACTTCAATCTGTACCCGCATTTGACCGTTCTCGAAAACTGCACGCTGTCTCCGATGAAAGCGCTCGGCCTGACCAGGCGCGAAGCGGAGAACATTGCGAGGAAATATCTGAAGCAGGTCAAATTGTCCGCGCACGAGAGCAAGTATCCCGCGCAGCTTTCGGGCGGTCAGCAACAGCGAGTCGCCATCGCTCGCGCGCTTTGCATGAAACCCAAGGTCATGTTGTTCGACGAGCCGACCTCCGCGCTCGATCCGGAGCTCGTGCGCGAAGTTTTGGAAACGATGCTGGAGCTTGCCCGAGATGGCATGACGATGCTGTGCGTCACGCACGAAATGGGGTTCGCAAAGGCGGTGGCCGATCGCGTTGTATTTATGGACAGCGGGAAGATCGTCGCCAGCGCTCCGCCTTCCGAGTTCTTCCAGAACAGTACCAATGAACGAATCCGGTCCTTTCTCAGTCATGTGTCGCCGGTGACCGAATCGGGCGCCGAGGGTGTGTATTAGCTTGTCAGGGAACGCAAATCATCAACAGGAGGTGCTCTTCGCATGAGCACGAATCTCGAACAGGTGGCACGTGGGCTGATCCGTGCCGACAATTTCATCAATGGACAATGGGTCGCCGCCGCAAGCGGAAGGCGCTTTGCTGTGACCGATCCCGCTACGGGGAAATCGATCGCCGACGTACCCGATAGCGGGCCCGCCGATGCGCGCGCGGCCGCGGATGCCGCCGCCGCGGCGCTGCCGGCGTGGCGTGCGATGCTGCCCAAGGAACGCGCTGCCGTACTGCACCGCTGGCATGCGCTCATCGTCGAGCAGCAAGAGGCCCTTGCCGCGCTGATCTCTCTCGAACAGGGTAAGCCGCTCGCCGAAGGCCGTGGCGAGGTGGCGTATGGTGCTTCGTACGTCGCCTGGTTTGCCGACGAAGCCACGCGGATATATGGCGATCTTATCCCGCAACAGCAGCGCAGCAAGCGCATGAGCGCGATCAAGGAGCCGATCGGTGTCGTGGCAGCGATCACACCGTGGAATTTCCCGCTGGCGATGATCGCCCGCAAGATCGCGCCGGCGCTGGCCGCCGGCTGCACTGTCGTGGCCAAACCTGCGGAAGATACGCCGCTCACCGCCATCGCGCTGGCGATGCTTGCGCATAAAGCGGGCGTGCCGGACGGCGTGCTCAATCTTATTTCGGCGTCGCGCGGTTCGACCGTCGAAGCGGTGGGCGAATGGCTCGCGGATGGACGCGTGCGCAAGATCACCTTCACAGGTTCGACTCCGGTCGGGAAGTACCTCGCCCGCGAATCGGCGAACTCGTTGAAGAAGGCCTCGCTGGAGTTGGGCGGCAACGCGCCGTTTATCGTATTCGACGATGCCGATCTCGACGCCGCGGTGGCGGGGCTGTTGGCGGCAAAGTTCCGCAACGGCGGGCAAACGTGCGTCAGCCCCAACCGCGTGTACGTTCAGCGCGGCGTCTATGCGCGCTTTTCTACCCTGCTGAGTGCAAAGGTGGCTGAATTGCGCGTCGGTCCCGCGAGCGACCCTGCTTCGCAGATCGGCCCGATGATCAACATGAGAGCCGTCGAGAAAATCGCACGCCACGTCGACGATGCCGTTGCCAACGGTGCCCGGGTTCTGACAGGTGGCAAGCGCCTCACGGAACTCGGACCACACTACTACGCACCGACGGTGCTTGCCAATGCGACAACCAACATGCTGCTTTTCAACGAAGAAACCTTCGGCCCGGTGGTACCGCTGTTTTCATTCGATACGGAACAGGAAGCCGTGCAAGCCGCGAACGATACGCCGTTCGGCCTCGCCTCGTATTTTTACAGCCAGGATATGCGCCGCATCGATCGCGTCTCGCGCTTGCTCGAGGCAGGTATTGTCGGTATCAACGAGGGCGTACTCGCGTCGGAAGCGGCACCGTTCGGCGGTGTGAAGGAATCGGGCTATGGCCGCGAAGGCTCGAAGTATGGCCTCGACGACTACCTGTCGATCAAATATGTGTGTCAGGGCGCGCTGGAATAACGCTGGAAATTTCGGCCCCGCGGGATCGGGCGTGCGTGTGAGCGCGATGCCGGAGCGCGAACCGATCCTTGCAGTAAATCGAAGCCGACCGCCAATTCAAGAAGCCGTCATGTCAGACCAACGAGCCGGTAACCAACGCCTGTCTCCGTGACGATGTGTTGAGGCTGTGTGGGATCGCGCTCGAGCTTGTGCCGCAGGTTTCTCATGTAAATGCGCAAATAGTGCGCACTATCTGTGCGCGCAGGGCCCCAGACGTCCCTCAACAACTGCTGATGCGTCAACACGCGGCCGGCATGCCGTATCAACAAGACGAGCAGGCGATACTCGATCGGCGTGAGATGCACGGCGCTTCCTGCGCGTTCGACCGCACGCAACTCGAGATCGACCGTCACGTCGCCAAAGCGCACCTTCGATGTTTCCGATACACCGCTCGCGTTCCGGTTGTGTCGCCGCAAATGTGCGCGAATGCGCGCCAGCAGCTCGGCGGCGCCGAATGGCTTCGTCAGAAAATCGTCCGCGCCCGCATCGAGCGCGGCGACTTTTTCCTCCTCACGCGTGCGGGCCGATAATACGATCACCGGCACCGACGACCACTCACGCAGCCGCCGGATCACATCGACGCCATCCATGTCCGGTAACCCTAAATCGACGATGACAAGGTCGGGCCGCGCGTTCGCCGCCAGAGACAACCCGCGGCGCCCGGACTCTGCCTCGATCATACGGATCGCCTCGCTTTCAAGGCACGTTTGCACAAAGCGGCGGATGCGACTGTCGTCTTCGATCAGAAGTACGGTAATGGAGGCTTCCGACATGCGTTATCCGGTGCTATCGTCAGGCGTTGCATCGAGGTCGTCGAGCGGCGCGGCCTCCAACGGCGTTTCATTCGCAGGCAACATGAACCAGAACGCCGCGCCCAAAACCGCACCGTCCGCCGCAAGCCGGTTCATGGCGCCGATTTTACCGCCATGAGCCTCCACGATCGCGCGGCAAATGGCGAGTCCGAGTCCTATGCCGGGCTTTGCGGATTCCTTTTCGCCACGCGTAAACTTTTCGAATAGGCGCGAAGCCATTCCCACAGGCAAGCCCGGGCCATCGTCCTGCACTTCGACCTTCACGTAGCGCGCGTCGCCCTCATGCAGCACCGACGCGACCACGCAGACAGGCGAGCCGGCCGGCGTGTACTTCGACGCATTCTCGAACAGATTCGCGAGAAGCCGCTCCACGAGCACCGCATCGAGCTCGATGAGCGGCAGGTCTGCCGGCACCTGCGTTTCGATGCGCCGGCCCGCGAGTATACGCCGGCACGCGGCAAGCGAGGAGCCGATCACCTCCTCGATCGACGACCACTGGCGATTGATTTTCATGCTGCCTTCCTGCAGGCGGGCCATATCGAGCAAGTTGGTGACGACACCCGTCATGCGCAGCGCTTCGTCATGAATGGCCTCGGCCAGCTCGAGCGCACGTGTTTCGCCGACTTTCACGCCACCGGGCTCCCCGGCCAGCATCGACGCAAAGCCGACGATGGAGGTCAACGGCGTACGCAGATCGTGAGAGATGGCCGACAACAGCGAGTTGCGCAATCGTTCGGACTCCATATTGACCAGCGCATCCTGCGCGATTTCGACATAGTGCACGCGTTCGAGTGCGAGCGCGATCTGCGCTGCGAATGTCTCGATCATCCGCCGTTGCTCGGGAACCTGCAGCTCATCCATGCGAGGCGAAACCAGCGCCATGACACCCCGCGTACGCATCGGCGCCTTGAGCGGCAGATAAAGCGCGGTGGCGGCGGGCAGGGTGTCCGTGCCATGACCGGCCGGCTTTTGCTGATCGTAGACCCACTGGGCAATATCCCGGTCGATCTCGGCTTCGCCAAGCGTAATTGCCGGATCGGGGTTCTCGATCTTGGGTCGAACTTTCTCATTGCTGTCGGGCAAAAGAATTCCAACGCGCGCCTGAAAGACTTCCGCCACATGCCGGGACCCGGTTTCGATGATCTGTACGGTCGCGAGCGCCGCGCCGAGCTCCCGCGTCATGGCGAACATCGCGCCCGTGCGGCGCTCGCGCAGGTTCGCGAT
Organism: uncultured Paraburkholderia sp.; assembly: GCA_966421005.1. Classification (GTDB taxonomy): domain Bacteria; phylum Pseudomonadota; class Gammaproteobacteria; order Burkholderiales; family Burkholderiaceae; genus Trinickia. The sequence continues at coordinate 22,250 of CBJLAJ010000035.1, forward strand.
GCGCGCCTGCCCTCGCAAGCTCGCCGTGAGGTGGCTGATGGTGAGCGACGTGGCGAGCATGACCGCGAAAGTCAACAGATATTGGGTATCCGATACGGTGAACGAAAGGCGCGGCGGCACGAAGAAAAAATCGAACGAAGCGACGCCGAGAAACGAAATCACGACGCCGGGCCCGCGCCCGAGCCGGGCCGCCGTGAAGATCGTGCCGAGCAGATACAGCATGACGACGTTGGGCAGCGAAAGCCAGTCGAGCGCCTGACTCGCGATGACAGTAATGGCCGCGCATAGACCGATCGCATAGAGATAAGATGCGAGCGGCGAACGATATGCCTCGGTGCCGAGCGTCGCGAAACGCACGGACGATTCGCGGCGCTCGGCTTGCTCGCGTACGGCGCCCGAATTCACGAGTGTCACGTCGATGTCGCGTGCCGCTCGAATCAACCGCTCCGCGGTCGACCGGCGCGCCCAGGCGGCCCAACCGGAAGAGGGCGATGCGCCCACGACGACCTTCGACACATTGCGCATACGCGCATAGGCGATCAGCGTTTGCGGCGGGTCTTCTCCTTGAAGCGTTACGGTTTCAGCACCCAGCTCGGAAGCCAGCTTCAACGCATCGAGCGTTCGCTTGCGAATGGCATCGGGCAGCCGCTGCAGCCTTGGCGTTTCGACGTAGACAGCAAGCCAATCCGCCTTGAGGCTGACCGCGAGCCGCGCGGCCGCGCGCACGAGCGTTGCGCTCTCGGGGCCCGCGCCGACACAGACGATGATCCGCTCGCGCGCCTGCCAGATGCGCTCGATCGATTGATCCGCGCGATATTCCCGCATCTGCGCGTCGACCCGGTCAGCCGTGCGACGCAAAGCCAGTTCGCGCAGCGCGATCAGATTACCCTTGCGGAAGAAATTCCGGACGGCGTGCTCCGCCTGGCGCGGCAGATAGACCTTACCCTCACGCAGCCGTTCGAGCAATTCGTCCGCGGGCAGATCGACGAGCGTGACATCGTCAGCCAGATCGAAAACGCGGTCCGGCACGGTTTCCCATACACGGATGCCGGTGATCTGTCCGACGATATCGTTGAGGCTTTCCAGATGCTGGACGTTGACGGTGGTATAAACGTCGATCCCGGCATCCAACAGTTCGTATACGTCCTGCCAGCGTTTCATGTGCCGCGAGCCCTGCACGTTCGAGTGCGCAAGCTCGTCGACGAGAATCAGCCCCGGCTTGCGCACGAGCGCCGCGTCGAGATCGAACTCGGACAGCTGGTGTCCGCGATAATCGATCCTGGCGGGCGGGATGACCTCGAGCCCTTCGATCAGGCCGATCGTCTCCTTGCGGCCGTGCGTCTCGACGACACCCACGATCACGTCGATGCCTTCCTCGCGGCGCCGCCGAGCGGCCTGCAACATCGCATACGTCTTGCCAACGCCGGCGGAGGCGCCGAAGAATATCTTCAATCGGCCGCGATTGCGCTTTTCTTCGTCCCGCTGAATTTTTTCGAGCAGTGCGTCCGGATCGGGCCGTTCCATAGTGTCTCGTTGCAAGAATGGGCCACTCGGGAACCGCGCGAAGCGTGTCGACTTCGCTCGATGCCCGAGTACAACTGCGAGCTTAGCCTAATCTCCGGTCAATGCACGGGTCGGATTCGATCGAGTGCAAGGTTCAGCCGCAGCACGCTCACGCGCGGCTCGCCAAGTACGCCGAACTGGCGGCCGGAGGTATTGTCCGAGATCGCGCGATTCACTTCGCCAAGCGTGAGGCCCCGGGCCTTGGCCACGCGAGATGCCTGATAAGCCGCGGCCGCCGGCGAGATGTCCGGATCGAGCCCGCTACCCGACGATGTGACGAGATCGACGGGGATCGGCGCCGTGTTCGTCGGATCGGCCGCGTGCAGCGCCTGGATTCTTCCCTTTACCTCGTCGGCAAGCGCGGGATTCGTCGGTCCCAGGTTCGAGCCGCCCGAGTTCTGCGCGTTATAGGGATTCGGCGTGGTGGCCGACAAACGGCCCCAGAAATAATGCGGCGCGTCGAATTGCTGGCCGATCAATTCTGAGCCGACGGGCTTGCCGTCCTTCTCCAGGAGGCTGCCGTTCGCCTGGCGCGGGAATACCGCCTGACTGATCGCGGTCACGACGAGCGGATAGGCGATGCCCGTGATCATCGTCATCGCCGCAAACAGCACGAGCATGGGGCGCAATAGGTTTTTCATGATCGATGGATTAGCGAAGAGGTTTCAGGCCCAGCCCATCGCGGCCAGGAACATATCGATCAGCTTGATGAACGGGAACGGCAGGACGAGTCCGCCGAGGCCGTAGATCAGCAGATTGCGTCTGAGCAGCGCCGCCGCGCCGAGCGCGCGATAGGTCACGCCCTTCAGCGCGAGCGGAATCAGAAAGACAATGATCAGCGCGTTGAAGATCACGGCGGAAAGGATGGCCGAAGCCGGCGATGTCAAATGCATCACGTCGAGCACGCGCAGTTGCGGGTACGTCGTGGCGAACGCGGCCGGAATGATCGCGAAATACTTGGCGACATCGTTCGCAATCGAAAACGTCGTGAGCGAGCCGCGCGTCATGAGCATTTGCTTGCCAATCTCGACGATTTCGATCAGCTTCGTCGGATTGGAATCGAGATCGACCATGTTGCCGGCTTCCTTCGCCGCTTGCGTGCCCGTGTTCATCGCGACGGCCACATCGGCCTGAGCGAGGGCCGGGGCATCGTTGGTCCCGTCGCCCGTCATCGCGACGAGCCGGCCTTCGGTCTGATGTGCGCGGATGGTCGCGAGTTTGGTCTCGGGCGTGGCCTCGGCGAGGAAATCGTCGACCCCGGCTTCCGCCGCAATCGCCGCGGCGGTCAATCGGTTGTCTCCCGTCACCATCACCGTCTTGATACCCATTTTGCGCAGTTCGGCGAAGCGCTCTTTGATGCCGCCCTTGACGATGTCCTTCAGCTCGATCACCCCAAGCACGCGCGCGGTGCCCGGCGCGTCGGGACCGCCGGTCTTTTCCGCGACCACGAGCGGCGTGCTGCCGCGTCGCGCGATATCGTCGACTGCGTTGCTGACTTCGTGCGCGAAGCGGCCGCCGTTCTCTTCCACATATTTGCGCACGGCATCGGCTGCGCCCTTGCGGATTTCCCGGCCCGCGACGCCGGAGGATGCCCCCTTGGCGGACAGATCGACGCCGCTCATGCGCGTCTGCGCCGTGAAGCCGAGAAACGTCGCGTGCAGTTGGGCCATGTCGCGCTCGCGGATATTGAACCGCTGCTTCGCGAGCACCACGATGCTGCGGCCTTCCGGCGTTTCATCGGCGAGCGATGCGAGCTGTGCCGCATCGGCGAGGTCATGTTCGGTGACGCCGGGCGCCGGCACGAAGGCCGAGGCCTGCCGGTTGCCCAGCGTTATCGTGCCGGTCTTGTCGAGCAGGAGCACGTCGACATCGCCCGCGGCTTCGACCGCCCGGCCCGATGTCGCGATGACGTTCGCCTGCATCATGCGGCTCATGCCGGCCACACCAATGGCGGAGAGCAGCCCCCCGATCGTCGTCGGAATCAGGCAGACGAGCAGTGCGGCGAGCGCGGTGATCGTCACGACACTGCCCGATTTCATCGCCGTGACCGAAAAGACGGAGAACGGCAGAAGCGTGGCCGTGGCAAACAGCAGCACGAGCGTCAGTGCGACGAGCAGGATCGTGAGTGCGATTTCATTCGGCGTCTTTTGCCGCTTCGCGCCTTCGACCATCGCGATCATTCGATCGAGGAACGCCTCGCCGGGATTGACGCTGACACGCACGACGATCCAGTCGGACAGAACCCGAGTGCCACCCGTGACAGACGAAAAGTCGCCGCCCGATTCCCGGATGACCGGCGCGGATTCGCCGGTGATCGCCGATTCGTCGACGGAGGCCACTCCGTCGAGGACTTCGCCGTCCGCGGGGATCGTATCGCCGGCTTCCACGAGCACGACGTCGCCCCGGCGAAGCTCCGTCGATGTCACGATGCGGATGGGCGATTTCGGATGCGGCTCGTTGAGCTTCTTCGCCGTGACATTGTGCTTCGCGCTGCGCAGTGACGCGGCCTGCGCTTTCGAACGTCCCTCGGCAAGCGCCTCGGCAAAATTGGCGAACAGTACGGTGAACCAGAGCCAGAGCGCGACGGCCAGAATGAAGCCGGCAGGCGCTTCAGCCTGCCCGCAAAGCGCCGCGATCCACAGCACGGTCGTCAGTATGCTGCCGACATAGACGCAAAACATCACCGGATTGCGCAATTGCGTGTGCGGACCGAGCTTTCTGAACGAATCGACGATAGCCGGCTTGAGCAGCGCGGGATCGAACATCGCGCGCGCGGCTGTGCGGCTCTGCCCGAGGTTGTCGGGGCGATGAGCGGGCGTTGGGTTGGCTGTTGTCATGCATTTCCTCGAAATCAATGACCCGAAACCATCGTCAGATGCTCGACGATGGGGCCCAGCGCGAGCGCGGGCACATAGGTCAGTGCACCGACCAGCACGAGCGTGCCGAGCAGCAGGACCACGAAGAGCGGTCCATGCGTCGGCAACGTGCCTGACGTGACGGCGATGCGTTTCTTGTTGGCAAGTGAGCCTGCAATGGCGAGCACGGGCACGATGGTCCCGAAGCGTCCAAGCCACATCGCGATCGCAAGCAGCACGTTGTAGAACGGAGTATTGACGCTCAAGCCGGCAAACGCACTGCCGTTGTTGTTGGCTGCGGAGCTGAATGCGTAGAGCACTTCCGAGAAGCCGTGCGGACCCGGATTGGCAATTCCGGCCGTGCCGAGCGGCGAAAGGACGCCGATCGAGGTTCCGACGAGTACCAGCAACGGGGTGAGCAGGATGGCGATCGATACCATCTTCATCTCGTACGATTCGATTTTCTTGCCGACGTATTCAGGCGTGCGGCCGATCATCAGACCCGCAACGAATACCGCAAGCAAGGCGAACACCAGCATGCCGTAAAGCCCGGAGCCGACGCCGCCAAAAATCACTTCGCCGAGCTGGATCAACAAGAGCGGCACGAAGCCGCCGATCGGCGTCAGCGAATCGTGCGTGTTGTTGACGGCGCCGCATGACGCTGCGGTCGTCGCCACCGTGAAGATGCCTGACTGCGCGATACCGAAACGTACTTCCTTGCCTTCCGCGTTGCCGCCAGCCTGCAGTGCCGATGCGCCTTGATCGATCGAGAGCGTCGTAAAAAGCGGATTGCCCGCCTGCTCGGCGCTGATTTCGCCCCAGCAGGCGATCGAAAATGCGATCGTCATGGCCGCGAGCACCGCGACGCCCTGACGACGATCCCCGATCATGCGACCGAAGACGACGCACAGCGCCGCGGGAATCACGAGCATCGAGATCATCTGCACGAAGTTCGACAACGGCGTGGGGTTCTCATACGGATGCGCCGAGTTCGCGTTGAAAAAGCCGCCGCCGTTCGTGCCGAGCATCTTGATCGCTTCTTGCGATGCGGCCGGGCCCATAGCGAGCGTCTGCTTGTCCGCTTGGCTGGACTGCATGACCGGGTTGCCCTTCGCGTCCTTTACGACGTTGCCTTGGGCATCGGTCTTCGGCACTTGATATGTCGTCACCTGCAGCGTCGACACAGTCTCGTAGGGCTTGAAGTTCTGTATCGCGCCCTGACTCACGAATATGAGCGAAACGACGATTGCCAGCGGCGCCAGGATAAAAAGCGTGATGCGCGTGAGGTCGACCCAGAAGTTGCCGATCGTCTTCGTGGTATGTCGCGCAAAACCGCGGATCAGAGCGACGACCACAGCGATGCCCGTTGCCGCCGACAGGAAGTTCTGCACGGTAAGCGCGGCCATCTGCGTCAAGTAGCTGGCCGTCGCCTCCGGCGTGTAGTTCTGCCAGTTCGTGTTCGTCACGAAGCTCACGGCTGTGTTGAACGCCGCATCGGGTGTCATCGGGCCGAAAGCCTGCGGATTTGCGGGTAGCCATGACTGCAGCCGCAGGAACCCATAGACGGCGAGGGCGCCCAGCGCATTGAAAAGCAGCACGGCCAGCGCATAGTGCTTCCATGACATTTCGGCAGCCGCGTCGACGCCGGCAAGCTTGAAGAGCAGACGTTCGATGGGGCGACCAATACGACGCACGACGATCGAGGAGCCGTCGAGCACGGTTGTCATGTACCGGCCGAGCGGAATAGCCAGTGCGATCAGCGTGACGATGAAGAGCGCTGTCTGCAGAAGGTCGTTCGCATTCATTCCAGCTCCTCCGCCCTGAGCAACGCATACACGAGGTATGCGAACAACAGTGCTGTCGATGCCCCGGCGAGCCAGATCATCCATGTCGTCATGGCCGACCTCCCGTGGCGCGGTTGCCCAGCTTTTCGCAGCCGATGGCCAGTCCAACAGTCAATGCAAGGAAAAGCGCAATCCCCGCGATATAGATCAAGTCCATTCTTCTCGTCTCGCTTAAAGAACCACGATGGCGTCAAGCGTAGACAAGCGGACGTAAATGCCGCGCTAAGAGTGGGGGCGGGAGCGTAAAAAAGGCGTAAAGATGGCGGTCGCCGCTTCCCGAAATGCCGGCATGCCGACGGGCGATCGGGCAAATCCGTAGAGATACCCGGAGCGCATGCAGGCCTTACGGGAATTCGTGCCGATCACCTGATCGAACGACTGAAAATGGAGCCCCCCGTCATTGGACGCTCTTCCAGCGTCGCCTTACTCCAAGGGTTCCGGTATGTCCGTTCACACAGAGCATGCGACCTTCTTTTCTCTCCCAGCCACCATCGCTACCAATGAAGATCGTGCCAAGCACGAGGTATGGCAATCGCTGGGCTCGCGTACAAAGGCCTTGCTGAGCACCGATGGAACGTTGACATTGCTGCTCGACGCGTTTTCCGGCGAAAACGTCGAGACGGTCTTGCTTGCGCAACGCACCGAACGCGCCGATGCCGAATCGGCCTGCACGACGATGAGGCTCGAACCGAATGAAGCGACGACACGCCGTGAGGTCCTGTTGCGCACCGCGTCGAGCAAACGCAACCTCGTCTATGCGGAGTCCCGCATCGCCGATGCGCGCCTGCCACCGGGCATACGCGCATCGCTGATGCAAGGCACGCGTCCTATCGGACTGCTGTTGCGCTCAGCTCGCATCGAGTCGTTCCGCGAGTTGGTCGATTGGGGCATCCACCCGCTCGACGAGGCACCTTGTCCCAACGCATGTTTCGACGCCACCGAGCTCGTCTATCGCAGCTACCACATCGTCGTGGCGAGCCGTCCCGTGATGCGCATCACCGAGTACTTTCCTCGCGGCCTGTTCGAGGGCGGCGATGAGTAAGCCAACGTCACCGGTTCTTATCGTCGGCGCGGGCCCGGTCGGCCTCACCACGGCATTGCTGCTTGCGAGACAAGGCATTGCGTCGACCATCCTGCAACGCGGCTCGGACATCCTGAGAACGGGATCGCGCGCCATCGTTTTGCTGCGCGACACGCTCGAAGCGTTCGACGAGGCGGCTCCTGGCACGGGCGCCCGATTGGCCGCACGCGGCATTACATGGCGAGTAAAGCGGACCTATCACAAGGACCGCCTTCTTTTCAGTGAAACCTACCCGGAATCGAAGGAGGCACGCTACCCGCTCTTCGTGAACGTCTCACAACAGGAAACGGATAGTGCGCTGTTGCACGCCGCGCGCACGCAATATCCGGATTACATCTCCATCGTCTTCGATCAGAACGTGACGGACCTGCGGCAGACCGAGCGGCAGGTCACTGTCGTCAGCGAAGAGGGACGCGAGTTCGTCGCGGATTTCGTCGTCGGTGCCGATGGCGCGCATTCGAACATACGCAAGCTCCTGGGCATCGAGCTCGTTGGCCGACGATCAGAAAATCGCTTTCTCATCGCAGACGTTCGCGCCGAGCTGAATATCGATTACGAACGCCGCTTCTATTACAGCCCACCGGGCAATCCCGGTTATCAGGCCTTTATGCTGCCGCAACCTGATCGGGTCTGGCGTTTCGATTGGCAGGTCGCGCCCGATACGAGTCTCGAAGCGCAGACGCGGAGCGAGGGTCTGCACGCGAAAATCCGCGCGCTCATTGGAAGGGACGCATCCTATGAGGTGCTATGGACGAGTCTCTATCAGTTCAACAATACGCACGCGAAGGAATTCGGCCGAGGGCGGGTCTTCCTGGCCGGCGATGCCGCGCACCAGTTCAGTCCGTTCGGCGGGCGTGGGCTCAATTCCGGTATTGGCGATGCGCGCGCGGTGGCCGCGCACCTGGCTCACGCGATCAAGGCCAGGACGGCGATTTATTCGCTCCCTGCGTACAACACTGAGCGACAAAGCGCGGCGATCGCCAACCTCAACGCAACGGGAAGAGTGCTACGTGTGCTCGTGCCGGCCACACCGCTGCATCGCGCGGCCCGGCAACTCGCGTTGCGTGGCGCGCGACACTTCGCATTCTGCCGGCGTTATGTCGACTCCGGTCCTTACGCCGTGTCCCAACGTCCCGTGACCCAGATCGGTTGAAAACCGGCGCTCACGCGCTCATGCGCTCGCGTGCCTCGATGAGCGCGCCAAGCGCCAGAATATCGGCGCTACAGAAAACCGCATCGACCCGCCGAGCCCGGGTGCGGGCAGGCGCACATGCCATTGCGACAGCGCGGATTCGCGCGAGAAGGATGGCTATAATAATGGGACATGCGTTGAGCTATCATCATGGACCCCAAGCAACTGCCGCCGCGAGCCATGACCGCTATCGTTTTCGACACCCTTGCCTACGCCGAAAAGCTGGAAGCCGCCGGCTTTACGCCACAGCAGGCCAAGGGCCAGGCACATGCGCTGCGCGAAATCATCGATGATCAGATCGCAACGAAGCAAGACCTTGCCGCCCTGGATGCAAGCGTAGCAACGAAGATCGCGGAGACGAGAGCCGAGCTCATCAAGTGGTACATCGGCACGATGTTCGCCATGACTGGCCTCATCGTCGGCCTCATCAAGTTGGTCCACTGAGAGAAAGTGGACAGCCCGCCGAAGCGGGCTCCCCTCCGTTACTGAAGATTCCCCTGGCAGAGATACTTGATCGACAGATAATCGTCGAGACCATACTTCGAACCCTCGCGCCCGTATCCCGACTCTTTCACACCGCCGAACGGCGCCGCCTCGCTCGACAGCGCGCCTTCGTTGATGCCGACGATACCCGCTTCCAACGCGCGGGACACGCGTTCGATCCGCTTCATGTCGTTGCTATAGAAGTAGGACGCCAGACCGTAGGGCGTCGCATTGGCCGCCTCGATGGCTTCTTTCTCTTCATCGAAGCGAAAGAGCGGCACAACAGGACCGAATGTTTCCTCGCAATAGAGCTGCATGGTCGGGTCCGCATCGGCCAGCACCGTCGGGGCATAGTAGCGCGGCCCCAGCTCGGTCATCCTCCGCCCGCCCGCCACGACGCGCGCCCCGCGAGAGAGCGCATCGTCGACATGGCGTGCGATCTTGTCGACAGCACGATCGTTGATCATCGGCCCGATCTGGGTTTGCTCGTCGCTTGCGGGGCCGACCTTCAACGCGCTCACGCGCTCCCCGAGTAACGCGGCGAAGCGATCGAACACGCCCGATTGAACATAGACACGATTCGGGCATACGCACGTCTGCCCACCGTTGCGGAACTTCGCCGCCATGAGGCCGGCGACAGCTGCTTCGAGATCGGCATCGTCGAAGACGATAAACGGTGCATTACCGCCGAGCTCCAGCGAGAGCTTCTTGAGCGTTTCGGCCGATTCGCGCGCCAGATACTTGCCGACCGCCGTCGAGCCCGTAAACGTGATTTTGCGTACGCGCGCATCGTGCAACCATTCGGCCACGGTCGGCACGGCACGCTCGCGCGACGCCGTGATCAGATTGAGCACGCCGGCCGGCACGCCTGCCTCGTGCGCAAGCATGACGAGCGCGCTGGCCGTGAGCGGCGTATCCTCCGCCGGCTTGCCGACTACCGTGCAGCCCGCTGCCAGCGCGGGCGCGATCTTGCGCGCAATCATGGCGAGCGGAAAATTCCATGGCGTAATGGCCGCGACGATGCCGATCGGCTCCTTGACCGCGCTCATGCGCTTGCCAGGCTGCTGTTGCGGGATCACGTCGCCATAGATGCGTGTCGCTTCCTCGGCAAACCAGGCCACATAAGAGGCGCCGTACGCGACTTCGCCGCGCCCCTCGGCTAGCGGCTTGCCCTGTTCGAGCGAAATCAACGCGCCGAGCGCATCCTGATTCGCGACGATCAGCGCATGCCAGCGTCGCAAAACCTCCGCGCGCGCCTTGGGTAACGTCTCGCGCCAGCCAGGCAGTGCGGCCGCGGCGGCATCGGTTGCCGCACGCGCATCGGCGGCACCGCTATCGGCCACCTCCGCTATGACCTTGTCCGTCGCGGGATCGGTGACGGCAAAGCGTGCGCCGTCGGACGCGGGAACCCAGCGTCCATCGATGAAATTGTCGGTGCGGATCAGCTCCGCCAGCTCGAATTTGCGTGTCATGCGTGACTCCTTGCGGTCAGACTGCTTCGATGCGCGCGGCAATTGCCGCACCCATCTCGCGGGTCGTGGCGGTTCCGCCAAGGTCGCCCGTGCGCGGACCTTCCTTGAGCGTCGCTTCGATCGCGGCGAGGATGGCATCGTGCGCCTCTCTTTCCTTGCCGGCGTGCCCGCCCAGGAAATCGATCATCATGGCTGCCGACCAGATCATGGCAATCGGGTTGGCGATGCCTTTTCCGGCGATGTCGGGCGCCGAGCCGTGCACAGGCTCGAAGAGCGACGGAAACGCGCGCTCCGGATTCAGACTCGCGGACGGCGCAAGCCCGATGGTGCCCGTGCAGGCGGGGCCGAGATCCGACAGGATGTCGCCGAAAAGATTCGTGGCTACGACCACATCGAAGCGGTCCGGATTGAGCACGAAGCGGGCACAGAGAATATCGATGTGCTGCTTGTCCCACGCAACATTGGGGTAGTGCGCCGCAGTCTCTTCGGCGCGCTTGTCCCACCAGGGCATGCTGATCGCGATGCCGTTGCTTTTCGTCGCGACGGTCAGCTTTTTGCGTTCGCGGCGCGCGGCGAGATCGAACGCGAACTTGAGTACGCGTTCGCTGCCATGCCGCGTAAACACGGCTTGCTGAACGACGAATTCACGCTCGGTGCCTTCGAAGGACACACCGCCCACCGACGAATACTCGCCTTCCGTGTTCTCGCGCACGATCCAGAAGTCGATGTCGCCGGCGCGACGGCCCGCGAGCGGGGAGGGCACACCTTCGAAAAGACGCGCCGGACGCAGGTTGATGTACTGGTCGAATTCGCGGCGGAATTTGATCAACGACCCCCACAACGAGATGTGATCGGGGACTTTCGCCGGCCAGCCGACCGCTCCGAACAGAATGGCATCGCACCGCAGCAGCTGCGCTTTCCAGTCGTCCGGCATCATCTGGCCATGCTTTTCGTAGTAATCGCAGCTGGCCCAGTCGATGTGCTCGTACTCGAGCGCGATGTCGAAGCGGCGGCATGCCGCGTCGAGCGTGCGCAGCGCCTCGGGCATGATTTCGGTGCCGATGCCGTCGCCGGGAATAACGGCGATTCGATAGGTGCCGGCCATGGCGGATGTCTCCGATCAAAGTGAAATTCCAACCATTCTATTTCGGTCCATTCGATTTAGAATCGGGGTTTTGGTTAATCGACTGTTCACGAATCGTGCATAAATCAGGAGTCCTATGGATCCCGCCCGAGCGCCAGAGCTGAGCGACCTGCGTGTCTTTTGCACCGTGGCGCGCTGCTCGAGCTTCAGCGCCGCGGCCGACGCGCTCTCGGTCTCCGCGGCTTATGTCAGCAAACGTGTGAGCATTCTCGAGGCGACGCTCGGCACCCGGCTCCTGCACCGCTCGACGCGGCGCGTGACTATCACGGAAGCCGGCGAACGCGTGTATGCCTGGGCGGAAAAGATTCTCGACAATGTGGAGCAATTGGTCGAGGACGTTTCCACGACGCGGCGGATTCCGCGTGGCACGCTGCGCATTTCGAGCAGCTTCGGCTTCGGCCGCCATATCCTCGCACCGGCGCTGGCGCGGTTTTCGGAGCGCTATCCGCAATTGAGCGTGCGCCTCGATCTGTTCGACCGGCTCGTCGATGTGGCGGGGGAGGGATTCGATCTCGACGTACGCATCGGCGACGAAATCGCTCCGCACATGATTGCGAAGCGGCTCGCGTCGAATCACCGTGTGCTGTGCGCCTCGCCTGCGTATCTGGAGCGGCATGGCGCGCCGAAGCAGCTAGGCGAACTCGCATCGCACGCTTGTTTGGCGATCAAGGAGCGCGATCACCCATTCGGGGTTTGGCGGCTCGATGTGCGCGGCGAGCGCGTTTCGGTCAAGGTGACGGGGCCGCTATCGACGAATCATGGCGAAGTGGCGGTGCAATGGGCGTTGGCGGGACGCGGCATCGTGCTGCGTTCGATGTGGGACGTCGGGCGGCTCATCGAAGCGGGGTTGTTGCGGCGCGTGCTGCCCGATGTCACGCAGCCGGCTGACGTGTGGGCCGTTTATCCCGCGCGTTTGACGCAGTCCGCGAAAGTTCGGGCATGTGTGGATTACCTCTCGGAGACGCTTGCGCACCCGGGTGGCGGGGGAGCGGGAAAAGACGTATCTCCGGAATTCGAAAACAACCCACCCCATGCCTGACTGTCGTGTTGATTCGTCTTACGTCAGTAAGCGGTGCGGAAGAAATCGGACCGCTCGATCAGCTATGCGGGAACAACACTTCGAGCGGATAACTGTTCTTCACGAACGGCGACTTGATGATCACGTAGCTGAAATACTTTTCAATCCCGATATTGCGTTCGAGCAGACCTTCGATCACGCTTTGATAATGGCTGACGCTGCGTGTGACGAACTTGAGCAGATAGTCGTAGCCGCCGCTCGCCAGGTGGCATTCGATGATTTCGTCGACATTGCGAATCGCGGCGACAAAACGATCGAAATCTTCGCGGCGGTGGTCGGCGAGCGTCACTTCGGTGAAGACAATTTGTACGTCACCCAGTTTCTCCAGCTGGATCTGCGCCCCGTAGCCAGCGATGTAGCCGGCTTTTTCGAGGCGCTTGACGCGGATGAGGCAAGGGCTTGGCGATAGCCCGACCGCATCAGCAAGCTCGACGTTCGTAATGCGCCCTCGCTTCTGGAGTTGAGACAGAATACGCAGATCGATTCGATCCAGCTTGCAATCCCCGGTCATCGTCAGTAGTCGCCTGAAAGCCCGTCGGTCGAAAACGTGACGGCTACTTTAGCATGTGTGCGCACCGATACCGCAATCGTTTTGTCACGAAGGCGCATCGGTGCCGTCTCTTCTGTTCGGCGCATCTCTTCGACCATCGCGTCGTTGGTGGGCTCGTACATATCCACGAAAGCGCATGGTCAGGGGGACGAAGCGCGACGACGAAAAGCGAAGAGAACCGGCTGCACCTGTCCCTTCGTGAGGGGCTCACTCAATAACCGCGCTCCCGATCGATCTCGCCGATCATCGGCAGACCGGCGCGATATCGAGAAACGTTGTCCAGGACGGATTGGACCGCGGTTTCCGGACGCGTCGCACTGGCGATATGCGGCGTGATGCGCACACGCGGGTGAGCCCACAGCGGATGTCCCGCCGGCAACGGTTCGGGGTCCGTCACATCGAGCAGCGCGTAACGCAGATGGCCTTGGTCGAGCAGCCGCAGCAAGTCGTCTTGCCGCAGATGCGCGCCGCGGCCCGTCTGAATCAGCGACGCCCCCCGCGGCAGCTTCCGAAAGAGCGCTGCGTCGAGCATGCCGTGCGTCGCGGCCGTCAACGGCAGCAGGCAGACGAGCACGTCCGTGCGTGCCAGGAATGCGTCGAGCTGAGCCGCGCCGGCGTAACAGGCGACACCCTCCAACGTATGCGGCGAGCGGCTCCAGCCCGCGCAGTCATAGCCGAACAGGCGCAGACGTTCGAGCACTGCGGTGCCCAGCATACCGAGACCGAGCACACCGACGCGGCATGCTGACGCTGGTCGCAAAGGCATCTCGCGCCAGACCTGATCGCGCTGCTGACGCGCATAGTCGAAGAGATCGCGATGCAGGCTCAACACACCCTGACAAACATACTCGATCATCCCCTCGACGATGCCGGGCTCCATCATGCGGACCACCGGAATGTGACGCGGAATGCCGGCGAAATCGAATTGATCGACTCCGGCTCCCACGGAAAAGATGATTTCGAGGTTCGGAAAGGTGCGAAGGGGATCCTCGGGCGGCTGCCACGCCGCAAGGTAGCGAACCGAGGCTGGGTCCCCGACATCCGGCCATACACGAAAAGAGAGTTCGGGCGCGCGTTCCGCGAAAAGCCGCGCCCAGATTGCGCCGCGCGCCGGATCGGCTTTATAGAGAAATGTCACTGCTGCCCTCAGCCGATTGCCTGATTGATGATGCCGTACTGGGCGAAACGTTCGTCCCGGGGCCAGGCCGGGCCCGCGCCACGGGCCATTTTGACGACGGTATCGACACGCGCGAGACCGAGCCCTTCGAGCCACTCCGTCAGCCCGCTATCGGCTGGGACATCGATGCGCACGAAGGCACCCGCGTTCGATGCGAGCCAGTGACCGATCAGCGCTTGCGCGCGCAACGGATCCGCGGCGTAGGGCGTCACGACGGGACCGATTGCCTGCCCGCGCCCAAAGCGCCGAAAAAGCGAGAAACCGATCAATTCCCCGTCGCGTTCGAGCCCGATGCCTTCGGCGCACTCGAAGAGCGCGGGCAATACAAGCGTTCTGTCGAGACCGCTCGCGCGCGAAGCCAGCTCGACAAGGCGTGGAATATCGCGCGCGCCAAGCGGCCGCAACCGCTCGCCCGGCGGCAAGCCAAGGAGCGCCGGCGCGCGGGCACTGCCCTGGTGCTGATCGAGCGCACCGATTGCCACGAAGCCCAACTTTTCGTACAAGGGGCGTCCGGCTGGCGTGGCGTGCAGCATCGTTCTTCGAGAGCCGAGTTCCTCGAGCGCAAGTTCCGTGACACGCCGGCCGATGCCCAGGCCTTGATGCGCAGGCGAAACAATGATCATGCCGACGGAGCCCGAATCCGCACCGTACTTCCAGCCGAACGCGGTGCCGACCACACGTCCGTCGCACTCGGCCACGAAGCCGTTGCCGAGCCGCGCGACGAATTGCCAGTCCTCCTCGCGGTGCGGCCATTTGAGCTCTGTCGTCAGCGCATGGGCGGCGCCGACATCCGCCAGAGCGAAGCGTCTGTAATGGGTTC
>CBJLAJ010000036.1:0-36908 GCA_966421005.1 uncultured Paraburkholderia sp.
GCCACCGCGCCCGCGCAACGCATCGACGCGGTGCGCCCCGCGGCAGCCGCGAAGGAGACGTTCATCGACGCCATGCGCGGCATGGCGGCATTGCTCGTCGCCTACTTCCATTGCCGTCAGGTGGCGTGGGTTGGATTGCATCGCTTCCATGAGGCGATGGGCTTCTCGCTCGAGCCAAGCGTATTGCTGGGCTATCTCACGATGCCGATCGCCTGGGGTTCAGCGGGAGTCTCGATATTTTTTGTCATCAGCGGCTACTGTATTCATCGCAATCCCGCTGCCCGGCTGGCCGCCGATCCCTCGTATCGCCTCGATACCCCGATTTTCTGGGCCCGACGCTTTGCGCGCATTTACCCGGTGCTCTTCGCGGCGCTGCTACTCACGCTGGCGTTCGATTCGATCAGCCTCAGCCTGCCGCCGGTCAACCACAAGATTCTGTCTATCGGCCCGAAAGCATTCCTGATCAGCCTTTTTTCATTGCAAGGCCTGCTTGCGCACCCTTATGGTTCCAATGGCGCATTGTGGACGCTTTCGATCGAAGTGCAATTCTATGTGTTCTATCCGCTGCTTTTCGCCGCGCGGCGCCGCTTCGGCATGCCGGTCGTCATGGCGGTCATCGCGGCAATCAACGTCGTATCGGGCTACCTGCTGGAACCGGTGTGGATCTACTTCTTTACATCCTATTGGTTCTCATGGACGCTGGGCGCCTGTCTTGCCGAACGACGCGTCGCCGCCGCGGACCTGACATTGACGCGACGACAATCGCTCTATTGGCGCCTCGCTGCGGCAACCCTCGCAATACTCGGATGCGCAGTCTTCAATTACAGCGTCTATATCGGCCAGTACATTGCATTCCAGTTGTGGGCGCTCGGCTTCGCATGCCTCATGCGCACGACGCTAAAGGCGGAAGGCGCCCCGCTTGCCGACGGCTCTCTCCTGATGCGGGCGCTCGCGCGCTGCGGCCTCTTCAGCTATTCGCTTTACGTCATCCACCTGCCGATTTTCATCTGCCTGCAGGCCGTTTTCTTCCGCTCCGTCTTGCAATTGTCGATCTTGCCGACGTTCGCATTCATGCCGGTGGCGATCGCAGCCGCTTGCCTCTTTTATGTTCGTGTCGATCGTCCGGCCATGCGGTGTTTGTCGAGCATCCGTCGACGCAATCCCAACTTTGAGCAGTCGGCCGCGGCTTGACCCGCGTCTGGTGTCGCCGCACCGCTCAATGCGGACGCTGCGCAGCGGATGCAGCGTGAAAAGCGAGGATGCGGCTCACGCCGTCGATATACGTTCCCGTGCCGAATCTGCGCCGCGCGACGTCATAGCCAGTCTCGACGAGCCGCGTCCGCAACTGCGCATCGGTGCGCAAACGCGTGATGGCGGATGAAAGCGCGTCCGCGCTGTCGGGCTCGCAAAGCAGCCCGCTCATACCATCGTCGACGATTTCCGTCACTCCGCCCGCGCGCATTGCCACGACCGGCCGCTTCGCCAGCATGCCTTCGACGATGACGCGGCCAAACGGCTCCGGCGCGATGGATGTATGCGCGACGACATCGACCGCGCGCATGCAGGCAGCGACATCGTCGCGGAACCCGAGAAAATGTACGCGTGAAGTCATGCCGTGCGTTTCGACAAACGCCCTGAGCGCGGCTTCGTAGAGGTCTTCGCCGAAAAGCGGTGCGCCAACGAGCGCGACATGCAGCTGCGAATCGCGCAACGCGGCTTCGAGCAACACATGCTGTCCCTTCCAATGCGCGAGACGGCTGAAAGAACCGACGATGAACGCATCGACCGGCAGGCCGAGCCGTTCGCGCAACACCGCTTGCGACGTGTTGTCATGCTTGCGAAACGGTGCCTCGGATATGCCGTTGAATACGACATCGATACGTTTGGCAGGCACATTCGCCAGTTCCATGAACGCCGCGGCCGATGCCGCGGAGTTGGCAATGACGTGATCGAGCGCGAACTTGCCGAACCATTTGATGGCCATACGCTGCATGCGCCCGAAATGCTCGGGGCTCACGATATCGCGCAAATGCCACACCACAGGACGGCGCGCAATGACGCCCGCGATCGCACCGACAACCATCGCGCGTTGCGTATTGGCGTAGATGACATCGACCCCGCGCGCGCGTTTGACCGTCTCGCGCACGAGTGAGGCGATGCCGCCGAGCGCACGCAGCTTCGGCGCACCCTGCTTCGACATGCCGCGCAAGCCCGAGGCATCGAGTACGTCGACATTGACACCGGCGTCCGCCAGCGCGCGGCGAAAAGGGCCATCGTCGAACAGCAAAACATCGACACTTTCTTTTTTGTGCCTCGCAAATTCGAGCAGCGAAAGCTCGGCGCCGCCAAGCACACCTGTCTGGTCGATGGCCAGAATCCTGGGGGCCGTTGCCGTATTGTTGGCAGGCGCGCCGCGCACCGGCTCGGGAACCGTCGCAGCGCCGCCGGCAATCCGACGCGTCGCGCCTGGGCATATCTTTTCTACCGCGGCCGTAAACCGTTCACGGAAATTCGAGGCGGAGAAGCGTTCTGCATTGGCGCGACACTCGCGCGGCGAAAACCGTCGCCCTTCGCGCTCGAAGACAGCAACGGCAGCCATGATCGCCTGCGTCGTCTGTTCATTGAAGAAAATACCGGTGGGGCGGCTTTGCGACAGATCGCGCACGGTTTCGAGCGCCCCGCCCTTGCCATACGCTATGACGGGCGTGCCGCACGCCTGCGCCTCGACAGGCGCGATGCCGAAATCCTCCTCCGCTGCAAAGACGAAGGCCTTGGCACGGCGCATGTGATCGTGAAGCACATTGAACGGCTGAAATCCCATGACCTCGACGTTCGGGCCGGCCTTCGCACGCACGATGCTCATCTGCGGGCCATCGCCAATCACGACGAGCTTTTTGTCGGGCATGCGGGAAAACGCCTCGACGATCAGATCTATCTTCTTGTACGGCACGAGGCGCGATGCGGTCAGATAGAAATCGTCCTTCTTTTCGCTGAGCTCGAACGAATCGACATCCACGGGCGGAAAGATGACCTGCGCGTCTCGCTGATAAACCTTCTTGATACGACGTGCAATGAACTCCGAATTGGACAGGAAGTGATCGACCGAATTCGATGTACGGATGTCCCAATTCCGGATGTAATGCAGCACCACGCGCGCAAAAGCCGAACGCAGCCCGTGCGTCAAATGCGATTGCTCGAGGTACTGATGTTGCAGATCCCACGCATAGCGGATCGGCGAATGGACATAGCTGATATGGACCTGGTCGGGCCCGGTCAGCACACCCTTTGCCACAGCGTGGGAACTCGATATCACGAGATCGTACGCGCTGAGATCGAGCTGCTCGATCGCGAGCGGCATCAACGGCAGATAGGCACGGTACCGCTTGCGCGCGAACGGCATGCGCTGGATGAACGAGGTGGTCGCGTGCTTGCCGCGCACGAAGTTCCGATCGTCCAGAAAGTCGACGAGACTGAAGAGATCCGCGTCGGGAAAACAAGCGATGATCTGCTCGAGCACGCGCTCCGCCCCGGCATACGTGACGAGCCAATCGTGCACGATCGCAACGCGCGGCGCGCGCGATGCGACGATGGGTGCCGCGGCGCGCCGCGGCAGCGTAGCCACGAGCGTGGCGGTGTCGGCGGCGGCAAGGGTTTCGTCGCTCATGCGCTTCTCCTTGCGTTGACGCGCAACAACAGCGCGCGGGCCATGTTGCGCAAAGACGGTGAGGTCGTCATGGACCATGCGAAATTCAGCAATGACAAACCCGCGGCCAGCACGACGAGCGCGGCCAGGTTCGTCACCTCATGCGAGAGGTAGCCCGCCACTATGAGAAACGCGAGATGGCCGAGCATGTCGAGGACGATCTGTCGCGCGCGAATCCGAGACAGATAAAGCAGCACGCCATAATCGAGGAGCGAGCGCCCAACCACGACGACAGCTGCCCCCGTCAAACCGAAATGCGCGATGCCGAGCATCAGAATGCCGGCAAAAAACGGCAGCTCGACGATGCCGATCCAGGCCGCGCGCGCGGGATCGATCTGCGATTGAATCAGGAGGCGCGTCACGCCGGCCTGTCCGACGAGCCACACGCTGACGATCAGGATACGCCCCACGTTGACCGATGCCGCCGCGAGCTCGCTGCCGACCCATAGGTTCAAAAACGGCCCCAGCGCGAGCATGCCGACGATCATTACCGGCGTGAACAGCCCATTCAGGAATTCGAGCGCTTGTCGTACGAGCAGATCGGCGTGATCGCGATCGATGGCGGACAAACGCGGAAAGAGCGTGCGTACGAAGGCGGTCGGCAGCATATTCAGCCGCGTGACCAGATTCTGCGGCACCGTGTAATAGGTCACGAAACGCGCGCCGAGTCCGGCACCCAGCAATACGCGATCGAGCGTATCGCCGACCATGATGGCCATGCTCGCGGCGAGCATCCAACCGCCGAAACGAAAGAGCTCCTTGGCGACACTGAGGCTCGGCATCATCACGCGCTTGATATCGAGCACGCGCATACTGGCGCGCGCGAGCAGCAACGCGGCGAGAGCGCGTGCCAGCACGGCCGCGGCCAGTACGTTCGGCAGCGTAGGGGCGATGAGCCACGCGGCACCCAGCGGCATCAGCTGGAACAGAAACGTGCCGAGCGTCTGATTCGTATTGAAGACACCGAAGCGTTCAGCGCCGTTGATCGCCCCCGCGCAGACCCAGGACACGTTGGCAATCGGAATCGCCAGCGCAAGCCATGGCAGCGCGTGAATGACTTCCGCGCGCATGAGCGGCGACATCTGCGTGAAATGGACGGTATACAGATAACCGCCGATAAAGATGACAATGCCCCCGACAATCCCTGTCAACAGGTTGAGCCAGAACGCGCTCCAGAAAACGAGCGCACTCTGCCCCTCGTCGTTGGAGGCGCGCGCCTTCGAGATATGGTTTTGCGCAGCCATACTCATGCCGAGATCGAGCACACCGAAGTAGCCGATAAACGTCCACACGAGGCTCACGACGCCATAACGTTCGACGCCGAGCAGCTTGATATAGCTGGGCACGGTCACCAGTGAAACGAACGTCGGCAGGATCAACCCGAAAAAGTTGATCGCGACATTCTTGAGCATGCCTTTATCCATCGAATGCCCAGTCATTAGCCCTCACCGATACCGTTGCCCGCTGCCTGGTCCTCGACTCCCTTCTTCCCGGCCTTGCCCTTTTGCCCCGCCGAAGGCGTCCAGCGGTACATGATGACCTTGCCGCGCGCATCCTCTTCGACGAAGACGACGTATTCGCCATTCGAACGCTTATAGGCACTGATGGCGTTGGCGACGTCCACGTGCCCCGACGCGTTGCCGACTTCGGGCCCCGGCTTGATGATGCCGATTTGTGCGCCGGTATTGCGGTCGAATACGTGCACGATGCCGATGAATTCGACGGCGAAGACGTAGTCGCCCTCCTGCGTCACGCTGACGAGCGTGCGGCGCTCCTTGCCCTGGGGCTGCCAGAGCAACTGCGTCTTGAAGCGCAGGACAGGCTTGCCCGTCGACCATCCGTCGTAGCGCGAGAGCACACGGCCGATTTCCTTCGGCACGTCGTTGCTGTTGGGCATGGCGTCGTCGGTGTAGCCCGTGACGTAGAGCGAATCGGTCCGGGTATCGTAGACCGCGCGCTTCACGAACTTGAAAGGTGCCGGAATCGCGTAGGTCGTCATCTTGTCGTACGCGTAGATCGGATTGCCCGCGCGATCTACACCACCGAAGCGCAAGCGATGAATGCGCGTATCGTTCGCGCGCCACACGTCGCCCTTCGCATCGACCCACCAGCCCCAACCACCCGCCAGATGCTCGTCGGTGCCATTGCGCTGGAACTCCTGCGGATTGAATTTGCCGTCGCCATTGGTATTGCGCCAGATCCATTCGCCGCCCGGCGGCGCGCTCGTTACCGCATGCACCGGCCCCGGCCGACCAGCGATGAAACCCGAAGGAATCGCCGTTTCGCCGTTATGCGCCGAATCGAAGCGGTAGATTTTCAGGTGATCGGCGTACATGTCGGTCAGATAGAGGAACGTTTTTCCGTTTACCTGCCGCGCCATCGGCGTGCCGGGCCATTGATCCATATGGAAGACGGTGTCTTCTGGATACTTGAACCGGTTCGAGAGAAAGCCGGCATATTTCCATTCATGCCCGGGTGGCTTCGACCAGTCGAGTTCGAAGCGCTTGTTGCCGGTAAAGACGCTGTTGGGGCGAGACGGGTCGATGCAGGCGCCGTCCACGAAAAGCAGCCCGTCGACCTGCCATCGCAGCTTGCCGTCGGGCGCGTAGCTCGCAAGCGTTGCGCCAAGCCCCGCACCGGTGGAGCCCAGTTGCGGGCCAACCCCGTTCATCGAGACATAGATGTTGCCGCTCGCATCGACACCGACGCCCGTCAAGCCATTGAACCTGAGCGGACCGGGCCGCCCTTGCTCGGTCGGCTTGCCGGCCCAGATGCCATAGCGCTCGCCGAATGTATCGGTCAATTCGTACTGGCCGGGATGCGATGCGGTAAAGATGAGCACCTGCTGACGCCAACCGTTGTCCGCAACGTAGAGACGCCCTTTCTTGTCGACGGTGATATCGACCGGAACAGCATCCTCCGGCAGCGCAACCTTGTCCGAAAGCGGTTTGCCGTCCGCCGTGTAGTGCGCGAGGTGGGGCACGGAGCCGCTGAGACTATCCGTGAGCACCCAGAGCGTGCCGTCCGGCGCGAGCGCAATCCGCCCCGGCTCGTGAACTTTCCATGAACTCTTTTGCTGCATCGACTCGGCGTCGATCAAATCGATTTCGTCGCGCGTGGTATTGGACGCATAGACAGTCGTCTCGCTCGCGGCGAGACCATAGATCGGCGCTTTCGAGCCCGACGCCACGCGGTTGACCGGAAGAAAGCCCGCCGCAAGCTGACCGTGGGCGTCCGCGCGCGCCACGGCGCGAAACGGCACCGTCTTCTTGACGCTCGCCACCTCGCGCCTCGAAATGCCGAACCAATGTTCGCCGGCCGGCGGCCAGACGCCATCGGCAACGAGCTTGCCGCGTTCATTGCCGACCGACGTCCCGACGAAGACATAGCGGCTATTGATCGCCACGGCCTCGCCGCCCGCGCGCCCCCAGCCGTGCGTGCCGCCCGCGAATTCGAGTTGCTTGCCGTTCTGATAAACGCTCGCCTCGGCGCCGCTTTCATCCCAAGGCGAATTGGTATAGACCTTGCCGTCAGGCGAGACCGCGATCGACGTGATGTCGATCTGCGTCCACATCCCGTGGGCGAAGCCGAATGTATTACCGATCCATGACGTGGTCGCAGGCAGGACGTTATCGTTGTCCTCGTCCGCTGCATGCGCGGACAGCACTGCCGCCGCGCCGATGCCAAGGGCGACGGCGAAAAGCGCCGCGCGAGACAGAGCACGCACGAAATGCCTCCTTGAATTCGAGAGAGATAGATAGAGAGCCGACGACTAGCGTACGGTCAAACTATTTGGCGGAAAGGCGCAAATAATTCCAAAAAATTCTCGCGCCCGACGGTGCGCGCTGTGCCATGCGGCACTTTATTTCGAGAAGTGTGTGCCACGCAGTACCCGGCAAGCATCCGCTGCACGATCAACGGTTTTTCGTCAATTTCTTTTTCCGCAGAATGGGGCGGACTTTTTTGGCCCAAGCCGGGTACCTGCGCCGGCGAAGGGAATTCGCAAGGATACCCATGTCTGAGTTGCTCACGCCTCATCGGCCCGAAACCGATATCGCACGTCCGCACGGGCGCATCGTCGCTCTCGACGGCGTGCGCGCCGTCGCCGTGCTGGCGGTATTCATGAATCACGCATTCGGCGTTTCGCTATGGATGGGCGTCGATCTTTTCTTCGTGCTTAGCGGCTTTCTGATCACCGGTATTTTGCTCGATCGAAAATCGCGCAATCAATCGTATTTCGGTTATTTTTACGCGCGCCGCGCGAAGCGTATTCTGCCCCCTTACGTCCTGTTGCTGATTTTGTCGTCGGTACTGTTCGGCACCGGCTGGCTCAAGCAGTGGTGGTGGTACGCGTTCTTCGCCACGAATATCGGGCAATCGCTGGGCGACTCGGGCAACCCCGGATTCGGCGTTCTATGGTCGCTGGCGGTCGAAGAGCAGTTCTACCTCGTATGGCCGATCGTCGTGCTGCTGGTATCGGAGCGCACGCTCGGCATCGTCGCGGCTGCCGGCGTCGTCATCGCGCCTATCCTGCGCGCGGCCGCCACGCCGCTTTTCAGCTCGTTCTGGCCGATCTATTTCCTGACGCCGTTCCGCATGGACCTGCTCTGCGCAGGCGCGCTGCTCGCCGTGCTGATGCGCCGGAGTCCCGATCTGCCCGAGCGGCTCAGGTGGGTTGCCTGGGCCATGCTTGCCGGCGCGCTCGCCACGTTGGCATGGCTGCACTTTCATTACCCAGACATCCGCGACTCCAACCAGCCGCTTTCGAATGCGGGGCTCTACAGCCTGACGCTCGTGCTATCGACCGCGGCCGTGATCCTCGCGCTGCGCAGCCGCGGCATTGTCACGCGCGTGCTCTCGAACCCGGTCCTCGTCTATCTCGGCACGATCAGCTACACGATTTATCTCGTCCACGTGACCTTCATCGGCCTGATGTGGAAATTGAACTTTGGCAAGTATTCCAGCGCGCTGGCCGCGCTCACGCTCACGCTCGCGTTCGCAACCGCGAGCTGGTTCCTGCTCGAAAAACGCCTCGTGCGCGGCGAAAGGCGCAGGTCTTCCCTTTCCGCTGTCGCACTAGCCCGTGATTAAGCGGCGTCCATTGAACTACATGTAAAAAGGAGCATTCCATGAATCGGATGAACCCCGCGCGCAAAGCAATCATTACCGGCGTAACCGGGCAGGACGGCGCTTACCTCACGCAACTTCTGCTCGAAAAGGGCTATTCGGTCGTCGGAACCTATCGCCGCACCAGCTCGGTCAATTTCTGGCGAATCGCCGAGCTCGGTATCGAACAGCATCCGAACCTCTCGCTCGTGGAACACGATCTGACCGATCTCGGCTCGACCGTCAGATTGCTCGAACGAACCCACGCCCATGAGCTCTATAATCTGGCCGCCCAAAGCTTCGTCGGCGTCTCGTTCGATCAGCCGGTCACCACGGCTGAAGTCACGGGCGTTGGCGCGTTGAATCTCCTCGAGGCAGTCCGGATCGTCGACAAGAGCATTCGCTACTATCAGGCCTCCACGTCGGAGATGTTCGGCAAGGTGCAAGCCATTCCTCAAATCGAAAGCACACCGTTTTATCCGCGCAGCCCCTATGGCGTCGCCAAGTTGTTCGCCCATTGGACGACGATCAATTACCGCGAGTCCTATGACATCTTCGGCGCTTGCGGCATTCTGTTCAATCACGAGTCTCCGCTGCGCGGGCTGGAATTCGTCACGCGCAAGATTACGGACGCCGTGGCGCGCATCAAAGCAGGCAAGCTGGACAAGCTGGAGCTCGGCAATCTCGATGCGAAGCGCGATTGGGGCTATGCGCGCGAATATGTCGAAGGCATGTGGCGCATGCTTCAGGTCGATGAGCCAGACACCTACGTGCTGGCGACTCAGCGCACCGAAACCGTGCGCGATTTCGTTCGCATCGCGTTCGCCGCGGCGGGCTATCAACTCGAATGGAGCGGTCAAGCACAAACGGAGCGCGGTATCGATGTGACAACCGGAAAGGTACTCGTCGAAGTCAATCCGAAGTTCTATCGCCCGGCGGAAGTCGATCTGCTGATCGGCTGCGCCGACAAGGCACGCGAAAAGCTCGACTGGCACCCGCAAACCTCGCTCGAGGCGCTCTGCAAGATGATGGTCGAAGCCGATATCGCGCGCGTTGCTGCATGACCGCCGTCGTCCGCCCGAGTGACCGGCGAACCGGCCGCGCACTCGTCACCGGGATCGGCGGCTTCACGGGCCGTCATCTCGTCGATCACCTGGCCGAGCTCGGCTATGAGGTGTGGGGCACGGCCGCGCCCGGTACCGGCAACGTTGCGGGCGCAACTTTCGCCACGGCGGAAGTGGATCTGCTCGACGAGGAACGGCTACGGGCGTGGATCGTCGATGCGCGCCCCGACGTGGTGGCGCATCTGGCCGCGGCGTCGCACGTCACGCAAGGTACGCCGGCCAATACCTATCTCACCAACATCGTCGGCACGCGCAATCTGCTTTCCGCATTGGCCTCGCTCCATACGAAACCGCGCGCCGTCCTGCTCGCGAGCAGCGCGAACATCTATGGCAACGCGCCCGTCGAAGTACTGGACGAAAGCATTACGCCACAGCCGGCCAACGACTATGCGATCAGCAAGCTCGCGATGGAATACGCCGCCGGTCTCTGGATGGACCGGTTGCCGATCTGCATCGCGCGGCCATTCAACTACACCGGCGTGGGACAGCGCGAAGACTTCCTGTTGCCCAAGGTCGTCGGCCACCATGCCCGCCGGGCACCCACGATATCGCTCGGCAACTTGCACGTGAGCCGGGACTTTTCCGACGTTCGCGATGTGGTCGCCATCTATGCCAAGCTGCTCGAAGCGGCACCGGCCGGCGAAACATTCAACGTGTGCTCGGGTGTCGGGCATTCGCTCGGCGAAGTACTGACCATGCTGCGCGAGATTGCCGACTATACGATCGAGGTATTCGTCGATCCACGTTTTTTACGGGCCAACGAGGTTCACCGTCTAGTCGGCTCGAACATCAGGCTGCGTCGCACGATCGGCCGCGTGCCGAGCACGCCGCTCAAGGAAACGCTCGAATGGATGTATGAGCATGCCCGGCGCCAGGAGCCAGGCGCGCCAGCCGCGCGAGCCACGAAGCTCCGACCGAGCGAACGTGCGGCTCCCGCGTTTCAGCCCCCCGATCCGTTGCCATCCGAGGCAGACGCCGAAGCGGCATCCGTCGTCGCAGTGCCCGCCCAGGCTGCAAACTCGTCGTCCAACTGCGAGGACAAACCCGACATGTAGCTCCAGTAAGCCGTGTAATCTCCGCGACGAAACATGGGCAAAATGGTCGACAAGACCTCCGGATGCCGCTCGAAGACAAAGCGCACAGCCATGTATCCCCACCGATAGGCGCGGCTCACATAGTCATCCATCGCATAGTTGTTGGCGAAAATCTCTCTCAATCGATAGCGCCCGGTCTTCGCCGCCTCGATCGATTCGGGATCGTCGTTGCCGCGCGAAACATACTCGGCAAGCCCCTCGATGTACCAGACGGTTGGCACTTTCGTCGATGCCTCGAAATCGCCATACATGTCGAACCGACCGTCAAGGTAGTGCACGAACTCGTGCTTGAGATTCCAGATTTCGAAATGCGGCTTCAACCAGGTTGCCACGAACGCGATAAAGCGTGCCTGATTGTTCGGCGCCGCCGGGTCGCCTTCCAGATAGACGCCGCCGTTATTCGTATCGTTTCCGAACAGCACCGGCGAATAGTTTTCATACTCGGTGTTATCCGAAAACACGATGACCTCGAGCGTCGTATTGTGGTCATCGGCCACAGGAACCTCATGTGTATCTAGCATCGCGTGAAAACGCGGCGCTTCTTTGCGCATGAGAGCGCAGGCCTGATCCGCCTCGGCTTGCGTCAGCGATGACGTCCGCAGCTTGATCGCGCCGTCGCCGCATTGGTAACGCCGCGCGAGAATAGCCTCGGCCAGCGGCGCTTCGAAGCCGCACGTGCCATAGACACTGCAATTGTCCGCATCGTAGGCTTGAACGGCCTGCGCTGCGGCAAGCCATATGAGGCGGTCTGGACCTGCCATTGTCGAATCGGCAAGCACCTTTTGAATGAGCGGCCTGACCGTAGGCAGCAGGCTCGGATAGGTCATGAAACGAAATGCCTCGCCCGCAGCTTGATTGAGCAGGTAGCTCGCATACCGCGTGCCGAGCAAACTCGGCTTATTCGCTTTGACGAATCCGTAGAGCGCGATTGCATAGGAAGGGTCGTTTTGGATGAGCGGTACGGCATCGGGGCGATAGTGCGCGAAGTAAAACACCTTGAAGATGGCGGTGAACGCATAGGCTAGACCAGGGTCGTCGAGCGAAGCAGCGATATTTGGCGTTTGCACGCTGTTCGTGAACCGGATGACCCACTGCCGGGCGAGATTCAGATACGCAGACTCGTCGCGCATGTTGACGATGAGCGTGATGACTTCCCCGGCGCTCGTGGCAGCGTTTGCGTTCGGACGCAATATCGCATCGCCCGTCAGCACGCGCATGATGACCGGGCGCAAGGTCGTCGTCAGATCTGCCGGAAGAGGTGGTGCCGTGCCTTCGTTCGCCAGGTAATAGGCAGCCCTGAGAAAGAGCGTCAAATTGAGCAGTGCGCGATTGCCAGGCCCATAGGCAGCGGCCTCGGTTGCAAAACGCGTCGCGATCGCCCGGAGATTTTCGTCGCCGAATAACTGCGCGGCCTGTGCGCGTGTGACCTCGAAAAACGCATTGGCACAGGTCGACTCCGCAAGCGTAGCCACTTGTTCGGCGAGTGCTTCGCCATGAAGCCCGGCCGTTGCGTCCATCGATGGGCAGGACTCGCGGCCTTCCTGCCGTTTCGCTCGCGAGTGGCGTCGCATTTCCGGCGTCATCAGTTCGGGGCGCAACTGCTCGGACGGCGCCAGATCGAAGAGCCATTCTTCCCGCGAGCGAGGCAGGATGGTGGGCTTGCGCGGCATTGGCGGCAGTTTGACCAGTGCAGGCGCGCTCCGCGCACCGTTCAGCGCGTCCGGATGCGGCGCAGCCCGCGCCATTCCAAAGGTCATCACGAGGGCGAGAGAAAACAATCCGCCGCAAAGGGCCGATAAAAGACGTTTCATGCGTTTTGTCTCCTGTCCCATGCCATGGCGGCCGCGAGACAGCGCTTCAGCGCTTGCTCCGAGTCTTCGGCGGTCACACAGCAATCGATGTCATTGTTCGCATCGGCTGGTTCTTACCGATCGGGAATTCAGTGCACTCTATTGAGTGCGTAGCACGCGAACAACTGCTTGACCTGATAGCTGCGAATGTCGATAGCAAAGAAGACCTTCCACAATGAAAGGTGAGCGTTTTCGGGAGAAGAGAAAAACGGACCGGGTAGCGCTACGAAAGTACCGCCACGGCGGGCGATTTCGGCGCGCGCGGTACCGCGGCGCCGATCTAAAGGTGAGTGTTTTCGGGGGGAGGATGGGGGCAGTTAAACCGGGCACACTGTGCGCCGATAAAGCGCCAATAGCGCCTCACTATCCACATCGATACAGACAGTGCATGCCGGCCTGTCGTCCCATTCAGGCGCAGGAGCCGGCATACCGTCCGGTTTTTGAATCGTATGTCCTGTCGCAATGCCCTCGGTCAGCACTCGCACCGGCCCATTGCGCGTCTGAAAGAGTTGCGGCGCGAGCAGATACGCCACGGCCGATGCATCGTGTACATAGATACCGGCGGCATGCTCGCTCGCACGATGAAACGCTTCGTAGTGCCGAGAAACGTCCCAAATGAAACGTCCCGCTTCGCCGCCTGTGTCGCGCAACTGCGCGAGGTACTCCGTGGACATGATCGTGCGCTGGGTAACATCGAGCCCAACGATAACGAGCGGCCACCCGGCGCCAAACACACGGTCCGCCGCCTGCGCGTCGCCGTGCATATTCGCTTCCGCAGCCGGCGTCACGTTACCCATGACACCGCCGATGCCGAACGCCCCGCCCATCACGATCACCTGTTTGACGAGCGACGCCACGGCAGGGTCTTCGTCGAGCGCAAGCGCGAGGTTGGTCATCGGCCCTACGGCAATGAGCGTCACCTCGTGCGGGTGAGCCTTCACCGTCTCGACGATGAACCGGGATGCGGCACGTGCATCGGGATGGCTGCCTTTCGGCAAGACCGGCCCGATGTTACCGAGCCCGTCGTCTCCATGTATTGCAGGAAGCGGCGCGGGCGCATGACCCGCGAGCGGCCCTGCGGCGCCACGAGCCACCGGCGTTCCGGGCGCGAAACGCGCCGCCAGATAAAGCGCGTTTCGCGTGGTCGTCTCGATCGCCGCATTCCCGAACACGCTCGTGATGCCAAGCAGCTCGATGTCGGGATGCAGCGCCTGAAAGACGAGCGCCATGGCGTCATCGATACCCGGATCGGTGTCGTAGATGACTTTATGCTTCATCGGTCTTGGGAAGTGCAAAAGCATCGGGCAGTTGGTCGCGCGCGGTCGAGTCGCGCCATTCGCCATTCAGGTTGCCAAGCCTGATTGGCAGATCGGGACCGCCAAGCTCGAAGATCACCTGGCGGCATGCTCCGCATGGCGCGATAGGCCCCTGCGTATCGCCTGCAATGGCCAGCGCACGGAATTGATGGCGTCGATATCCGGCCGCGATCGCGCTACAAAACGCCGTGCGTTCGGCACAATTGCAAAGCCCATACGAGGCGTTTTCGACATTGCAGCCGAGAAAAACGTTGCCATCCTGCGTCAAGAGCGCCGCACCGACCTTGAATTTCGAATACGGCGCATAAGCCCGCTCGCGCGCGATGACGGCGCGCTCCAGCAATTCTTCCTTCGTCATTCCAATGGCTCCCAACGCCGACGAGGTAGAAGGTTCCGGCGCTCATTCCTGAATGAGGAACCGGTCGCGCCGCTTGCCGATCCATGCGGGAACCCGTCCTCGTCCGCTCCAGGTTTTGCCTGTCTTCGGGTCGCGATACTTCGGCGGCAATCCACCCGAATGAGCTTTGCGCGCGCGTTTGCCAGAGAAACCGAGTTCCTCGGCAGTGATACCGTATTCCGCAATCTGCTCCTTGATCTGAGCAATCGCCGCGGCCAGTTCCTTTTCGCGCGCTGCTGCCATTTGCGCCTGAACCTTTGCAAGCTGTTCGGTAAGTTGCCTATAAGTTGCCATGAATATACGCCTCCTTTTTGTTAGGCCGAATGGTACCGCTGTGACCGATGGCGCACGCAAAAGTGCAATCTCATCTGGCTTTGCATGCAAAGAGCAGATTGCGTGTACCGCCTGTGATCGATTGCTGGATGACGTCGAAATCGCCGCCGCACATACCGCGTGCATTTTCCATGCACGCACTCGCCGGCCCCTGCGCCGGGCATTGAACAAGAATGGTCGGGCGGCCATCGTGCGTAAACAGCGGCGCGCTGCTGCCGCAACCGGCCACCATCAGCGACAGCACACCCGCATACGCTATCCGACAAAGTGGCGCCCCCCGCGCCCGAAGCAACGTGAGTCTCATCGAATCGATCCCAATTCTTTTTGAATGGGCGGAGTATGCCACGCTACCAGCGTCTTGTTATTACATTGCAGCTCGATCGGGCTTCGGGTCAATTCTCGGAATACGAATGATTGCGGTTCGCCCGGACAAACCATGCAAATCCCGTCGACGTGCCGCGTGAAAGCGTCGATCCACTCCAGAAGACCGTAGCGCCCGCCAGCCCGATCGGCACTCGCCAGCTCGGCGTCGTCCAAAAACGTAGCCGCGCGAAACGCGCAATAGCAGCGATTACGAACGCAGGCCAAACATACCGTGCCAAAGCGTGCTGAAGAGGTTCGTATGCGCCGCTTCCCTGCCGGCTCGCAAATCGTCGCCCGCTTGCCGCCCTTCGTGCGCTTCCTCGCCTTCATGTGCCTTCTGTGGGAGGTCGTCGTCCGGCTTGGCTTGAACTGATGGATCGACCGAAACGGAGTCGGTCGCCCGCGATGCCTGCAGCGCGGCCACACTGTCGGCAATGCGCTCGGCAAGCGCCGGGTCGCAGTCGCGGCCCAGCAGCACGCCGAAAAGCACATCCCGCGGATGGCCTTGGTCTGCGAATCGCATGGCGAGCGTCACATACTGCGCATATTCGGCCTCGCGCCGCGCAGCCTCCTCCTCCTCGGCCTGCCGACGCGCCTCGTCGCGGTGAAGCGCGAGACGCCGCATCTCCTCGGCAAACACGGCGTCATAGACGCGCCGCTGCTCCGGGTCGGACAGAATCGCATAAGCTTCTTTCACCTGCTGAAAACTGTCATGCGCGGCGGCTTCGCGCCCGACGTTGCGGTCAGGGTGCGAGCGCATCGCCGCTTTCCTGTACGCCCGTTTGATTTCCTCTTCGGTGGCGTCGTCGCGCACACCCAGCACGTCATAAAGCGTCACCATCTATCGCTCGAAAGTTTGCATGCTTGCCGATTGTAGGCCCTGCGCGGGCTCGCGCCCAGTCAGACGAGCCAATCCGGTCCGCCTCGCCCGAATCAAAACGTGGGAATCGGGGCGCGTTAATACGCGGGACTTGATTTCGGCACGCGGTTCGATTTGAATGACATCACTTACGATCCGCCGCGCATTGAGAGGTGCGAGGGCACATCCAGATCGGAAGCCGTCTGCCGCGGAAATATTTTTTGAGAAAGAACGTTTTCTTCGAAGAAATCTCTCGGCAACCGGGTATCGCCGCGAAGATGCACAACTTTTACACATATTAAGCGGGCCGAAAATGAGTGAGAAAAAGAGAGCGTTGATCGAAACTGCCACCCGGTTATTTTCGAAGTTCGGCTTTCACGCCGTCGGAATCGATCGGATCATCGCGGAGTCGCGGGTGGCGAAAATGACGATGTATAAGCATTTCCCGTCTAAAAGCCGCCTTGTCGTGGAAGTCATCAACGAGGAAGGGGCGGCACTGATCGCCGGGATAACAGCTGCCGCGGCATCGCATGCCGATCCACTGGACAAGCTGCGCGCCATTTTCTTCTGGCACGATGCCTGGTTTCGCTCCGAATCGTTCATGGGCAATATGCTCATTCATGCCGCGTCCGAATTCCATGCCGAGGAAAACGAAATTCTTGCGGCGTCGGCTGCGCAGCGGCGGGCATTCGTTCATTTGCTCGAACGTATTCTTGGCGAACGCTTCGACGGCGAGGCCGCCGTACGGCTTGCGCAACGCTGCGCGCTAGTGCTCGACGGCGCCACGCTGGCACGGCAGTTGAGTGGCCGCACCGACGCAGCACGCGACGCCTGGGAAGTGGCTCAAACGCTGATCGAAAACGAGCGCGTACACTGCGTTTGACGGCGCCTGTGGCGGGAGGCGCGGCGGCAAGAGGCCGGATGGGCGTTGCGCACCCGGCGGACTCATTGCATGCCACGCACTGTTCGAACACCTTAAAAACCCACTGACGCCCGCGAAAGTCGCGTTACACTCATCGACATGAATGGGCTCACGCAGCACGGTCGCCGGCATGGCGCGGCCGCGGTGCGTGGCGCGCCGGCCGGCTTCGCGCGGCACTGTCGCTCGGCCTGTCTGCCCGTAAAATTAATTCATTCACGACTCGAGGAAACGTTCGATGCGCACCACCCGTTGTACCGGGGCCATGACCCTGCTCACCGAAATCGACGAGCCCAGCGGGCGCGAAGTGCGCTCGCTGCGGCTGGAGCCGGCAGAAGACGGCAAAAGCATCCTTCTCGTCGAAATCGACGAACGCAAGCCCGGCATTCACCGGGAGGTGCGGTATGAGATTACGCCGGCGGAGTTGATCGCCGCCATTCGCGCCAACGGCGCCGAGCTGCCGGGCGAGCAGCACGCGCGCTGACGCCGCCTCGTCGAGGCTTTCGACCAAAAAAAGCGGCGGGCTCGATGCCCGCCGCTTTTTATTGGGGCTTGCGTATCGGTTTCATAACAAGCGCGCGGGGACGGTAACGACGAGGCGATAAACCTGACTCGTCGGATCGGAGTAGTAGGCGGAACCGACATGCCACATGGCGATCAAGGCAACTTTCGTTTGTTTGAAGCGGCCACTTTGCACGACGTAGGTCGGCGTGACGCCGAATTCATGGTGCCGGCCATGAACGGGCTGACCGTTCTTGAGGTAAATCGAACCGTACGCCGGGCCACCGGCCCCATAGCGCGCGGCCGAGCTGCCCGCATCGGCACCCCAGCCCTGTTGCGCCCATAGAAGCGTCGAAAAGCCCGGTAAATTCGCGTATCTGCCGTCGAATGTGTAGCGCAACTGCAGCGATTGCTCATGCGGAGCGTTATAGTCGACATCCATCGAATTGATCAGATAATCGCCCGCCGTTTCGTTGACGTAATCGAAAAACTGGTCGCCGGCAATCTTCTGGTAGCCGACAAGCAGCGCATGAGGGCCGTGCTGCACCGAGAGCGCAAAACTGTAAGCCCGATTGGCAATGGGTCCCTGGCGCGCCGCGCCCGTATCGTGCGTCAGATAGAGATTGGCGCTGCCCGTCAGCTTCACCGCCTCGATATGGCCGGCACTTTGTTGGACCGACACATAGTATTGACGCCAGACATCGTCGGCCTGATCGGCAAAAAGCGACGCGCTGCCATTGGGCGAATACGTCCACGTACCGCCCACATAGCTGACGCGATCGAGCGGCACGCCGCCATATGAGGTGGACAGACGCGACAACGAGGTCCGCCCTCGCGCGTTCACTTTGGTGAAGCTGCCCGCCTGGAGCGTGAGATTGCGCACTTCGTTGCTCGAGAACGACATGCCGAGAAAAGTCGGCGGCAGCGCGCGGTTATCGTGCGGTTCGAGAAACGGATTCGAAACCGCGTGCAAGCCGTACTTCAACACGGTCTCCGATATGCGCGCCTTGACATCGTAGACGCCAGGGTACGCCCATGCGAGCTGGTTCGAGCCACCGCCGCTCCTCGCAACGTGCACCATGTTGCCCGAACCATTTCCCCCGTCGAGCTTGAGCGCACCGAAGAGGCTCGCATCGATGCCCAATCCAATGAAGCCCTGCGTGAAGCCGGACCTCCATCCGAGCTGCGCACCCTCGACCCATGCGTGGCGCGCCACGCCACCCACGCTATGCAGATAGTCCGTGTAGTTGCGAAACTCGAAATCGAGACGGCCACCGGCGATGAATCCGCTCATTGCCGGTGGCGCCGGCATCGACTCGGGCGGTAACGCCTCGATCTGATCGGCATTCGCAACGGCCGCGGTCACGCCGGGCACCGCAGTCTCGTCTGCATGGACCCATCCAGCAGTGATTGACATCCCCGCCCCGATTGCGATCATCGATGCGATACGCAAAATCTCACACCATTTTTCTTTTCTCATTCGCTGCTCTGCTATTGGCGTTTTCTATGTCAAGAAAACTAGTTAGGAAAGCTAAATAACGCGCATACCTTACGGAAACCGGCATCAAATCATGAGAATTTTCCTGTGTGCAGCTATCAACTGTGCGAGGGAGGATGCGCTCGGTGTATTCCCGAGGTGACGCCTTTTGGGCGCCTAATGAGAATCGCCGCGGCATTGCGACGGCTCAGGCGTTCCAGCACGGTTTGTCTCGACGACACGGCCTCGCTCCGCCGACTTTCGGTGCTATTGCGCCGACCTGTAAACCACGGTTCGAACATCACATTTGCAAAACGCGATGACGATCCGCATAAAGGAGACTCAATCGATGAATTCCTCTAGATCGCAAACGCGGTCCTTTACCACCATTTTTATGATTGAAATGTGGGAGCGCTTCGGGTATTACGGCATGGCCGCACTACTCGTGCTTTTCATGATCGAGCGCGTTGGCTTCGGCGACGCCGATGCCAATCTCACGTGGGGCGCCTTCACGGCACTCGTCTATGCCGCACCTTCGATCGGCGGGTGGATCGGTGACACAGTGCTGGGGACGCGTCGCACGATGCTGCTCGGCGCGGTCGTGCTCGTTTTAGGCTATCTGATGCTGGCCATTCCCGACGACAGGCTTGGATTCGTCTATGCCGCACTCGGCGTGATCGTGGTCGGCAA
The DNA here is from genome assembly GCA_966421005.1 of uncultured Paraburkholderia sp. Classification (GTDB taxonomy): domain Bacteria; phylum Pseudomonadota; class Gammaproteobacteria; order Burkholderiales; family Burkholderiaceae; genus Trinickia. The sequence goes on from CBJLAJ010000036.1 coordinate 19,733, forward strand.
CGGTCTTTTCAAGGCCAACGCGGCCAACCTCGTGCGGCGCGTCTATGAAGGCGACGATGCGCGTATCGACAGCGCCTTCACGATCTATTACATGGCGGTCAATGTCGGTTCCACCGTATCGATGCTCGCGACGCCGTGGATCAAGGATCGCTGGGGTTGGCATGCCGCGTTTGGCGTGTGCTGCGCCGGCATGATCATCGGCGTGCTCAACGGTTTCGTGCGATACGGCACGCTGCTACAGATCGGCTCCGCGCCCGACGAGAAGCCGGTGCATCGTCGGCGCCTGGGTATCGTCCTGGCAGCGGGTGCCGCGCTCGCACTGGCAACGGTTTTCGTTCTTCAGCACAGAGCGCTTGCCGTTGCTTGCGTCTATGCCGCTGCCGCAGCGATCGTCGCCATTTTTGCATTCATGACGCTGACCTGCGAACGAGCGGAACGCGCCGGCCTCGTAGCCGCCTTCGTGCTGGTACTGCAATCGATTCTGTTCTTCGTGTTCTATCAACAGATGTCGACCTCGCTGACACTCTTCGCGTTGCGCAATGTCGACCCCGCGCTTTCGGTCGCTGGTATCACGCTCTTCTCGTGGAGCCCCGCGCAATTTCAGGCGCTCAACCCCATCTGGATCATGCTGATGAGCCCGATGCTCGCGGGGCTTTATACGCGTCTCGGACAAAACGGGCGCGATGTTGGCGTCGCCACTAAATTCGCACTGGGATTCGTCGCCGTGGCGGCAGGCTTTTTCGTTTATGCGGTGAGTGGTCGCTACGCCGTGGACGGCCGCGTGTCGTCGTGGTTCATGGTGCTCGGGTACGGCCTCCTCTCGCTCGGAGAGCTGCTCGTCAGCGGGCTCGGTCTGGCCATGATTGCGCGCTATATACCCGTGCGCATGGGCGGCTTCATGATGGGCGCCTACTTCGTCGCAACCGGTGTGGCGCAATATCTTGGCAGTATCGTCGCCAATCTCGCGCAATTGCCATCGAACGACTTGCCCGCGGCGCAGTCATTGCCCCTTTATATCGATCTTTTTGCTGAACTCGGCTGGCTCGCCGCCGCAGGTGCGCTAATCTCCCTACTTCTGCTGCCGCTTATGGGAAGACTCGCAAACGCGCACCGCCGCTCGGTGGATGTCCTCGCCGGTGCCAGTGCAAGCGCTCGCTCGCGTGCATTCGCCACCGACTGATCGCACCTCCCCGCCAGGTCGATTCGGTTCGGTTGAATGCGCGGCAGGCAAGCCCACCGCAGCCCGCCATGCCACAAAGGAGCCGACATGAAAACCGCGCCGCACCGCCACCGCGCCGCCGACATTCGCATCGGAATCGGCGGCTGGACCTACGAACCGTGGCGCGGACCGTTCTACCCGGCCGGCCTGACGCAGAAACGCGAGCTCGAATACGCGAGCCGCAAGCTGACCTCGATCGAGATCAACGGCACGTTCTACGGCGCACAAAAGCCCGAAAGCTTCGCGAAGTGGCGCGACGAAACGCCCGACGATTTCGTCTTCGCGCTGAAAGCCCCTCGCTTTGCAACGCACCGCCGCGTACTGGCCGAAGCGGGCGAATCGATCGAGCGCTTCTTCGGCAGCGGCGTCACCGAACTCGGTGCCAAGCTGGGGCCGATCAACTGGCAGTTCGCGCCAACGAAAAAGTTCGATCCCGAGGACTTCGAAGCGTTCTTGAGGCTGCTGCCCCAACGCATCGACGGACGCACGATCCGGCATGCGCTCGAAGTGCGCCATGAGAGCTTCCGCGACCCCGAATTCATTGCGTTGGCGCGCAAGCATGGTGTGGCCGTCGTCGTAGCCGGCGACAGCAAGTATCTGCAAATCGCCGATCTCACCGCACCGTTCGTCTATGCCCGCATCATGGGAACAGAGGAAACACATGCGCTCGGCTATGCCGAAGCGAAGCTCGACGCATGGGCCGAGCGCGCGCGCTGTTGGGCCACGGGCGGCATGCCGCAGGGGCTCGACACGGTCGGCGGCGACGGAGGATCGAGCGCCGCCAAACAAGGCGCGCGCGATGTCTATCTCTATGTCATCAGCGGCTTCAAGACGTTGAACCCCGCCGCGAGCATGGCGCTCATCGAGCGCATTGAACGTAGCGCCAAAAAGTAGCCGCCGCTCCAAATCAATCGAGAAACGCCGCCGCGCGCTTTTTCAGCTCGGCGCCGAACTCGTCGAGCAACCCGATCGACAAGCGCCAGCTCTGCCAGTAAAGATCGACATCGAGGTGCCGCCCCGGCAATAGTTCGATCACCTGCCCAGCAGCGAGCGGCCCCGCGATCATCTGCATTGGACACATCCCCCAACCGAGCCCTGTCGCACACGCGCGCAAAAAGCCGCCGACGTGCGGCACCCAATGCACGGGCGGATCGACGACGGCACGCGTGACCCGCCGCACGAACCGCGCCTGCAGCGCATCCTTCGCATTGAATACGACGCATGGCGCGCGCCGCAGCGAATCGCGATCGACTCCGTTCGCGAAGTAGCGCGCGAAAAACTGCGGCGTGCAAACGGCCAGATAGCGCATCGTGCCGAGCCGCGTCGCGCGGCAGCCTTGCACAGGGCTCGCTTGTGTCGTGACGGCACCCTGCACGCTGCCGTCGCGAATACGTTGCGCCGTGTGGTCCTGGTCGTCGATGACCAGATCGAGCAGCGTCTCGCGCTCGACGCAAAACGCCGCCACGGCATCGATGAACCATGTGCCGACGCTGTCGTCGTTGACGGCCACACGCAAGGTCGGCCAGGCGTGGGCGAGGGCACCGCCGCCCGGCATGTGCGGCATTCGCCCCGTCAGTTCCGCTTCGAGCAGACGCACGCGTTCGGTATGCCTGCACAGCAGCGCGCCCGACGGCGTGGCCACACACGGCTGTCCGCGCTTGACGAGAATGCTGCCGATGCGTTCCTCGAGCAGCTTCACGCGCTGCGAGACCGCGGAGGGCGTGACGTTCAGTTCATTCGCGGCGCGCTCGAAGGAGCCGTGTCGGACCACGGCCGCGAGCGCGTCGAGCAAAGCATAGTCGAGCATTAGAAACGCTTAATGAGCCTAATGAAAATTAGCTTTCCTTAGCATACCGCCGAGTCGCAGACTACGCTCATCCGCTCAAAACGTCCATCTGCGCTTCCCATGAATCCGACCGCTTTCTCGCATGGCGCCGTGCTGTCGGCGTCGCTGATCGTCACCATCGGCGCACAAAACGCCTTCGTGTTGCGGCAAGGCATCATGCGCTCGCACGTCGGCAAGATCGTCGCGCTATGCAGTCTCTCTGATTTCATCCTGATCGCTGCCGGTGTAGGCGGCGCATCCACGCTTGCCGCGCGGTACCCGCGCTTCGTCGAATTCGTCTTGTATGCGGGACTGGCCTATCTGGCGTGGTTCGGTATCGGCGCGCTTTCCCGGGCGCTGCGGCCGGGGCATGCGGTCATGGAAGTGCGGAACGACGGCACCGGCACCGGCACCGGCACGAGCGGACAAAGCGCATTGGCGGCCATCATGACAACGCTCGCGCTCACCTGGCTCAACCCGCACGTCTATCTCGACGCGATGTTGCTGATCGGCACCGCCGGCGCGCGCGAACCCGACAACGGGCGATTGGCCTTCGCGCTCGGGGCCATGACGGCGAGCCTCATCTGGTTTGTGTCGATCGGCTATGGAGCGCGGTTGCTAGCGCCTCTTTTCCGCAAAGCCTCCGCATGGCGGCTGCTCGATGGAGCAACCGGTGGCATGGTGCTGTTAGTGGCCGCCACGCAGCTGCGCTGAATCGACCCGACAATGCTTTCGAATAGCTTGCGATTGCGAAACACCCGAACTTGATATATATCTGCGCAACGGTTGACCAGCCGTTACACGTTGAGAGGCGTTCATGAAAATCAAAATTATCGGGTATTGCGCCCTGGGGGCGATCGCACTGGCGCTCTTCGTCACGATGTGTGCGATCTTGCGCGATGCCATCATCACGCACGACCTCAACGCGAGGACACAGGCCGACGGGGGCATGCATGTGGCCGAAGGGACCACTGTCGCACCCGGAATAAGGGCCAAACCGTAGCGGCCGGCCCGCGGGGCGTCCTACGGCGGCGGCAGTCGGTCGGCAACGAGCCGGCTCAGATACCGGTAATCGCGCAGCAAGGCACTGTGACCCTTGCTCCAGGCCGACAAAAAGCGGAACAGATGCGGGCCGGAGAATACGGCTTTCTTGGCGCCCCAGACGAAACCGAGAAACTCGTACGACAGCGCGCGTAGCGGCCGCGGGTTCGCGATCATCGCGTCAAAAAGATTGACGTAGATATGTGAGCTCTGGTGCTCGACGCCGTAGCTCACGTGCTCGTGATCGTGCACGGCGCGCGCCGACGGCTCGAACAACAGCTTGACGCCGCTGCTGCGCCAAAGCGCGCCCATGAAACGATCGTCCGACGTCCGGATACCCTCGTTCCAGGGTTTTGCAAGTGCCAGCTTGCGGGCATAGATGAAAAACGCGCCGATGAGAAAATCGGGCGATTCGCCTGGTTTGGCCGCGCGGCCATACCCAATGGCGCGCATGACCACGGGCGCGCTCCAATCTTCGCCCCAACAGACGCTGCCCGCGACAACGCGGTGGCCGGACTGCGCTTCGTAGGTTTCGAACAAGCGGCGGATGGACTGCGGCTCGACGCAAATGTCGTCGTCGACATTGACGATCAGGTCAGTATCGGCCGAACGCGCACAGAAGTTTCGCGCAGCGGCGACGTTCTTGCCGTCGTGAAAGCGCAGTTTGACGAAATCGTGACCGGCGCAGACATCGACGACTTTCTTTTGCAGTTCGGCGTCCGGCGTCGAATCGCAGACGAAGACGTCGAAAGGCAATTGCTCGCGCGCCACTGCCAGGGCCTGGAGGCAGCGCTGCAGCTTTTCCGGACGGTTGCGTGTGGGAATTACCACGCTGACGGACGTCATGGCTTTCTCCGTGGTCGTTGAGGCGGTGGGAAAACCGCCTTCGCCGTCACCTTACTCGTACGAAAAGCGACAAAAAATCAAAAAACCCAACAACCGGGCCAGCATAGGGGTGAAACGGCCGCCGCTATAATGGCGCATTGCAATTTCCAATGAGCGACCGCTTCGATGGCGCACGACGCACACCATCACGACCATCACGGCCACGATCACGCGCATGCGGGCCACAGTCATGCTGGGCACAGCCATGCCGGCCATAGTCACACGTATGGCGTCGAGGATCAGCGCCGTATCGCATGGGCCTTTGTCACGATTGCGGTGTTCATGGTCGTGGAGGTGGTCGGCGGCCTGCTCTCGGGCTCCCTGGCTCTGCTGGCCGACGCAGGCCATATGATCAGCGATGCCGCGGCGCTCGGCTTCAGCTGGATAGCGATTCACTACGGGCGCCGGCCCGCAACCGCGGAACTCTCATATGGCTATAAGCGCCTCGAAATTCTCGCCGCCTTCGTGAACGGCTGCGCGCTGTTCGTTATCGCGGCCTGGATCGTAATCGAGGCCATTCGACGTTTCGCTCAGCCGGTACCCGTTGTCGGCAAAACGATGCTCATCGTGGCGGCAGCCGGCCTCGCCGCCAACGCGGTGGCGTTCCTCGTCCTGCATGGCGGAAACCGCGAGAACCTCAATATGCGCGGCGCCTGGCTGCATGTGCTCGGCGACATGCTGGGTTCGGCGGCGGCCATTGTCGCGGCGATCGTCATTTTGCTCACCGGCTGGTCGCCCATCGATCCGATTTTGTCGATTTTTGTCGCGCTGATCATCCTCAAAAGCGCGTGGGAGATCGTCAAATCTTCGGCTCATATCCTGCTCGAAGGCGCACCGGACAGCCTCAGTCTGGCTGAAATCAAAGCCGATCTCGAGGAAAACGTTCCCGAAGTGCGCAATGCGCATCATATTCACGCTTGGTCGATCACGGGCGAACGGCATCTCGTGACGCTGCATGTCCATCCAACCGCCGGCGTTCCCGCGCACGATGTCGTCACCGCTGTGCAGCGGCGGCTCGTCACGCGCTTCGCCATCGCGCACGCGACGATTCAGGTGGAAGAGCAGGCATGCACGGATGTGCACGAGTCCCACGATCACGATTCGCACGACTGCCACTAGCTGGCGCCCATCGCCCAACGACGTTGGCACAAACGCCGGGCACCGGCTGGAGAATATAAATGGCCTCAACGCATGACAGCGTCAGCATGGCGCTTTTTTGTGACTTCGAAAACGTCGCGCTCGGCGTTCGCGATTCGAAATACGAAAAATTCGATATCAAGCCCATCCTCGAACGCTTGCTGTTGAAGGGCAGCATCGTCGTCAAGAAAGCCTATTGCGATTGGGACCGTTACAAGGGCTTCAAGGCGGCTATGCACGAAGCCAGCTTCGAATTGATCGAAATTCCGCACGTGCGCCAATCAGGCAAAAATTCGGCGGATATCCGGCTTGTCGTCGACGCCCTCGATCTTTGCTATACGAAGTCGCATGTCGATACGTTCGTCATCATCAGCGGCGATTCCGATTTCTCCCCGCTCGTCTCGAAGCTGCGTGAAAACGACAAGAAAGTGATCGGCGTCGGCGTGAAAAACTCGACATCGGACCTGCTTGTCGCGAACTGCGACGAATTCATCTTCTACGACGATCTCGTGCGCGAGCAGCAACGCGCCATCGCCAAGCAGGAAGCGCGCAACGCGCTTCCCGCCGCGAAGCGCTCGTCCTCCGAGGACGACAAGCAGCCGAAATCGGACATGGAAGCACGCAAGGCCCAAGCCATCGCGCTGGCCGTCGAAACGTTCGAAGCCCTCGTCTCCGAAAGAGGAGACAGCGGAAAGATCTGGGCCTCGGTGCTCAAAAGCGCGTTGAAGCGCCGCAAACCCGATTTCAGCGAGTCGTATTACGGCTTTCGTGCGTTCGGCAATCTGCTCGAAGAAGCGCAATCGCGCGGCTTGCTAGAGGTAGGCCGCGACGATAAATCCGGCGCGTTTGTCTATCGAAGCTCGCAAACGGCGCCGCCGCAGCCCGCGCCGGAGAGTGTCGCGCTGGCCGGACCCGCTCCCAACGAACAAGCGAAGAAACCAGAGACGGCGGCTGCAACCGAGGTCGAGCCCCCGCGCGCACCGCGGCGAACGCGCAAGAAAGCAGCGGCAAAGGAAGCGGAGAAGGCCGAGGCTCGCGCGTCAAACGACGAAGTCACCGAAGCGCCACCATCGCCGGATATGGCGACGACCGATGCGGCACCCGAAAAAACAGCAAAACCCGTAAAAGCCGCAAAGACGGCCAAAGCGCCTCGTAAATCCACTCCGAGGGCCAAGCGTTCGCGCAAGGCGGCCGAGTCGACGAACGAGGAATGACGGGCTATCCGGCCTCCGCACGTACTTTCCTCACCTGAGCCCGGCACCGTGCGCAACTGCGAGCAGGTTGAGGCTCACATCGCGAATAGCCGCGGCCACGAAGCGCCGCACTTGCGCACTTTTGCGTGCCTTTACTCGCGAATCGCCTGCACCCGCCCCGCCTTGACTGCCGCTTTCAGCGTCGTCCAGTCCGCTTCATTACGCTCGGCATAGGCCAAAGCGAACTGTTGGATCGCCTCATCGAAAGCGTCCGACTTGCCCAGGTAGCCGCAAATCCGAGCCGGGTCGCCCGCTTTCGCCATCGCATGCGCGAGCGCCGTCCCGCACGAAACCGCGTACGCAGCGAGATCGTCCACGTCGAAGCTCGCGAAATCGAATGCGCCTTTCATGTCGCGTAACTGCCTGACGTAAAAATCGCTGCCCGTGTGATGCATCTTGGACCAGCCGAGAAAGATATCGCTGGCGGACTGCAGCAGACGCTGACCATTCACGACACGCTGGCCGTGATTCGCGTATTCGCTGCGTGGAAGATAGTTCTCGAGGACCGAAGTCCTCGCCTCCTTCAACTGCAAAAAGAGCGGGCATTCTCCATCCGCCATGAAAAGCGCCTCGTAGCAGCGCGTTCCGACGGAGCCCACCCCGACGACGCGAATGGCCACATCGACCAATTCGTATCGATCGAAAAGCGCGCGTCGGTCGTCGGACAGCGTCAGCCGATAGTCAGCGAAAAACCGCCGGATCATGTCGCCGTACTGCTGGCGCTCGCACTGGCTCGATAGCGGGACGTGATAGACGAGCGGAGGGTTTTCCTTGATCCGGAATTTGCCGTCGACCTGTTCGGCCGAATGATTCAGCACGGAACGCGACGACTGCAGCCTCGCCTTGTCGATGACCGCCGCCTCCTTTTTTCTTTCCCCGTCGGACCCGGCACTGTCCAGCATCGTCGCCGCACTGAACTGGTAGTACCAGACATCGAGCAGATCCATTTTGCTGAACTCGCCGATACGCTGCCGGAATGTCTCGCTGAGCCGTCGTACCACCCTACGCTGATCGCTCGCCGAGAATCCACGCTCGCGCGCAGCAATAGCGAACGACGCCGCCAACCGGCGCATATCCCAATCGAATGGCCCGGGCAGCGTTTCATCGAAGTCATTGGGCCCGAACAGGATTCGCCGCTCCGGGCTTGCGAACAGGCCGAAATTGGCCAAGTGCGCGTCGCCGCATAGCTGCACGATGATATCGGTGCGCGGCAACGCCGCAAGATCGAATGCCATCAGCGCCGCCGCCCCGCGATAAAACGCGAACGGATTGGCGATCATGCGCCCGTAGCGGATCGGAATCAGCTCGGATACGCGGCCTACATTCGAGGCTTCGAGCAGCGCGATCGGGTCGCGCTCTTTCGTCTTGCAGATGGCGAGCCGCGCGCGCGGCGTCTTCTTTCGCGCGGCGCGGCCAAGCTCCATGCGCTCGCCGAGCGAACCGCGGCCGGCGAAGAGATCGGAAAGGTCCGGCTGTACGGGCGGCGATACAGCGTTCGTATCGTTCATCGGTGGTTCGGCGAATCGTTCGATGCAGCCGATGCACGCGCCGCCGTTTCGGAGAGCGCTTCGTGTCTGGGCCGCCGCACAGCGCGTAATTTCCCACTACCGCCGCCACCGCAGAAGAACTGCTCGCCGCCATCGGATTCGAGCCCGGACACGCCCGCACCGGCCGGCATCTCGAGGCTCTGCAGCACTTCGCCCGTACGTGGGTCGATCTGCCGGATCTCGCTCTCGTCGCCCTCCCACGTGCCGTGCCAAAGTTCGCCGTCAACCCAGGTCACGCCCGTCACGAATCGATTCGATTCGATGGTCCGGCGCACGGCACCCGTCTCGGGATCGAGTTCGTAGATTTTCTTCTCGCGATATCGACCGACCCAGAGCGAGCCCTCGGCCCATGCGAGCCCGGTTACACCCTCCCCAGGCACCGGTATGGACGCAAGCACGCGACCATTCTCGAGATCGAGCTTTTGAATGACGCTGCCGGCGATCTGATAGAGGTACCGCCCGTCGAAGGCCGTTCCGGCGTTAGCGGTCACGTCGATCGAGCGCAGCATGGCGCCGCTCGCCGGGTCCAACGCATTGACTTTATCGCCCGACGCGAACCAGACCTGCCCGCCGTCGTAGGTGACGCCGTGCACGGCGTCGACGCCATCGAACGGCCCGTATTCGCGGATGATTTCTGCAGTGGATCGATTCATGGCGCCATCCTAATCATTCGGAAATGGAGCGGGGAGTAACAACGGTGTCGCGAATCCCACCACGGGCGTGCTCCAGCGGCGCGCCGGCCCGCGACCCAATGAGCGCACCTTGCCGAGATCCGCGAGCGATTCGAGCGTGCGCTGCACATTGCGCTGACTCTCGCCAAGGGCCAGCGCGAGCGCGGAGCTCGACCAGGACTCGCCATCGGCCAGCAGCGCGAGCAGCGCGGCGTGCTTTTCTTCGGCCGGATGATCCAAGACCGCCACCTCGGCCGCGCCATGCGGTACGAATACGAACCCACGTTGCGTCGCGCGAATGTCGGCTACCGAGCGAAGCATAGTACGCAGTCGGCCGATTTCCACGCGCAACCGCACACGATACGATTCGTCCGCTGTTTTGACGCGAAACGCCTGGGCGATAAGCGTACTCCTCGGCACATCTTCAGGCCAGCCTTGTGCAAGCAGGCGGGCAAGCACGAACAGCACGGGGCGCGTAGCCAGCGATATCGATTCCGGGCCGATGCGCACAATCCGACGGCAGGCATCCACCACGAGCGTTGCGGCATTCGGCGCGACCAGCGCTTCGATTTCGTCCAGCGAGACGAGCCGCGCTTCGCCACGCGCGATCAAACGCGCCGCCGGCGCATTGACGATGCGCATGGCGGTTTCGACCTCAGCCATCAGCGCGGGGATGCCCGCGCGGCGCGCCGCCTCGCTGGCGCGCGCGAGCGCTGCGCGGGCTGTCGCCGCCTGAAGACGTCGCGTAGCGATGCCAGCCGCAACAAGTTCATGGGCCGCCGTCAAGGCGGGCGGCAACGATAGGGAAGCGAGTTCGGCAAGCCCGCGCTGAGCGTCGTCGAGCTTACCGATGAGCAGTAGCCGCCGCGTCTCGAGATAGCCCGCATGCGCCGCGTTGACGTGATCGCCGTGGGCATCGAGTGTGGCGCGGGCGGCAGTGAGTGTCTTCGAGGACCAGCTCAATTCGCGCGCGGCCAAGGCGATTTCCGCCTCGGCGATTTCGCACCGCGCACGCGCCATGATTTCCTTCGGCCCGAACGCGCGTGCGGCTTTGCGCATCAATGTCTTCGCACGGACGAAGTCGCCGAGCTGCGCCATGGCGATACCGCGCAGCGCCAGTGCGTGCGCATCCTCGCGCAGCGCTACGCGATTCAACGCGCCAAGCGGATCACCGCTCGCCAGTGCGCGGGCCGCGGCTGTAATCAGTGCGTCCATCGGAATCCCGCCACACTTGTCACTCCCACCGGTTCGATTCGTGGTCCTAATCTATCACACAGATATCGACCAACCCGTCGTATCGCGCAGCGAGCGAACGACTCGCCACGCCCCAGTTCGACGCAGGACTACATAGGAGAACATCATGACCGGACATATCACCGCTTCGCGCGAAGAGTGGCTTGCGGCGCGGCTCGAGTTGCTCAAAGCCGAAAAGGAATTGACGCGTCGCAGCGACGAGTTGGCGCAACAACGTCAGTCGCTGCCGTGGGTCAAGATCGACAAGGAATACCGTTTCGATACCGATGCGGGCCCTGCTTCGCTGGCCGACCTCTTTCAAGGCCGCTCCCAGCTTCTCGTCTATCACTTCATGTTTGGGCCTGATTACAAGGCGGGGTGCCCTTCGTGCTCGATGATTGCGGATGGGTTTGACGGCTTCGCCGTTCATCTGGCCCAGCATGACGTGATGCTTACGGCTGTGTCGCGCGCACCGCTCGAAAAGCTGCAGGCCTATAAAAAGCGCATGGGGTGGACGTTCCCGTGGGCATCGTCGAACGAGAGCGATTTCAATTTCGACTTCAATGTTTCGTTCACGGAGCAACAGCAGCGCGAAGGCACTATCGAGTACAACTACGAACGCGGTGGACATGCGATGGATATGACGCCGGCGCCGGAGCCCGTCACTCAGTTTGCCAAGACATGTGGGACGGACGCGCCAACCTACGCGCGGGATCGGCCGGGATTGAGTGCGTTCGTGCTTGAAGATGGCGTCGTCTATCACACGTATACGACGTATGCACGCGGACTCGACGCGCTTTGGGGCGCCTATCAATGGCTCGATCGCGCGCCGCTCGGGCGCAACGAAACCGGCATCTGGTGGAGCCGCCATGACGAGTATGCGAGCGTCTGAAACGCAAGTAATCGGCCACGCTGAATAAACACCGCACTCGAGCCAACGAAAGAGGCCCACATGTCTTCAATACGCATGTCGCACGCCGCGTTCTTCGGCACGAGCGCGCTGTTGTTCGCCGCGAGCGCGATCACGACGGTCGTGTGGTCGCTGTCGATGTCGTCCATGGGCGATATGCCGATGCCAGGTGGCTGGTCGATATCGATGGCCTGGATGCCGACGTGCGGCGAGACCTGGCTCGGCGCGGCGGCATCGTTTGTCGGCATGTGGACCGTGATGATGGTGGCGATGATGCTGCCGTCGCTCATGCCGGCGTTGCTGCGGTATCGCGAGGCGGTCGGCACAATGAGCGAAATGCGCCTCGCCTTTCACTCGGTGCTGTTCGTATCCGGCTACTTCCTCGTATGGGCCGCATGCGGGCTGGGCGCCTTTATCGTAGGCGCCGTTGTGGCTTCGGCCGAGGTGCGGTTGCCGGCGCTCGCGCACAGCGCTCCCTTCGCTGTCGGCGCGGTCGTCCTGATTGCGGGCGCAACACAATTCACCGACTGGAAAACGCGTCAGCTCGCCTGCTGCAGGACGGCGCCGGGGCACGGCGGGTCCATCTGCGGCAAAGCCGATGCACCATTGCGTCACGGGCTGCACTTCGGCGTGCGCTGCGTACGTTGCTGCGCCGGGCTCACCGCAACGCTTCTTGTCATGGGTGTCATGGACTTGCAGCCCATGTTGCTCGTCACTGCTGCCGTTAGTGCCGAGCGCGTTGCACTGGGCGGTCGGCGCATAGCGCGGGCGACGGGTGCGATACTCGTTGCCGTGGGGTTACTGCTCATCGCACGGGCCGCGTATTGCATCTAAGCGTGCAACGTCCCTTTTTGCCCGGCAATTTGCGAGGCGGTATTTCGCAGGCTCTTTCCGCCGTCCGGTTCACAGGCCATCCGATATATGTCACCGGCAGGCAACAAGGGCACATACTTGCCGGTGTCAGCATTCAAACGCGCCAACGCGGGCCAAACGTGGCGCAGTTCGTTCAGTGCATCGGGGCCGCCCTGGATGGCAATTTCGGCCAACGAGTCGGGTTCGAAGCAGTCGAGCAGCCTTGCGTCATCGCGACGCAGCGCATCGAGGGCATCCAGCGCGTCCAGTACCTGCCACGACTTGCCGCCGGTCCTCACGATCTCAGCGAGTTTATCCGGCGCATAGCCGGCCCGTTGCAGGTCTGGACCGAGCCGCGCTAGTCTTGACAATACATGAACCATGAGGACGGTTGCATGTGTCTGCGAAGCAACGCCAACTGAGGCGCACTTCATGTCGATTGGGCGCCCTTCGTTTATCCCCGCGGTACGCGGGGCCATAGGCTCGACGAGCCAGCGGCGCTGGGGTGGCGTGCAACCGCTAACGCCGCCGCACCCCGCCGAACCCGTGCATCCCACCGGCGGGGAACGGCGCTTGGTGAAAGCCCATTCCCATCGGTGCGCCGAAGCGGGGGTGGTTCATCGGACGGAAGCGATCGAAGCGGCGAAAATGCTCGAAGCCGTGAAAGCGGTGAAAGTCGTGAAAGCGGTGGAAACGATGAGAGCGATCGACAAAGACGAAGGCTGTGCCCACGCCAACGAAAACCGTCGGCCCCCAATACCAGGGGTCAGGATAGGGGTAAGCGTCGACCGAATACCACAGTACGCTGCCGTCCGGGTTCTGCACGATTTGCCATGTTCCGTCACTTTGCTGGCATGCCCGCCCGACAATCTGCTGGACCGTGCCGTCAATTTCCGCCTGCCCGATGACTGCGCGACAACGCGTGCTGTCGACCGGCGCGGGCAACTCGTCATAGATTTGCGCCGATACCGTCACAGAAGAGCCGAGACCGGCGAGCAATATCGCGAAACGAATCAACCGTTCATGATAGGGTCCCATGTGGATTCCCCTACGTTGTGACGCGCGGCGTCTACGGCGTCACCCTGCACATCGGTGTGCTGGCGAAACCCGCGCCGCGGCGACTAACGCCTGCCGCCGCCGACGCGGTCGCCTAACTGGTAAACGGTGAAACGCTCCTCGCTATTCCCTCGCAGCGTGTGAAGCGCGAATCTCTCTACGCGCGGCGATCGGTCGTCCATGTCGGAGTAGAGGCCGTGGAGGCGAACTGCCGCACTTCAATCCGGATCTCGAAGTTGACCTGCCTGAAAGCATCGTTGAATTGCGTCGCCGAGTGGGACAGGCAGACGCTCTCTTGATTTCCTGCCCGGAGTACGCTCGCGGAATTCCCGGCTCCTTCAAGAACATGCTGGACTGGCTAGTAGCCAGCGTGGAGTTTCCCGGAAAGCCAGTCGCGCTTATCAACACCTCGCCACGAGCGTCTGATGCTCAAGCCGCCTTGACGCTGGTCCTGGAAACGATGTCTGCGACGATCATTCGGGATGCTTGCATCACGCTTCAATTGTTGGGTAAGCAGAGTGATCCGGCTACCATAGCCCGCGATACCGTTAGCGGGGAAACATTACGGCAAGCAATTCATGCAATTGTCGCGCATCTGGCAACGAAGGTCGGTTAACGCTCAATCGATCGGCCGTGCGCCACCGGGTTGCTGCGGTAACGCTTCCACACGGCTCTTAAGGTGCAAGACTGCAGTATCCGATTCAGATTGAATCCGCGCGCGCAGTACAACCCAGTTCAATATCGCGAACCAAACCGACGGCGCGATACGTGAATTCTCGTTCAAAACGGGTTCCGCTCACGGTCGATATCAGTTTCAGAATTACGGTCGTCAATTTTTTCCTTGGTTGAAATCTGGCAGCCTGATGAACGGCGATATGGATTGCGCACAGCGTCGCGGCACAGGCAAGAGCCACAGCCGACAGTTGCGTATCGCGTCTCCACGATAACGAAATGCCCTCTTTCCGTTCATGCTTACGCCCGCCCTGGCGCCTCAGGCGCATCGCATGTTTCGGGCCGAGGCGTCGACATTAACCGCGCGTGTCGACCCAATTGCGTGCCCAGTGACTTGAGTGCCGCAACGCCTGCTCTTCGCTCTTGAAGTAATCGAGCGAATAGAACCAGTAGCGGCCTTCAGCCCGAGCACTATCGATGCGCTCGAGCAGCACGTTGGATGAAAAGCTACCGTCAGGCAAACGATGCGCCGAAGGTTGGACGGCATAACCATTGTATTGATGAATCTGTTTTCTCTGCATTTTAGTTTTAATAATATTGGAGTGCGCACGTACCGTTCGAACAGTGCACGGGTGCGCCGGTTCGAAGCCATTCGCGCCGAATTCAGATGCAATCGAAAAACGAAAAGTGGCTTTGAAGCCTGAGGAAAGATTGCGGTGCAACGAGGGGCGTATGGCGTCTGGCGAACTGCGCAATAGACAGATGCCAGACAGGAACGATGACGCCAACTGAGGGCGATGAAGCTCCGAGGGGGCGCTGCAACCCGGCATCCGTCGCGGGAGGCCGGGCCTTCAACTTTACATCGGCTTGATGTTAGCCGCTTGCAGTCCCTTCGGGCCTTGCTTCGTTTCGAAGCTCACCTTCTGATTTTCAGCCAGCGTCTTGAAGCCGTCGCCCCTGATTTCGGAGAAGTGCGCGAACAGGTCGTCGCCACCTTTGTCCGGGGTGATGAAGCCAAAGCCTTTGCTGTCGTTGAACCACTTAACGGTACCAGTATCCACGAGGAATCCTTGAAGAAAAATACGAAGACTTGCCCTATAAAGAGCGCATGAAGCTTCAAGGAGAGAGAGGACAACGAATACCGCTGAGGAGCGAGCAATTGATGAACAGCAATCGAACTTCTTGAACTTCGGACGGCAGAGTACGCGCCGGGCGGGCCAGCGTCAACACTTATCTTGTAACTGTTTCACCCCGGCGGTTGCTCTGCAAACAAAGCGATGCAACCTAGCTGTGCCCGGCACCTGAGAGTGCCCCGTCTGGCCGCGGAGGGCGGCCTGGCACAACCCAACGGTGACACCGGACATGCGGCAATGGAATCGAACACAGGGACTGCACAGCGCCCACCCAGATTCGGATCAAATCGGCGGATTGACTGGCCGCTCCCAGGGCACAGCCCACACGGGAATGGCCGGGCTGCGCTCGCTTCCTTGCCGACTGTTGCCCGACACTGGGCATGACGATCGCCTACAGAAAGACGCTCGTGCAAATGGAATGGGCCGACCCGCTTCGGCCGTTTAATTCCAATTCGATGGATCTCCGGCATTAACAAGCTCAACGGCCATTGAGGAATCCGAACATGCAGTGGTCACACCGGGTTGCAGGTAGGGCGATGCGGCCGCCTCGTGTCATCTCGGCGTCTAACGAAGCTGCAATTGGCAACATCTCCGTGCAACGGTGGGCACCCACGCTCCCGTCAGCCAATGGGATCTCCGTCCACGATGGCCACTCCAAGAAGCACGTCAATTGCAGCTCGCCCGGCGGCTTCAGCGATGAGATACGCCCAGCGGCGCGTATAGGGGCCGTTGTGTAGCGAAAACTTGTCTCCGCTCCTACCCACGACGCGAAGGTTTTCTCCACCCTTGATCTGAAACGTGACGTCGTAAAGATCCACTGAGGACTGACTCAGTTCAACATGAATTTCAAATCCGCGGTACGCGATCATCCGATACATCAGGCGCTCCGTTGAGGGGCAGAGGTCAGCCAGCAATCTGAGCTGGTGTTCGCTTTCGGCGCCACAAACAAGTGCGTACGCTCGCACTTCGGCCCGCTCGGCGCGCGAGATGGATTCCGAGCCGAAAAAGTCGTTCCATTCGTCGTTCGCAATCGAAGCGAGGGCGCCGCGAGTTCTTGCGAACGCATGCAGGAGACGGCTTGCTTCGCGGCGCAAAACACGGCGGTCAACGTTCAGCACATACGGCGGGCAGCCCGGACGAAGCACGAGGTAATGCGGAATCAGGTCGACGTCAATTTGCATGGCTGATACCGTTCTAGAGAACCCATGCGCTCGCTCCACCGCTTTGCTGTGCGGACCACCGCATCTCCACCGGGAAGATGCGAAGCGACGCTCTCCGACACGGAGCGCCTCTTATGAAGAAAAGAAGAAAACGATGGTCAAACAGGCGACCAACAGAGAGCCAATCGCCTGGTTCCGCACGCCGGCGCTGCCATCACATATCGACGACCGAGGCTCCGTTCACCTTCCCGTCGATGATGTCCTTTCCTTGCTGCCGGGCTGCACGCCTTGCCACACCAAGATCGGAGAATGCATGTGCCTGGTCCAGCCGGAAAACACGGCTCGCCGCAGAGCCTGCGATCGCGGCCGGACGACATATCCGAACTGCAACGTCATACCCTTCGGCGAAACGGGAATGTCCATCAAAACGCCTGAACGTGCGGGGGAAGACGAGAGGATGAAGTTCGTACCCCTTGTAGAGAAGAAACGAGTGTGTCGACATGTCAGTCACTCCACAGGGGAAAGCTCACTATACCCTGAAACAGGGAACGCGGGACGGCGCAAACGTTTTCAGAATTGCAT
>CBJLAJ010000037.1:0-36221 GCA_966421005.1 uncultured Paraburkholderia sp.
GCCAGCGCTCTCGTATTCGGTTGTGCGCGCATTCGCGCGCATATCCCCACGCGCTTGGCCACGCGTTGGGCTGCCCTGACGGCGGCCCCCCCGGCGCGGCGGGGCATCGGGCTCCGGTGCGCTCGCGCCTTCGGGTTCGTCGCGGCCGGACCGCGTGCCCTCGTCATCGCCCCCGAGGGCCGATTCGCTCACGCACGTGTCATTCGTAGCCATAGGCGCGCAGCCCGGCTTCGTTGTCGGCCCAGCCGCTTTTCACTTTGATGAAAGTTTCGAGATAGACGGGCCCGTCGAACAGCTTTTCCATGTCGAGGCGCGCCTCGGTGCTGATCTGTTTGAGCTTCGCCCCCTTCTGGCCGATGATCATCGCCTTGTGCGAATCGCGATCGACGAGAATCGTCGCGAACACGCGACGCAGGCGTCCCTCGGTCTCGAATTTGTCGATCAGCACCGTGCTCGTGTAGGGCAGTTCGTCCCCCGTCCAGCGAAAGACCTTCTCTCGCAATATCTCGGCAGCCAGGAAGCGTTCGCTGCGATCGGTCAGATCGTCCTCGCCGTAGATCGGCTCGCCTTCGGGCAGATACGGCTTGATCGTCGCGAGCAATCGCGTAATGTCGTCGGGATGCTTGGCCGAAAGCGGAACGATCTCTTTGAAGTCGCGCAACGCGCCCATCTTCTGCAAAAACGGGAACAGCGTCTTCTTGTCGCTCACGCGGTCGAGCTTGTTGACGATCATGAGCGTCGGGACCGAAGGCGGAATCAGATCGAGCACGCGCTGATCGTCGGGACCGAACCGCCCCGCTTCGATGACGAAAAGGATCGCATCGACCGACGCGAGCGTCGACGTCACCGCACGATTGAGCGAACGGTTCAACGCCCCGCTGTGCTGCGTCTGGAAACCCGGCGTATCGACGAAGATGTACTGCGCATCGTCGAACGTATGGATACCCGTGATGCGATGGCGGGTCGTTTGCGCCTTGCGAGAGGTAATGCTGATCTTTTGGCCGACGAGTGCATTCATCAGCGTCGACTTACCGACGTTCGGACGGCCGACGATCGCGATCATGCCGCAGCGAAAACCGGTGGAGATAGGGTCGTTCATGTGGCTGGCTGCCGGTTCGGATAGGGGGCGTACATCCTGCGCGCGCGGCGGCAGGACGCACAGTTTCGCTCATGGATGATCGGGCTCGGCCGCATGGGGCCGGGCTGCGCCGGCGATGTCGGACACGAGTTCGGCGTCGCCGCCGGAGGCCGCCGGCTCGGCCTTCGGACCGTCGCTCTTGCCCGGCGCGTCCGGTTTGGCCTCCGCCAAGACCCGCGCTTCGTTCTGCCCGCGAGGAGCCGGCTTGTGCTCGACATGTGCCGCGCGGATCATCGCGGGCGGAACGCCCGGCGTACGTTCGCCCGATTCGGCCTCTGCCGCGGCTACCTTGGCTTCGCCACGCGCCGGTTTCTCCTTGCGCTCGGGTGCACGCAAATCAAGCGCCGCCTGCACGCCCTTCACGCCTGGAACGACCTCGGGCTCGCCGTGCTTGGCCGTACGCGCGCCGCGCGAGCGCTTCGTCTTGACCCCCATGGCGGGCATCAGGGCCAGGACTTCGTCGAGCGCCTTCTTCGCCGCGGCCTGTTCGGCCGCACGCCGGCTGGCGCCCGAACCCGATACCTTCACCTCGAGCTTGGGCACACTGCATTCGACCTCGAATTGCTGGTTGTGCGCAGCACCATGCGTGGCGACGACGGTGTAGGTCGGCAACGCAATTTTGTGACCCTGCAGATACTCCTGCAGCAGCGTCTTCGAATCCTTGCCGAGCGTGCGCGGATCGATGTGATCGAGAATGGGCACGTACAGCCGCTTGATGACCGTTTGGGCGGCTTCGAAACCGCCGTCGAGGAAGATGGCGCCGAGAATCGCCTCGAAGGCGTCTGCAAGGATCGAAGGACGCCTGAATCCGCCGCTTCTCAGCTCACCCTCGCCAAGGCGGAGGCTTTCGGCAATATTAAGGGCCTGAGCAATCTCGTACAGCGACTGTTGTTTGACGAGGTTGGCGCGCACACGCGACAGGTCGCCTTCGTCCAATTTGCCGAATCGCTGAAACAATAGTGCGGCCACCGCGCAATTTAGAACGGAATCGCCCAAGAATTCGAGCCGTTCGTTGTGCGAGGCACTGTGACTGCGGTGAGTTAACGCCTGGCGCAATAATTCCGCATTGCGAAATTCATAGCGCAACCGGCTTTCCAGCGGAGATAGCGGCATGTGCAGAGTATAACGCGCACGTCAGCCCCGTCGACTGGGCGCGGTGAGCGCGCGAAAAGCGGGACGCGCGCGGCGTCAAAAACGGTTGAAAGCCACGACTGCATGCAGCGCGCAGCTTCGAGCGAGTCGAGCGGGATCGATGCGCGAGGCCGGCGATGCCGGGACCTCGATCACTCGAACGAGCCGATGCGTTTCAGGTTGCCGAAGTTCATCCAGATGAAGAACGCGCGGCCCACGATGTTGGCATCGGGTACGAAACCCCAATAGCGACTGTCGGCGCTGTTATCGCGATTGTCGCCCATCATGAAGTAGTGTCCGGGCGGTACTTTGCAGACAACGCCGCGGCTGTTGTACGTGCAGTTGTCGCGATACGGGTAGTCCTCGGCGCCGATGACGAAAGGCGGCACTGCCGGGTTGTTAAGAATCGCGTTCTTGCGCGAGCCGAGCGACTCTTCGAACTGCTTCGCGTAGCCGATGCGCTCTTCATCGAAATAATCGGGCAGCGGCGTCTCGGGCACCGGGTGGCCGTTGATCGTGAGTTTCTTGTCCTCGTAGGCAACGACGTCGCCGGGCAGACCGATCACGCGCTTGATGTAGTCGACCGACTCGTCCTTCGGGTAGCGGAACACCACGACATCGCCACGCGCGAGCGGCCGGCCGGCCGTGATTTTCGTATTCACGATGGGCAGCCGCAGCCCGTAGTCGTATTTATTGACGAGGATGAAATCGCCGACGAGCAGCGTGGGCACCATCGATCCCGATGGAATCTTGAAGGGCTCGACGACGAACGAGCGCACGAGGAATACGACGAGGATCACCGGGAAAAAACTCGCCGTGTATTCGAGCCACCATGGCTGACGCAGCTTCTCGTCACGCAACCGCGCACGGGTTTGCGGCGCGTTTTCGTCGGCAAAACGCTCGCCGACGCGTGCTTGCTGGCGATCGAACTCGGCCACCGCGGCATCCGCCGCACGCCGCCGCTGCGGCAGAAAAATCAGTTTGTCGGCAACCCAAGCCACGCCAGTCAAAATGACCAGCACAAAAAGAATCAGTGCAAAATTCATGAAAGTCGGGATCCTTTGTTATTTGTCTTCCACGCGCAAGATTGCGAGAAAAGCCTCCTGCGGGATCTCGACCGACCCGACCTGCTTCATTCGCTTCTTGCCTTCTTTTTGCTTTTCGAGGAGCTTCTTTTTACGCGTGATGTCGCCGCCATAACACTTTGCGAGCACGTTCTTGCGCAATGCCTTGATATTCTCGCGCGCAATGATATGCGCGCCGATGGCAGCCTGAATGGCCACATCGTACATTTGACGCGGAATGATCTCGCGCATCTTGGCGGCCACTTCGCGACCGCGATATTGCGACTGCGTGCGATGCACGATCACCGAAAGAGCATCGACCTTGTCGCCGTTGATCAACATATCGACCTTCACGACATCGGAGGCGCGATACTCCTTGAATTCGTAATCCATCGACGCGTAGCCGCGCGAGACGGATTTGAGGCGATCGAAGAAGTCGAGCACGATCTCGGCCATCGGAATTTCGTAGGTGAGCTGCACCTGCCGGCCGTGATATTGCATGTTGATCTGCGAGCCGCGCTTTTGCGTGCACAGCGTGATGACCGAGCCGACATAGTCCTGCGGCATATAGAGATTCACCGTCACGATCGGCTCGCGAATCTCTTCGATCTTCGACGGGTCGGGCATTTTCGCCGGATTCTCGACCATGATCGTCGTACCGTCGCGCTGGACGACTTCATAGACGACCGTCGGGGCCGTCGTGATGAGATCCATGTCGAACTCGCGCTCGAGCCGCTCCTGCACGATCTCCATATGCAGCAGCCCGAGGAAGCCACAACGGAAACCGAAGCCGAGCGCTTGCGAGACTTCGGGCTCGTACTGCAGCGACGCGTCGTTGAGCTTGAGCTTTTCGAGCGATTCGCGCAGTGCATCGTACTGATTCGCTTCGACAGGGTAGAGCCCCGCGAACACCTGGGGCTTCACTTCCTTGAAACCCGGCAGCGGCGCGGCGGCCGGCTTCGCGGCGAGCGTGACCGTATCGCCCACCTTCGCGGCTGTCAACTCCTTGATCCCCGCGATGATGAAACCCACTTGCCCGGCCGAAAGCGATTCGAGGTTCTTCGACTTGGGCGTGAAAACGCCGATATGCTCGACCGGGTATTGCGCATCGGTCGCCATCAGCTTGATCTTGTCTTTCGGGCGCAACGTACCGTTGACGATGCGCACGAGCATGACGACGCCGACATAGTTGTCGAACCACGAATCGATGATGAGCGCTTGCAAAGGCGCGGCAGGATCGCCCTTCGGGGACGGCACTTTCGCGATGAGGGCTTCGAGCACGTCTTCGACACCGAGGCCCGTCTTGGCGCTGCAACGCACGGCATCTGCCGCGTCTATGCCGATGACGTCCTCGATTTCCGCAATCGCGTTTTCGGGGTTCGCCGCCGGCAGATCGATCTTGTTGAGCACCGGTACGACTTCGACGCCGAGCTCGATCGCGGTATAGCAATTCGCCACCGTCTGAGCTTCGACACCCTGGCTCGCATCGACGACGAGCAGTGCCCCCTCGCAAGCGGACAGCGAGCGGCTCACCTCGTAAGAGAAGTCGACGTGGCCCGGCGTATCGATCAGGTTCAGGTTATAGAGCTTGCCGTCGCGCGCGCGATAACTGAGCGCCGCCGTCTGGGCCTTGATGGTAATGCCGCGCTCGCGTTCGAGGTCCATCGAATCGAGCACCTGCGATTCCATTTCGCGGTCGGACAGCCCGCCGCAGATTTGGATGATGCGATCGGCGAGCGTCGACTTGCCATGGTCGATGTGCGCAATGATCGAGAAATTACGAATATGATCCATTCAGTGCCGATCAAGCAAAAAAGGCGCGCTCGGACAACCGCGGAGCACGCCTCGTAAGTACGTGAAAATCCGAGCTATTTTAGCTGAAATGGCCATCCCACGGGGGATTTCGGCGACAAGCTCACCGCCAAAGCCGCTCACGGCGCATGTTCCGCTCCGCGCCGATGCTCATCGTGAGGTGCGGGTTGCCGTGAGCGCGCCTCGCACACGTGCCGCATCGAGCCGGTAATGGCAAAGCTCGATGCCGTCATGGACGAGCACCGGCACGAGTACGTCATAGCGTGCTTCGAGTTCGGGATCGGTGTCGATATCGATCACGTCGACACGCACCCCGAACTCAGCGGCGAGCGGCGCGAGCTCCGCGAGCATGTCGTCGCAAAGGTGGCACCAGGCCCGCCCGTAAAGCGTCAGCCGCGGCGGGCCGGCCGTCACTTTTGCGCGGGCGCCGCACGCGGGCGCATCGGCACGAATTGCGTGTTGTCGCCGCGCCGCACGAGCACCGCCACCGTCTTTTGTGGATCGAGACGCGCCACGGCCTGATCGAAATCCTTCGCCGTCGTAATGTCGGTATCGCCGATCCGCAAAATGATGTCGCCTTTTTGCAGGCCGACGCGCGCGGCCGGCCCTTCCACCGTCTGCACCTCGACCCCGCCATTACGCAGCTTGAGTGCCTTTTGCTGATCGGCGGGGACGTCGATCACCGTGACGCCCAGCAGATTGCGCGGCCGCGCTTTGGGCGGCGGCGCCCGCCGCTCGGCGGTCTTGACCGTTTTATCGGTGGGCGTCTCGGCGACGGTGACGGGTAACTCGGTCGTGCGGCCCTTGCGCCAGATCGTGACCGTCGTCTTCGTGCCGGGCTTGGTGTCGCCTACCATCCGCGGAAGATCCGTTTCCGCCTCCACCGGCACGCCGTTGAACTTGAGGATGATGTCGCCCGGCTGGATGCCCGCCTTGTCGGCCGGTCCTCCGGGCTCGACGCTGCTCACGAGCGCGCCACCCGCTTTCGGCAAGCCAAGCGAATCGGCCACGTCCTTCGTGACCTGCCCAATCGCCACCGCGATACGTCCGCGCACCACCTTGCCGGTTGCCTTGAGCTGTTCCGCCACACGCATCGCCTCGTCGATCGGAATCGCGAACGAGATGCCCATGAAACCGCCGGTTCGGCTATAGATCTGCGAATTGATGCCGATCACCTGCCCCTGCATGTCGATGAGGGGGCCACCCGAATTGCCGGGATTGACCGCGACATCGGTCTGGATGAACGGCAGGTAGTCGCCCGTGTCGCGCCCCTTCGCGCTGACGATGCCGGCCGTCACCGTATTGTCGAGGCCGAACGGCGAACCGATCGCGACGACCCATTCTCCCACGCGGACCTTGTTCGAATCGCCGATCGTCACAGTCGGCAGATTGGCCGCGCTGATCTTCACGACGGCCACGTCCGTACGATCGTCGGCACCGATCAGCTTGGCTTTGAACTCGCGCTTGTCCGTCAGCGTGACGTAGATGGTGTCGGCGTCGTCCACGACGTGCGCATTCGTCATCACGTAGCCGTCGGCCGACACGATGAAGCCCGAGCCCACACCCGCGCTTTGTTCCGAATCGGCGTTGTCGGAGCCGTCCTGGCCGCCGCCGTTGTCGCCCTTATCGCCCTTGTCACCCTTGTCGCGTGGCGTGTTCGGCATATTCGGCAACGGAATACCGAAGAAGCGCCGGAAGAACTCCGACATGTCGCCTTCGTCGGCGCCAGGGGGCAGGGCCCGTTGCGTCGGCGAACTCGACACGTGCGCCGTCGTCCGAATATTGACGACGGCCGGTCCCACCTTGTCGACGAGATCGGTGAAATCGGGCAGGTTCGCCGCCGGCGATGCCGCTGCCGCGGGCGAAATGAGCGGCAGGCACGCGAGCATCGTCGCGGCCGCCAGAAAGTTGCGCACCGAATGAATCGTCATATGGGATCGACCGAAGTGTTACTTGCCCGCCGGATATTTTATGGCAGAGGCAAAGAGCTGCAGTGTGCCTTGCGGAACCTCACCGAGCAAGGTGATCCAGTAATCCCCATGTCGCGTGACGAGCACATGCGTCGCGCCGCTCGCGCCAGCGCCTTCTTTGCGCGAGTTTTTCTCGGCCGGCTCGACGAAAACCGACACCGTCGCGAGGCCGTCCGAGAATACCGCCTGATCGACGGGAATGGGCGGCGCGCCCGCTTCGCGGGCCGCCATGGGCCGGCGCAGCTCCCGAATCTTGCGAAAACCCGGTATATCCGGAGCGAATCGCCACCCTTGTGCTTCCATATCGACGGGTTGCAAAGGCGGCCGAACGAGCGTCCAACCCTCTGTATTGCGAATGCCAGCCGCGATGGCCGCCTTATTGACCGGCACACCGATACGCAGCTGCGTAAACGAGATTTGCTCGAGAACCTGCGCGCTCGCATCGAGCGTCTGAGCGCGCAGCAAGAGCCCCGTTTTGGCATCCGTCCAGAACTTGTAGGCGAAGCGATAGGCGTCTTTGGGGTCGAGCTCGATCACTTGCGCATCGATCCCGGCCACACGGTCCGGGCCAAGCATCTTCGGCTCGTAAAGCGCCAGTACCTGTTGTCCGCTTTCGCTCAACAAGGCAGGGAACGAATCCTTGTTCTGACGTTGTTCAACGATACAAAGATGGCGTTCCGGGACGAACGTATAAAGGCTTTCGTCGTGGCGCAACAGTTTGCGCGGTTTGCCATCGAGGCTTTCGAGCGATTCGAATTCGCCGTCACCGCGTGTCGCATAGTGGGCGATGCGCGAGGACTGAACGAAGGTGCCACGTTGATAAACGAATACGCCCTCGTAATTCTCCTGCTGCGCGGCCCGTGGAATCCTGTCGAGCCAGGCTGCGGCGCGCTCGTGAACGGCGGCCGAGGCGGCTGAAGCGGCCGAGGCGGCCACAGTGGCAGACGCCTGCGCCGGTGTCGCGGACGCGGCCTGCGCATACGCGCTCGGCGCCATCGGCAACAGCGCGGCAATGCCGAACAATGCAACGCGCCGCCGCCCCCATGCGGCGATACGCCCTACTCGCGAGGTCGGCATCAGCTTATTGGCCTTGCGTCGTCATCGCCGCCGCGCGGATGAATGGAGCCGAACCCGGCACCATCGGCTGCTGCCCGAACTGCTGGTGCGCCTCGAGATATTGGTCGAGCCCCGCATCCCGAATGATGTTGCCGTCGGTGGAGCCGCCCGCGGCGGCTACCTGGAGCGAGCCGTCGTGGCGGGCAGACACAGCCGCGGTCTGGACTGCCACATGCGGCGCGTCGGCGCGCTGCAACTGAGGCAGCACGATCCAGCTCAGCGTCGCAGCGGCCGCGGCCACGGCGAGCCCCGGAATCACGCGGCGCTTAACCGCCCGCAATGCCGACGCACGCGCGCCTCCCCTCATCGCGGCGGGCGCCAGCACATGGGGTTCGGCTTCGAGTCGGGCCGCGAAACCACGCAGGAAGTTGCCGCTCGCAACGGGATGCACAGCCAGCTCGTCCGAGCGCAGCGCATCGCCGATGAGGTGGTACTCGGACCACGCGGCGCGATCGGCGCCGCTCAACTGCGCAAGAAACTCGCCGATATGCCCATGTTCACCGGCCCATTCGCCGTCCACGACAGCGGACAGCCGCTCGCCGCGCGAGCCCACTTGCGATTGCATCGAGACCGACCCCATGACACTCCCCATCTCACGAACACCCGTAACCTTCTACCCTGTCCCAAACCGCCACGCCGACACATGAGGAGGCGCCGTTCTACCAGCGCTTTCCTTCCGGCGTGTCCAGCAACGGACGCAATTTTGCCGCAATCGCCTCGCGTGCGCGAAAAATACGCGAACGCACGGTGCCGATCGGGCACCCCATCATTTCGGCGATTTCTTCGTAACTCAACCCTTCGATCTCGCGCAGTGTAATCGCTACGCGTAACTCCTCCGGCAGCAACGCCATCGCCGCATTGACCGTCTGGGCGATCTGCTTGCTCATCAACATCGACTCAGGCGTGTTGATATCCCTTAGTTGATCGGCATCCGAGAAAGTTTCAGCCTCTTCCGCATCGGCTTCGGTCGAGGTGGGCGCGCGCCGGCTTTGCGTCGCCAGATAGTTCTTGGCCGTATTGACGGCGATCCGGTAGAGCCAGGTATAGAAGGCCGACTCGCCGCGAAATTGCGGCAGAGCACGGTAGGCCTTGATGAACGCGTCCTGAGCGACATCCTCGACCTCGGCCGGATCGCGCACGAGGCGCGAGATCAGCCGGATGATCTTGCGATGATATTTGGCGACCAGGAGTTCGAACGCGGCTTTATCGCCCTGTTGCACGCGCTCGACCAGCACCTGGTCAATTTCTTTTTCGCTCACTGAATGGGTCCGTTTGCCTGGAAAGATGCGCTTCGCGGGAGCGCTATTGTAGCGTCCCCATCAACGCCGCATGCCGCATCTGTAACTGCCGTTACCGTCGTTACAGATGGTGATGCGCGGCGTGTCGCGCGCGCACAGCCAGCTCGCGGAACGCCTCGGCATCGAGCGCGTCGGCCGCGACGACGAGCGACGCCAACCGGGTTCGCCCCATCGGCCTGATGGCGACGACGAGCAGGCGGTTCGCCCACTGGCTGCAGCCCACGATGGGGCCGCGCAAGAGAACGCCGCCCTTGGGTTCGTAGACGGCGATCGAGCCGGACTCGAGACTGAGCGCGACGGCCCGCCCGCACCCCTGCGCATGCGCCGCGAGTATCAATGCGGCATAGCATGCCCCGGAAAGAGCGAGCCCGCCCCCCACACCGGCAAGCGGCGCAAGCACCGCGTAGAGACCCAGCGCGGCGACGAGGGCAAAGGCGAGCGTCGCCGCGTGCAGCGCCAACGAACGCCGCAACGCAATGACTGCCGGCGGCGCGTTCACCGCCAACGCGACGCGGCTATCGCTCAATCGCTCGCCGATCGTTCACACCCGCTTGAATACGAGTGTGCCGTTGGTGCCGCCGAACCCGAACGAGTTCTTCAGCGCCACGTCGATCTTCGCATCCCGCGCCGTATTGGCGCAGTAGTCGAGATCGCACTCCGGGTCCTGGTTGAAGAGGTTGATCGTCGGTGGCGACACCTGATGATGCACGGCGAGCACCGTAAAAACCGACTCCAGGCCGCCCGAACCGCCGAGCAGGTGCCCTGTCATCGATTTCGTCGAATTGACGATCACGCGCCTGGCCTGCTCGCCGAGCGCCCGCTTGATACCTGTCGTTTCGGCGATATCGCCGAGGGGCGTCGAGGTACCGTGCGCGTTGACGTAGTTCACTTGGTCCGCATTGACGCCGGCGTTGCGCAGCGCGGCCTGCATGCATCGGCGCGCCCCGTCGCCGTCTTCGAGCGGTGCCGTCATGTGATAGGCGTCCGCGCTCATCCCGTAGCCGGCAATCTCGGCGTAGATTTTCGCGCCGCGCGCCTTCGCGTGCTCGTACTCTTCGAGCACCATGACGCCGGCCCCCTCGCCCAGCACGAAGCCGTCGCGATCCTTGTCCCACGGACGGCTCGCCGTTGCCGGATCGTCGTTGCGCTGAGAAAGCGCGCGCGCGGCGGCAAACCCGCCGATGCCGAGCGGCGAGACTGTTGCTTCGGCTCCGCCCGCCAGCATGATGTCCGCATCGCCGTATTCGATGAGGCGCGACGCCTCGCCGATGCAGTGCAGGCCCGTCGTGCAGGCCGTGACGAGCGCGAGGTTCGGTCCCTTCAGGCCGAATCTCATCGACAGATGGCCCGAAATCATATTGATGATCGAAGCCGGCACGAAGAACGGCGAAATGCGCCGCGGACCGCGATTGAGCAGCTCCGTTTGCGTGACCTCGATCATCGGCAGCCCGCCGATGCCCGAGCCGACGACGACGCCGAAACGCTCGGCGTTCGCCTCCGTCACCTCGAGGCCGCTGTCTTGCATCGCCTGGATACCAGCCGCCATGCCGTAATGGATGAACGTATCCATATGGCGCGCTTCTTTGGCCGGCATGTAGTCTTCGACGTTGAACCCCTTCACCTCGCCGGCGAAGCGGGTCGAGAAGTTCGCTGCGTCGAACTTCGTGATGGTGGCGATGCCGGACTTGCCGGCCACCAGATTGGCCCACCCGTCGGCAACATCATTGCCGACAGGCGACACCAGCCCCAGGCCGGTAACGACAACACGACGGCGGCTCACGATAACCCCTTTTCCATAGAAATGACAAAAGCAAAAGCCACAGCGGCCACAGGGACCTGCCCTGTGAGCCCTGTGGCTATGAATTCGGCACCCGCTTCGGCATCAGATGCGACTCGCGCGTGAAACGCGGCCAGTGCGGGAAAGTATGCGACAGGCCTTACGCCTTGACGTTTGCGCGAGCGTAATCGATCGCTTGCTGAACGGTCGTGATCTTTTCTGCTTCCTCGTCGGGAATTTCCATGCCGAATTCGTCTTCGAGCGCCATGACGAGTTCAACCGTGTCGAGCGAGTCCGCGCCGAGGTCGTTCACGAACGAGGCTTCGTTCTTGATTTCGGCTTCTGCCACGCCCAGTTGTTCGGCGACGATCTTCTTGACGCGCTGTTCGATGTTGTCCATTACCCCTCCGAGGGAAAAAAGTTCAAAAATCCAAGTGCGCGCATTTTATCAGGTTTGCTCTGGCAAAAAAGCGCGCGCAAGACTCGTGTGTGCCTACCTATGGGCCGCGCCGTAGGCGTCTTTTGAGAGCCAGAGCCATCACGGCGCGGATGGTACCTGAATTCGGTTACGACATGTACATGCCGCCGTTGACGTGCAGCGTCGTGCCCGTGATGTAGCCCGCAAAGGGCGAAGCCAGGAACGCCACGGCGTGCGCAATGTCTTCGGGGCTGCCCAGCCGCCCAAGCGGAATCTGCGTCTTGAGCGCCACTTGCTGCTCTTCGGGCAGCACCTTCGTCATATCGGTGTCGATGAAGCCGGGTGCGACGCAGTTGACCGTGATGCCGCGGCTGCCGATCTCGCGTGCCAGCGCACGCGTCATGCCCGCCACGCCGGCCTTGGCCGCCGCATAATTCGCCTGCCCGGGATTGCCGGCAGATCCAACCACCGAGGTGATGTTGATGATGCGGCCGCCGCGCGCCTTCATCATCGGGCGCAATACCGCGCGCGAAAGACGGAAGACAGCCTTCAGGTTCGTATCGATCACGGCGTCCCACTCGTCGTCCTTCATCCGCATCGCCAATTGGTCTTGCGTGATGCCCGCATTGTTGACGAGCACGTTCACAGCGCCGAATTCCTTGACCGTGGCATCGATGAGCGCATCGACCGCCGCCGCATCGCGCACGTCCAGCACCGCGCCGCGCCCGCCGACGCCCGCGGCCGCGAATGCTTCGTCGATGCCTTTCGCACCGGCTTCGCTCGTGGCGGTGCCGATGACGGTGGCACCTTGCCGTGCGAGCTCCAACGCAATCGCGCGCCCGATGCCGCGCGAGGCGCCAGTAACGAGGGCGGTCTGTTTGTCGAGTGCTTTTTCCATGTTCTATCCGGGTAATCCGTTCGCGTCGGTGCTCGGCTCATGCCGCGCCCACGCGAATGATCTGATGCGCAAAAAAGGGGAACTATACGGGCCCGCCCGCGTAGGGCAATTGCCCGGCTTACCGACGTTTAGCCGGCGACGAGCTTGAGCGTCTCCTCGAGCGAGGCGGGATCCACGATTGCGCCGCCGACGAGGTTGCCGTCGATGCGCTTCGTCAGTCCGGCCAGCACTTTGCCGGGACCGCATTCGATCACGTGTGTCACCCCCGTCTTCGCGATCGCCTGCACGCATTCCACCCAGCGTACCGGCCCCGCGGCCTGGCGCACGAGCGCATCCTTGATCGCGGCAGGCTCCATGGCCGTTGCCACGTCGACATTGTTCACGACGGGAATCTGCGGAACGTTCACTTCGACACTGGCGAGGTATTCGCGCAGACGATCCGAGGCCGGTTTGAGCAGCGACGAATGAAACGGCGCGGAGACCGGCAGCGGCAACGCGCGCTTCGCGCCCTTTGCTTTCGCCAGCTCACAGGCTTTCTCGATTGCTGCCTTGTGACCGGCGATCACCACTTGAGCCGGCGCGTTGAAATTCACCGCCTCCACCACCCCTGCGCTTTGCCCCGCGGCTTCGGCACAGACTGCACGAACGGTGTCGTCGTCGAGACCAAGAATGGCCGCCATGCCACCGACGCCGACAGGGACCGCCGTTTGCATCGCCTGCGCCCGAAAGCGCACGAGCGGAACGGCATCGCGAAACGCAAGCGCCCCGGCCGCGACGAGCGCCGTGTACTCGCCGAGACTATGCCCTCCGACGATCGCGGGGGCCGCGCCGCCGGCGTCGCGCCAGGCGCGATAGATCGCATAGGCGGCGCTCAGCATGACGGGCTGCGTATTCGTCGTCAAATTCAGTTCGTCCGCCGGGCCCTCGGCAATCAGCTTGCCCAGATCCTGCCCAAGCGCATCGGATGCTTCCTGAAGCGTCTCGCGCACCACCGCGCGATCGGCGAACGCATTCAACATGCCGACAGCTTGCGAACCCTGCCCCGGAAAAACAAACGCAAATTTCATATCGTCCCCAGTTGCCGATGTCATAAGGGATGGGCGCGCGGCATGGCGCGGCGCCCCAGAGGCCTTGCAGGGGGGCCGCAGCCGAGAGCCGCGGCACGCGCCGCGTCAGTAGCGAATGACGGACGCACCCCAGGTGAAGCCGCCACCCACGCCTTCGATCAGAACGTTCTGACCACGCTTGATACGCCCGTCACGCACGGCGATGTCGAGCGCGAGCGGAATCGACGCCGCGGACGTATTGCCATGTTCGCCGACGGTGACGACCATGCGCTCGAGCGGAAGGCGCAGCTTGCGGCAGGTGCTCGTCATGATACGGATATTGGCTTGGTGCGGAATTAGCCAATCGACCTGGTCGGGTGACAGATGCGCCTTGTCGAGCGCTTCGACGGCGACCTTTTCGAGCACATGCACAGCAAGCTTGAATACGGCTTGCCCATCCATGTGAAGGAATGCATTGCCCGCCACAGCGCCGCCGTTCACATGACCGGGGACACAAAGAATATCGGCGTGAGAACCGTCCGCATGCAGCGCGCTCGCGAGCACACCGGGCTCGTCCGACGCCGACAGAATCACGGCACCCGCGCCATCGCCGAACAACACGCAGGTGGTACGGTCGTCGAAGTCGAGAATGCGCGAGAACGTCTCCGCGCCGACCACGAGCGCGGTGCGGTGCTGACCGCTGCGGATCAGCGCGTCGACAGTGGCGAGCGCATAGGCAAAACCGGAACAGACGGCCTGGACGTCGAACGCCGCGCCATTGTTCTTGATTTGCAGCTTGTTTTGCAGCAGGCACGCGGTGCTTGGGAAGACGAAATCAGGCGTCGACGTGGCCACGACGATGAGGTCGATCGACTGCGGATCGATATCGGCCGCTTCGATGGCGCGCAGCGATGCGGCGAGGGCGAGATCGCTCGTCGTTTGATCGGGCGCGGCGAAATGGCGCGCGTGGATACCCGTGCGCGCGACAATCCATTCATCGCTGGTTTCCACACCGTGCTTGGCAAGGCGATCCGCCAGATCCTGATTCGTGACGCGGTTGGCCGGCAGATAGCTGCCGGTGCCGAGCACGCGGGAATAGATTTTCGATTGGACCATTATGCTTTCGAAGATACCGCAGCGTAGGGCTCGGCCGAGCGGCCCGGAACATTCGCGGAGCCGGCGCCGCCCGCATCGCGCGCCGCTTGCTCGAGCGGGTAGGCGTTTTCTTGCATCGCGCGCGCGAGGCGTTCGAGAACGCCATTTTTGACGGCATCATACCCGCGTTTGATGGCCCACTCAAACGCATAGGCATCCGCGGAACCGTGGCTTTTGATGACGAGACCGCGCAGACCGAGCAATGCAGCACCATTGTACTGCCGGTGGTCCACGCGCTTTTTGAAGCGCAGCAGCACCGGCAGCGCGAGCAACGCCATCAGTTTCGTGAGCAGCGAACGGCCAAATTCTTCGCGAATGATTTCGGAAAGCATCTGGGCGAGACCCTCCGACGTCTTCAGCGCAACGTTGCCGACGAAGCCGTCGCAAACGATCACATCGGTCGTGCCTTTATAGATGTCGTTGCCTTCCACGTTGCCGTAGAAATTGAGCGTGCTCGTTCGCAGCAGCTCGCCCGCGCGCTTGATCGTTTCGTTACCTTTGATGACTTCCTCGCCGATATTGAGCAGCCCGATCGTCGGGCGCTCCTTGCCTTCGAGGGCCGATACGAGCGCATGCCCCATTTCGGCGAACTGAAGCAGATGCTGCGGCTCGCAATCGACGTTAGCGCCGAGGTCGAGCATCATCGTGTAGCCATGCGGGTTCGGCAGCGCGGACGCAATCGCCGGCCGCTCGATGCCCGCAAGCGTCTTCAGCACGTAACGCGATACGGCCATCAGCGCGCCCGTATTGCCGGCCGACACGCAAGCCTGCGCCGCCTCCTCTTTCACGAGGTTGAGCGCGACACGCATCGACGAATCTTTTTTCTTGCGCAGCGCGACTTCGACGGGATCGTCCATGGCGACGACTTCCGACGCCACGACGACGGTCAGCGCATCGAGATCGTGCGCCTTGAGCTTCTTCAGTTGAGCACGAATCGGGGCTTCCAGGCCGACAAGCACCAGATGGGCGTCGGCATGCGAGCGAACGAAGCTGACGGCGGCGGGAACTGTCACGGACGGACCGTGGTCGCCACCCATGCAATCGATCGTGAGCTTTATGGTCATTGACTGCGGCGAATTTCAGGCGCGTTGCACGAAACTGGATTCAATGCGCAAAGCGCACATTCCAGTCGACGCAAAAAAGCGGCAGTTGAATGCCGCCTTTTCGTTGAGCCGGGAAAATGTCAGACAAGCGGTCCGACAAGCCGCCGGCCGCGCAACGCACGACCGAGCCGGACAAGCATCGCACCAATGGCGATTAGTCGTTTTTCGTCTTGACGACT
Source organism: uncultured Paraburkholderia sp. (assembly GCA_966421005.1). Taxonomy (GTDB): domain Bacteria; phylum Pseudomonadota; class Gammaproteobacteria; order Burkholderiales; family Burkholderiaceae; genus Trinickia. The sequence continues at coordinate 16,106 of CBJLAJ010000037.1, forward strand.
TTCTTGCCGCGGTAATAGCCATTCGGGCTGACGTGGTGACGCAGGTGCACCTCACCCGTGCTCGGTTCGACGGCGAGCGGCGCCGCATTCAGGAAATCGTGCGAGCGGTGCATGCCGCGCTTCGACGGCGACTTCTTGTTTTGCTGAACTGCCATGGTAACTCCTAAAAATTTTCGGGATTCTAACACAGCGCAACAGGCTCAACGCCACTGGCCATGAGGCCGGCGAGCCCGCGCGCTACTCTCGCGTTTCACTCATGCGCCGCGCGGTACGGTCAGTGCGTTTTGCCGCCCGTACCGCCGTCGCGCTTCAATGCTTCGAGCGCCGCGAACGGATTCGGCTTGCCACCGTCACCGCCCTCATCGCCCTCGCCTTCATCCGACGATTGCGTATCAGCATCGTCAGCCAATTCTCCGCCAGCCCCCGAACTCAAGCTCTCGTGCACCTGCGGACACACGTCGTGCTTGGGAACGAGCGGCAACGACAGCAACAGCTCCTCTTCGATCAAGTCGACGAGATCGAACTGGCGGGAGCCTACGATTACGTCGAGTTCATCGTCGTCGAGCGGATAGGCCTCGGCCTCTTCCTCGGTGGCGACCAGCCGATACGTGGCATCGACATCGAACGCCTGCTCGTACGGTGCAAGGCAGCGCTGACATTCGAGCCAGGCCGAACCGTGCACCACGAGCCGCAAGTACGGTTGCGCAGCCTCGCTGCCATCGTCCTGCAACTCGGGCTGCGTGGAACCCTCCGCCTGCCAGGTGAACGACGCATCGCGATCGCGCGCATCGGCCGGCACCTCGTTCGTGAGACGCGGCAGCTGCGACACGCGCAAACCACCCGCAGCGTGGCGCCCGCTTCGCGCGAATTCGAAAACGTCGAGCGCGTGCGGATCCACTGCACCGCCTGATTTACCAGCCTGTTGAGTCATGAGTACGCTCCTCGGCCGCGCGCGCTTCCGTCACCTTGCGTCATCTTTCTCCACGCTTCCCGGCCATTGATACGAACTGGCCGTGAAAAGCCAGCTAGAATAATGCTTTTGCCGTTTCCCGTCAAATACTTAACGAGCGCAACCCGGACGACAACCCGCACACCACCCACATGTCATACCGAATGTCGATTCGAACCACACCACCGCGCCTCATTCTCGCATCGAGTTCGCCCTACCGTCGCTCCCTGCTCGAGCGGCTGCGCATCCCGTTCGAGGTGGCCGCGCCATCGCTCGACGAGACACCGCATCCAGGCGAAGCACCCGCCGCCACGGCGCTGCGGCTTGCCGAGGCAAAAGCCCGCGCCGTAGCGGCGCGCGCGGCCGAGGCGCCTCACGCGAGCGGCCTCCTCGTCATCGGCTCGGATCAGGTCGCCACGTTCGACGGACGTCAGATCGGCAAACCCGGCAATCACGAAACCGCACTCGCGCAATTGCAAGCGATGCGCGGGCGGATCGTCGAATTTCACAGCGCGCTGACGCTCTTCGATGCCACGCGCGGCATCGCCCAGGTGGAAGACGTCGTGACACGCGTGCACTTTCGAGAGTTGCCCGATGCCGAACTCGATGCGTATCTGCGCGCCGAAACGCCTTACGATGTCGCCGGCAGCGCGAAAGCCGAAGGGCTCGGCATCGCGCTTGTCGACGCGATCGATTCCGACGACCCGACCGCGCTCGTCGGCCTGCCGCTGATCGCCCTCACGCGCATGCTGCGCGCCGCCGGCTACCCGCTTTTCGGCAATACGCCAGGTGCGCAATGACTGGCACGCTCTATTTGATTCCCAACGCACTGGGCGAAGGCGATGCCGCCGCTCTTGCGACCGTCCTGCCGGCGAGCGTGATCGCTCGGACGGCGCAGCTCGGCTATTTCATCGGCGAAAACGCGAAAACGACGCGCGCGTTTTTGAAGCGCGTGGGCACCGAGCGTCCGATACAGGAAATCGAGATCCGCGAGCTGAATGTGAACACGCCTGCCGCCGGGATCGAGCAGTTGCTCGCTCCGGTTCTGGCGGGCGCGGATGCCGGGCTCGTCTCGGAGGCGGGATGTCCGGCCGTTGCGGACCCGGGCGCGCTGCTCGTACGCCGCGCTCATGAACACGGCATCAAGGTCGTACCGCTCGTTGGACCGAGTTCGATCCTGCTTGCGCTGATGGCATCGGGCCTCGACGGTCAGCGTTTCGCCTTTCATGGCTACCTGCCGGTTGACGCCGGCGAACGAACCCGCAAGCTGCGCGAGCTCGAAACCCACTCGCGCAAGGGCAAGGAAACGCAGATATTCATCGAAACGCCCTACCGCAATCGCGCCCTCTTCGACGCGATACTCGCGGCCTGCGCCCCGTCGACGCTCGTCGCCGTTGCCGTCGATCTGACACTAGCGACAGAAACGATCGTGAGCCGGCCCGTCTCGGCATGGAAAAAGACCGGCGGCGCGCCCGATCTGCACAAGCGGCCTGCCATCTTTCTCATGCTCGCGACCTGAATTGGGCGGCCGCAGTCAAAGCGCGCCTTTTCAGCGCAGCGTCATGCCCGCGCCCGCCAACGCATGCACGGCGGCCGAACCGAAGGCCGTGCCGAACTTGCGCGCGATGCGATCGGAAATGCTTTCCTTGACCGTGTAATCGACGACGTGCGGCGCCTTGATGACGTCGCGGGCGACATAGCCCGCGTCGCCAAAGCCATCCGCGAGCCCGAGCTGAACGCTCTTTTCGCCGGTCCAGAAAAGCCCCTAGAACAGCTCGGGCGTCTCGTGCAGCCGCTTGCCGCGGCCTTCGCGCACGGCATCGATGAATTGCTGATGAATCGCGTCGAGCATCGCCTGCGCGTGTTCGTTCATGGCGGGCGTTTCGGGCGAGAACGGATCGAAAAAGCCCTTGTTGGCGCCCGACGTATGGAGCCGCCGCTGAACGCCCAGCTTGTCCATCAGACCCGTAAAGCCGAAACCGTCCATCAGCACGCCGATCGAACCGACGATACTCGCGCGGTCGACATAGATCTTGTCCGCGGCAGCGGCGATGTAATAGCCGCCCGATGCGCACATGTCACCGACGACGACATAAAGCGGGATCGAAGGGTACTTCGCTCGCAAGCGGCGAATTTCGCGGTTGATCATGCCGGCTTGCACGGGCGAGCCGCCGGGACTGTTGATCTGAAGGACGACGCCAGCCGTATCGGAATCCTCGAACGCCCGCCGCAAGGACGTGCCGACATCTTCGGCGTTGGCGTTCTTGTCCGCCGCAATTTCGCCATCGATCCGGACGAGCGCCGTATGGCGGCCAGCCGCCGCGACCTTCTCGCCCGGCCTGTCGACGAGGCCGAACGCGATGAGCACGAGTACGACCAGAAACGCGAACCGGAAGAATATCCTCCAGCGCCGCGCGGCCCGCTGCTCGCGAATGGCGGCGAGCGCCACGCGTTCCAGAACAGCCCGCTCCCAGTTGGGCTCGCGCGGGGGCGGCAGCGCCTGAGCTGTCGATGCGGCGTCCGAAGGACGATCGGCGTGTTCGCCGGGTTCAGGAGTCGAATTGTCGGTCATGCGTCGATGATGAATCGCAGCTGAGGAAACGATGTGAACGATGACGATGCCGATGACGATTCAAAACGGGCGAACGCCGTCGGCCACGCTTTATACCTTATCCAGGGGCCGGACGAAGCGATTCGTCGGGAAGCCAGAAGACAGCACGGCCATCGGGCGTGTCGCGCTCCTCGACCGTCACGGGCCGCAGGCGGCCGCCGCGACACGGCCCGCCGACGCAGCGCCCGCTATCCGGCGCATAGATCGCGCCGTGCGTGGCGCACATCAAGTATAAGCCTGACGATTCGAAGAACTGCCCTTCGACCCAATCGAGCTCCATCGGCACATGGGCGCACTGGTTGAGGTACCCGTAAGCGGCGCCGTCGTACCGAACAAAGAAGACAACCGCGTCCTGGTCGCCCTGGCGCGCCGCAACGCGCACGCCCGCCCCGCCATCGACGAGCGCGTCGGATGCACATACGCGCACCGCTCCAGAGTCGATGACCCGGCCGCCATCCGCCCGATCGTCGCTCATGCGTGCTCCCGCAGCCAGCCGGCCAGCGTCGCCACGCTGTCGGCCACGAACCGCGGCGCAAGCGCCTTGAGCGCATCGGCCGGATGCGCGCCGTAGGCAACGCCGATGCCTGCCGTTCCCGCGTTTTGCGCCATCTGCAAATCGTGCGTCGTATCGCCGATCATGACCGTGCGATCGAGATCCTGCCCCAATTCGCGCGTCAATTCCTGCAACATGGCCGGGTGCGGCTTGGAGAAAGTCTCGTCGGCGCAGCGCGTGCCGTCGAACATGCGCATGAGGCCGGCCTCGTCGAGCGCGCGGTTCAGTCCGACCCGGCTCTTGCCGGTGGCCACCGCGAGCAGATAGCCCGTGTCGCGCAGCTCTTCGAGTAGCTCGCGCGCGCCGTCGAACAGTGCGATCTGCGCGTCCTTGAGCAAAAAATGGTAGCGGTAGCGCTCCGCCAGCCGCGGATACTCGCTCGGATCGAGCGTCGGCGCCGCGATTTGCAGCGCGTCGCGCAATCCGAGCCCGATCACATAGCTCGCGGCCTCGTCGGCCGGCACCGGCAGCCCAAGATCGCGGCATGCCGCCTGAATACTGCGCGTGATATGCGCGGTGGAATCCATCAGCGTGCCGTCCCAATCGAAAACGATCAGGTCAAAGTGTTGTCGGGCCATCGGCTCGCGCCTCGTCGGTCGATTCGTTCAGGTGATTCAGTTGGTCCAGAAAGCGCCGGCATTCCGCGGGCAGTGGCGCCTCGAACGTCAGCGGCTCGCCCGTGACGGGGTGCGCGAGGCTCAACCGGTGAGCATGCAAGAACATGCGTTTGAGCCCCGGACGGGCGTCCGCGCGTGCCAGCGCCTTGTTCAGCGCAAAATCGCCGTATTTCGCATCGCCGACGATCGGCAAGCCGAGATGCGCCAGATGCACGCGAATCTGGTGCGTGCGCCCCGTCTTCAATTCCGCTTCGACGAGCGCAAAGCCCGGCCATCGCTCGACGAGGTTGAACACTGTGTGCGACGCGAGCCCTTGCGGGTCGACACGCACGCGACGCTCGCCCTCGGGGGTCAGGTACTTTGTGAGCGCGGCCTTGACGGCCCGACGCCGGCCCCAGTCTGCGGGCCATTCGCCGTGCGCGCAGGCGAAATAGCGCTTGTCCATGCGGTTCTCGCGAATCTGCTCGTGCAAACCGACGAGCGCCGCACGCTTTTTCGCGAGCATCAGCACGCCCGACGTTTCGCGATCGAGCCGGTGCACGAGCTCGAGAAATTTCCCGAGCGGCCGCGCCTCGCGCATTTGCTCGATGACGCCGAACGCGATGCCGCTGCCCCCGTGCACCGCCACGCCGGCCGGCTTGTCGATGACGAGCAGATATTCGTCCTCGAACAGGACCGAAAACTCCGCGGCCGGCGCCGCCGGCACGAATACGTCCGCCTCGCCGAGCGCCACGCGGATCGGAGGCACCCGCACGAGATCGCCCACCGCGAGGCGATATTTCGCGTCGACTCGCCCCTTGTTGACCCGTACCTCCCCGCTGCGCAGGATCCGGTAAATATGACTTTTCGGCACCCCTTTGCAGACTTTGAGCAAAAAATTGTCGATCCGCTGGCCGGCAACGCCGTCATCAACCTGTATGATCGAAACTTGGTCGCTCGCGACCAATTTCTGGGATATTTTGCCTAACTCATTCATTCTGAATATAATTTGCCCCAGCAGCCCGCGGCTGCCGGCGTGTTGGCCGGCGAATCCGGCGAGCTGCGCGGGGGCGAAGCGAGAAGCTGCTATTTTACTTGCTTGGCTGTACCCCAGGGCGCGTTGCTTGCCCTTTGAGAAATAGCAACGAGTTGCACGCACGGAATCGGCGAGCGGCAAGGACGGCGCCCGCAGGCGCGTTCGGTCGCAGCCGGTCCCGACGGTAACGGAATGTTGGTAAAAAAGAATTCATCAGGCGAGCCTCGGTATCGAACGATGTCGATCGTAACGTGGCTCCCGATTGCGAAAATTACGGCGAGCGCCCGCAAGCGTTCCGCGATGAGCGGCGCTTTTGGCGACGTCAATATTGGCGAGACACCCCGCGCGGTTGTCGAGCGTTCATACGGGCTTCGCGCCGCGTCGCTGACGACACGGCACCGCCCTCGGCAGGCGTGCGCCGCACGCCACGAGCCGCGGCACGCGAGGCACGGCGACGCAAAGCGCGCCCAGGTGCAACGCCGTTAATTGAAGCCGTGTTCGCATGCGCCCGGCGGTTCGCGGCCTATTGGACCCGCAGCGAGCCCCATCCAGGCAATTCTCCCCGCCATCATTCCCGCTCCAGCGTGCTTGTGACAACAAAACGAAGACGCGGCGCGCCTTCGCGAAAGCAGTCGCGGCTTGACGCCCCGCCCGCTTTCGCCGGCCAAGCCGCTCTGGAGCCGTTCAATGAAACGCATGCTGTTCAATGCGACACAGCAGGAAGAACTGCGCGTCGCCATCGTCGATGGGCAAAAGCTCATCGATATCGATATCGAAACCGCCGGGCGCGAACAGCGCAAAGGCAACATTTACAAAGGCATCGTCACCCGTATCGAGCCGTCGCTCGAAGCCTGCTTCGTCAATTACGGCGAAGACCGCCACGGCTTTTTGCCCTTCAAGGAAGTCGCCCGCCAGTATTTCCGCGACGGCGTGGAAATGCGATCGGCACGCATCCAGGATGCGCTGCGCGAAGGCCAGGAACTGATCGTACAGGTTGAAAAGGAAGAACGCGGCAATAAGGGGGCGGCCCTGACCACGTTCATCTCGCTCGCGGGCCGCTATCTGGTTTTGATGCCGAACAACCCCCGTGGGGGCGGCGTGTCGCGCCGGATCGAGGGCGACGACCGCCAGGAACTGCGCGAAACCATGGCGCAGCTGCAATTGCCCGACGGCATGAGCATCATCGCGCGCACGGCCGGTATCGGCCGCAGCGCCGAAGAGCTGCAGTGGGATCTGAATTATTTGATGCAGCTGTGGCGCGCGATCGAAGCGGCCTCGCAAAGCGGCCAGACCGGCCAGCCTATGCTGATCTACCTCGAATCGAGCCTCGTCATTCGCGCGATTCGGGACTATTTCCAGCCCGATATCGGCGAGATACTGATCGATACGACCGAGATCCACGATCAGGCCCGTGCCTTCATGGATATCGTCATGCCGGACAATGTCGGCAAGGTGAAGCGTTACCACGACGACGTTCCGCTCTTCTCGCGCTTCCAGATCGAACACCAGATCGAAACGGCGTACTCGCGCACGGTGCCGCTGCCCTCGGGCGGCGCGATCGTGATCGATCACACCGAAGCGCTCGTCGCCATCGACGTCAACTCGGCGCGCGCCACCAAGGGCGCGGACATCGAGGAAACGGCCACGCGCACGAACCTCGAAGCGGCCGACGAAGTGGCCCGCCAGCTGCGCCTGCGCGACCTGGGCGGCCTCATCGTCATCGATTTCATCGACATGGAATCGGCCAAGAGCCAGCGCGAAGTCGAGCAGCGGCTCAAGGACGCCCTCAAGCACGACCGCGCTCGCGTGCAAATGGGCAAGATTTCGCGCTTCGGTCTCATGGAGCTGTCCCGTCAGCGCCTGCGCCCGGCGCTCTCCGAAGGCAGCCACGTCACCTGCCCGCGTTGCAACGGCACGGGCCACATCCGCGATACCGAATCGTCGGCCCTTCAGGTGCTGCGCATCATCCAGGAAGAGGCGATGAAGGAAAACACCGCGGCAATCCATTGCCAGGTGCCCGTGGAGGTCACGGCCTTCTTGCTCAATGAAAAGCGCCAGGAAATCAACAAGATCGAATCGCGCTTCAAGGTCAACGTCGTCCTTATCCCGAACAAGCATCTCGATACGCCGCATTACAAGCTCGAACGGCTGCGCCACGACGACGCACGCCTCGACGATCCGCGCGCTTCGTGGAAGATGGCCGAAGAAGCCGCGCGCGAGCTCGAATCGGAGACCGGTTACAGCAAGCGTAGCGAAGATCTGAAGCCCAAACAGGAAGCGGCCGTAAAGGGCATCACGCCCGAAAAGCCGGCACCGAGCGCACCCATCCGTCCGGTGCCCGTCGCTCAACCCGTCGCGGCACCCGCGCCCGCGGGCGGCGGATTCTTCGGCTGGCTCAAGGGGCTGTTCGGCGCGGCGCCTGCAGCGCCGGCGCCCACGCCCGAACCCGTACAGCAGCCGAAGCCGGCGCGCGAGCGCAGCGCTGAACGCAGCGGTGGGGGCGAGCGCAACCGGAACAACCGCCGTGGCGGCGCGGGAGGCAGGGACGGCGCGGCACGCGCCGAAGGCGCCGGCGCACGCCAGCAGCAGCCGGCGCAACGGCGCGACGAACAACAGCGCGAGCCGCGCGAAGGACGCGGTCAGCGGGAACAACGCGAGGGACGCGAAGGCCGGGAGGCCCGCGACGGCCGCGAACGCACGCAGGAACGCGCCGAGCAAGGCGCCGAAACGACCGCGCGAGCGGAGCGGCAAGAGCGTGGCGAGCGCCGGGACCGGCCCGAGCGCGGCGAACGACAGGATCGCGGCGAGCGCCGCAAGCCGCTGACGGAAATCGCTCCCGAGAAAGTCACACGCCCCGAGGCGCCCGTGGCCGAAGCCGGTGCCCCGGCAGTCACCGCAGGCGGACCCATCGCGGCTGCTGAGCAAGAAGCCGGTGCGGCGCGCGAAGGAGAGGAACGTCGTCGTCGTCGCCGCGGTCGCCGCGGTGGACGTCGCGAGCGCGAAGAGGATGGCGTGAATGTCACGCATGCCGCCGATGTCGCCGAAGCCGAGGGTGCCGTTGCCGAAGTGGCGCCGCAAACGCGGCCTGCCGCACCTGCCGCACCTGCCGAGCATGGCGCAGCAGCGGGCGACGTCGTCGTCACGCCTGTCGCGGCGCAGATGCCCGTAACGGCGCCGCTGCCCGAACCCGAGGCCGCCGCGGCGCCCGCCCAGCCGTACGAGAGCACCGAGGCATTGCCCGCCGAGGCGCCCGTTGCCGCGGCGCCAGCACCCGAAGTCGTGCCGCACGCCGAGCCGCTACCCGCGGCAGCGCAAGCGGCGCTCGAGCGGCCTGCGGTCGAAGCCACGCCTGCAGCCCTCGGCGCCACGGAGTCGCATCCAGCCGAGCCCGCTGAACCCGTGGCGGCCGCGTCGGGCGGCGCGCTGTCGGACCCCGATGTCGCGGCGAAGCTCGCGCCGGCCCATGTCGAGCCAGCTCCGGCCGCTCCTGCCGTAGCGGAGCCCGCTGCAGCCGAGGCCGCAGTGCCGGCGCAACCGGCAATCGTCGAGACGCGAAGCACGCCTGAACCCGCGGCCGAACCCGCCAAGCGGGCGAACGGCTTGTCCGTGAACGACTTGCAGCCGATGCTCGAATCGGCCGGCCTCGTCTGGGTCGGCACCGATGCGGAAAAACTGCGCAGCGCCCAGGAGGCCGCGGCACAGATGCCGCAGCCGGTCCGCGTGCCGCGCGAGCGCAAGCCCCTGCCGCCCGTCGACACCACGCCGATGCAGCAGGTCGAAACGCACAAGCCGCAGTAATCCGGCTCGCAGATCAACGGTCAGTGCCAGCCCGCCTCTACGAGGCGGGCTTTTTTTATGCCGGTAACTCGCGCCCGTGGGCGCGGCGGCGCGCAAATCCTTCCGCCTCGCCGATACCCGCGACATCGACCGGGCAAAACCGACCGAATGTTGCGCGTTCGGCTAGAATGGTCCTCTGACCTTTTCCAGATTCGATCATGTCTCGCCGCATCATTCCCGTCGCCGATATCGGCGCGGTGCCCGATATCGCTGGCGCCGCATTCGCGCCCCGCGGGATATTGACCGATGCGCGCGCACGTCCGATGCGCGACCTGCGCATATCGATCACGGACCGCTGCAATTTCCGCTGCGTCTACTGCATGCCGCGCGCCGTGTTCGACAAGGACTATCCGTTCCTGCCCCACAGCGCATTGCTGACATTCGAGGAAATCGAGCGCCTCGCGCGCGTTTTCGTCGCGCACGGCGTCGAGAAGATCCGGCTGACGGGCGGCGAGCCGCTCCTGCGCAAAAACATCGAATGGCTCATCGAGCGTCTCGCGCGTATGAGCACGCCCGGCGGCCGGCCGCTCGACGTGACACTGACGACGAACGGCTCGCTGCTCGCGCGCAAAGCCCGCTCGCTCAGGGACGCCGGGCTCACGCGCGTTACCGTCAGTCTGGACGCGCTCGATGACGCACTCTTCAAGCGCATGAACGACGCCGACTTCGCGCCGTCGAGCGTCCTCGAGGGCATCGAAGCCGCCGAGGCGAGCGGCCTCGCGCCGATCAAGGTCAATATGGTCGTCAAACGGGGCACCAATGACGGCGAAATCCTCCCGATGGCTCGGCACTTCAAAGGCTCGAGCGTCGTGCTGCGTTTCATCGAATACATGGATGTCGGTACGTCGAACGGCTGGAACATGACGGAAGTGCTGCCGTCGGCCGAAGTCGTAGCCCGTATCGAGGAAGTTTTCCCGCTCGTTCCCCTCGAGCCGCATAGCGCGGCCGAAACGGCTCAGCGCTGGGGCTACGCGGATGGCACCGGCGAAATCGGCGTCATTTCCAGCGTCACGCGTGCCTTTTGCGGGACGTGCACGCGGGCGCGGCTTTCCACCGAAGGCAAGCTTTACCTGTGTCTTTTCGCATCGGCTGGACACGACCTGCGTGCGCTCGTGCGTAACGGATCGTCCGATGCCGAGATCGCGACCGCGGTTGCCCGCATCTGGCAAGCACGCGAAGACCGGTATTCGCAGTTGCGCGGCAGCGGCGCGTCGGCCGGCCGCGAGAACGACGCACCGCGCGTCGAAATGTCCTATATCGGCGGTTGATACTGCCAGGCCCCCATGGAGCGCGCGCCCTCTTCCCTCGTCACCGGGCTGATCCTCGCAGGCGGGCGCGGCACGCGCATGGGCGGGCTCGACAAGGGCCTGCAGCCGCTGCGCGGCGAGCCGCTCGCGCTGCATGTTGCAAGACGCCTCGCACCGCAAGTCGGTGCCATGGTCATCAGCGCAAACCGCAATCTCGACGCCTACGCTTCGCTCGGCGCGGCATTTCAAGCGAGCGTCGTCAGCGACGATTCGGGCGACTTCCCAGGCCCGCTCGCTGGCATGCTCGCGGGACTGCGCGCGGCACCCACGGCGCTCGTCCTCGCCGTGCCTTGCGACGCCCCGAACCTGCCGTCCGATCTGTGCGATCGCCTCGGCAACGCGCTCGAGGCCTCGTCTGCCGACATCGCCACAGTCGTCACGCAGGGCAGCGACGGCCGAGCCACGCTGCATCCCGTCTTCGCATTGCTGCGCACATCGCTTGCGGACGACCTCTCGGCCTGGCTCGCGGCCGGGGAACGCAAGGTCCGTGCGTGGTACGCGCGCCACAAGCACGTCGAAGTCGCGTTTGTCGACGAGCACGCGTTTTACAATGCCAACTCCTTGCAGGAGCTCGCCGACCTCGAGCGTGCCTGATACGAAAGGCGCAGCCCGGGCGGAGCGCATACGCCGCCCGCCCGCGCACCGCTCCGACGGCCGGGCTACCCGAAAGAGAGACGTTCGCGGCCAATGGCAGACAACCGCCGCGTCCAATCATCGATGACCACCTCCGAAGACATTTCCCGCTGCGTCCCGGCACATGACGCCCAGGCATTGCCCGTCGCCCAGGCGCAAGCCATCGTGCGCCGCTGGGCGCGACCGATCGCCACCGCGGAACGCGTCGCACTGCGCGCGGCGCTCGACCGTGTGCTGGCCGAAGACATGATTTCGCCGATCGACGTGCCGTCGCACGACAATGCCGCCATGGACGGCTATGCGTTCGATGGCGCCGTCCTCGCCGATCCGGCCCGGGGCGGGGCACAGCTCGAATTCGAGGTGATCGGGCAAGCACTCGCCGGCCATCCGTTCACGGGGCATCTGGCGCCCGATCAATGCGTGCGCATCATGACGGGCGCACCGATACCGGCGGGATGCGATACGGTCATTGCTCAGGAGCAAACCGCGCGCACCGGCGAACGTATTGCCTTCGACGCACGGCAAATCGCCCGAGGCGCCAACTGCCGGCGCGCCGGCGAAGATCTCGCGCGCGGGCACGCCGCCCTCACCGCGGGGCGCATCGTCCGCGCCGCCGACGTGGGATTGCTTGCTTCGCTAGGCGTGGCGGAAGTCGCCGTGCATCGCCGCCTGCGGGTCGCGTTCTTTTCGACGGGCGACGAGCTTCGCTCGATCGGCGAGCCGCTCGACGCGGGTTGCGTCTATGACAGCAACCGATACACGCTCGGCGCAATGCTCGCTCGATTGAATGTCGACGCACTCGATCTCGGCATCGTCCGTGACGAGCCCGCGGCGCTCGAAGCCGCATTCCGCAGCGCGGCGCACAGTGCCGACGTGGTCCTGAGTTCCGGCGGTGTATCGGTGGGCGATGCGGATTTCACTCGCCGCATGTTCGAAACGCTGGGCGACGTCGGGTTCTGGCAACTCGCAATGCGCCCGGGCCGCCCGCTCGCGTTCGGCCGGCTTTGGCCCGCGCACCGTGACGACAACGTGCGTCCCGCGCTTTTCTTCGGGCTGCCGGGCAATCCGGTCGCCGTCATGGTGACGTTCTACCAGTTCGTTCGCGAAGCGCTGCTGACGATGTCGGGAGCGAAAGTCGAAGTACCTTTGCAATTTCGGGCGACAAGTTCGGCGCCGATCAAAAAACGCCCGGGCCGAACCGAATATCAGCGCGGCGTTGCGACACGGGCAGCCGACGGCACATGGCGCGTGGCACCCACCCGTTCACAAGGCTCTGGCGTTTTGAGCTCGATGAGCGAAGCCAACTGCTTGATCGTGCTAGATCATGAACAAAGCGACGTGGCGAGCGGCACGCCCGTCGAGATCGTGCCCTTCGATGGCCTGATCTGATAATTCAATCGAAAACATCATCTCCAACGGGGCCATTTCCAAATGAAAAAACAAATCCTTTCGATCGCACCCGGTCAGACCGCCAAAGCGCTTATCCTCGTCTATCTCACGTTCAGCGTGCCGATCGTGCTGCTCGGCATGCTCGTCGCGTTCATCAAGTACGGTTCGGTCGAACTAAGCACGATCTTCAGCGCGCTGCTGCTCAACGCGATCCTCGGCTTCGTGCTGCTCTGGATCGCCTGCCACGCTTATAACTGGGTGGCCGCACGTTTCGGCGGCATCGAGATCGTTCTATCAGACGTGCCGGAAGAAGCCTGACGGCTGCCCCAGACGGAGGCTCTCAAGCGTCGGACTCCTGCATGCCCAGGTCCGCATCGCCGAGCAACCCCTGCGCCTCGTCTCCCGGCAGAGCCTCGACAGTACGCAGCTTGGTACTCATGACGCGCGTGCGGCGCTCGGCCGCTTCGATCGAGCGCGTCACCGTCTCCAGTTGCGATTTGGTCTTCGCGAGCACGTCGCCGAACTTGCCGAATTCCGTCTTCACCGCGCCGAGCACCTGCCAGACTTCGCTCGAACGCTTTTCGATCGCAAGCGTCCGGAAACCCATCTGCAAGCTGTTGAGCAACGCGGTCAGCGTCGTCGGGCCGGCCACCGTGACCCGGTAATCGCGCTGCAACAGATCGGTCAGCCCCGGCCGGCGAAGTACCTCGGCGTAAAGGCCTTCCGTGGGCAAAAAGAGCAGCGCGAAATCGGTCGTATGCGGCGGCGCCAGATATTTTTCGGCAATCGTGCGCGCTTCGTTGCGAATGCGAGTCTCCAGTGCGCGTGATGCCTCCTCCACCGCCACCGGATCGGCGCGCTCCTGTGCGTCGATGAGCCGCTCGTAGTCTTCCCGAGGAAACTTCGCATCGACGGGCAGCCAGACAGGCGCCGCGGCGCCCTCGCCGTTACCACGCTCCAGCCTTCCCGGCAGCTTGATCGCGAATTCGACGCGCTCGCCACTTTTGGGCACCGTCGCTACGTTCTTCGCGTATTGGTCCGGTGTCAGCATCTGCTCGAGCAGCGCTTCGAGCTGAACCTCGCCCCAGGTGCCGCGCGTCTTGACGTTCGTCAGCACCTTCTTGAGATCGCCCACGCCGGCCGCGAGCGTCTGCATTTCACCCAGCCCACGGTGCACCTGTTCGAGCCGGTCCGACACGAGCTTGAACGATTCGCCGAGGCGCTGCTCGAGCGTCGCATGCAGCTTTTCGTCGACCGTGCGGCGCATCTCTTCGAGCTTCGCGGCGTTGTTCGCTTCGATATCCTTCAAACGCGCTTCGAGCGTGGCACGCACTTCGGCGAAACGGCGGTCGTTCGCTTCCATGAGCTGCGCCAATTGCTGCGCGAGCGTATCGCCAAAGCGTTTGAGCGTGCCGCCCTGCTCTTCGCGCGATTCGAGCGCCTGCCGTTGCAGGCTTTCGCGCATCGATTCGAGCTGCTTCGCGTTCGTATCGATGAGCAACCCGAGACGCTCGGAGAACCCGTTGATCTGCTGGTTCTGGACCGCGGCAACGCTCGTCAACTGCGCGGCGAGCGTCTGTTGAAACTGCGCGAAACCGCCGCCGAGCTCCACGCGGGACAACCTGGCCGTTTCGGCGATCTCGGAGCGCAGCTCGCGCTCGAGCCTTTCGTATGCGCGCGCCTGGTTCTGCCCGGCGGCCTCGATGCGCTCCCCCAGTTCGGCGAGCATATCGCGCTCGCCCGCCTGCGTCAGATTGCGCAAAGCCAACGCCAGCGAAAAAGCGAGCACGACAACGGCGATCGCCAGTGCGACGGTAAGAAGTGTCGTCATGAGCGCGCCTTCCCAAGCACCTGGGGATTGACCGGATTCGGCGGCTGCCCCGCACGCGGGCCGACGCCGAGCCCCGCTATCAGATTGTCCGCGGCGAGATTGGCCATGGCCCGGCGCGTCGTCTCGCTCGCGCTGGCGATATGCGGTGTCAGCACGACGTTCGGCACCGCGAGCAACTCAGGATGCACGCTCGGCTCGCCTTCGAAGACATCGAGACCTGCCGCGGCGATGCGCTGCTCGCGCAAGGCAACGGCAAGCGCCGCATCGTCGACGATCCCGCCGCGTGCGATATTCGTGAGCGTGGCGGTGCGTTTCATCAGCGCGAGCTCGGCCGCGCCGATCGTATGGCGATTCTCGGGCGTAAACGGCAGGACGAGGACGACATGATCGGCCTCACGCAACAAGTCAGCCTTCGACCGGTACTCGGCGGCAAGCTCGGCTTCGATGTCGGGCGCGACACGCGAGCGATTGTGATAGATGACGCGCATGCCAAAGCCGCGCGCTCGCCGCGCGAGGGCCTGACCGATGCGCCCCATGCCGATGACACCGAGCGTGGAGCCATAGATATCGACGCCAAGAAAGCCGTCGTGGCGCCAGCCTTGCCATTGGCCGTCGCGCAGCCAGCGCTCGCTCTCGGTGATTCTCCGCGCTGCCGCCATCATCAACGCCCAGCCGAAATCGGCCGTCGATTCGTTGAGCACATCGGGCGTGTTGGTGGCGAGCACATTCGCCGCATTGAACGCAGCGATATCGAAATTGTTGTAGCCCACGGCCATGTTCGCCACCACGCGCAGGCGCGGCGCGGCAGCGAAGACGGCCGCGCCGATCATGTCGCCCGCCGTCAGCGCGCCATCCTTGTCGGCAAGCCGACGCGCGAGTTCATCCGGGGCAAGCGCGGGCCCGTCGTTCCAATCGACCTCGAAATGGGCCTTGAGCCGTTCGACGACCTCGGGAAAGATCGGTCGCGCGACAAGAATTTTTTGCATCGGATGCCTCCATCGCTCGGGCCGCGCGTTCGTCACGAACCCCAAAAAAACAACCACGTCGTTATCAGGAAAACCGGCACGAGTATCGCCCCGGACCAGGCGAGATAAGCGAAAAAGCTCGGCATGCGCACGCCGCGCGCCTCAGCCATCGACTTCACCATGAAATTCGGTGCGTTGCCAATGTAGCTCATTGCGCCCATGAACACCGCACCCGCAGAAATGGCCGCTAGTGTCGCCGCGCCCGACGTAGTCAACACTTGTGCGTCGCCACCGGCCAGATTGAAAAACACGAGATAAGTCGGCGCATTGTCGAGAAACGACGACAAAAGGCCCGTGGCCCAGAAGTACATCGCATCGATCGGTTGGCCGCGCGCATCGGTAACGAGATCGACGACACCGGCAAACGGCCCGTGCGGCCCCGCTTTCAACATCATGATGACGGGCGCGATGGTGATGAAAATTCCGGCGAACAGCTTGGCGACTTCCTCGATCGGCGCCCAGTTGAACGCATTGCCGAGACGAGCCGAGCGCGGCGTGAGCGCGAGCGATGCGAGCGTCAGTAAGACGAGCAGAATATCGCGCAACGCGTTTTGCAGCTCGAGATGAGCGCCGAGCACCGTCATCGCCAAGCCGGGCCGCCAGAGCCCACTCGCCAGTACGGCCGCGACGACGAGCGCAAGCATTGCGAAATTCGCTTTGCCCTCGATGGCGATACCGCGTGTATCGGGCGATGGATCGAGAAATGGCGAGCGCACTTCGTCCTCGCGCCGATAGAAGTAGCTGTCGAGCGCATAAAAAAGCGCCAGCAGCACGCCGCAGATGACGAGCATCGGCGCAACCAGATGCTGTGTCGTCCAAAAGAAGCCGACGCCGTTCAGGAACCCGAGAAAAAGCGGCGGGTCGCCCAGCGGCGTGAGGGAGCCTCCCGCATTGGCGACGAGAAAGATAAAAAACACGACGACATGCACGACGTGCTTCCGGTTATCGTTCGCGCGCAACACCGGCCGGATCAACAGCATCGCCGCGCCCGTCGTGCCCATGATGCTCGCCAGCAGAGTCCCGAGCGCGAGCATGACCGTATTTGTCGCCGGCGAACCATGCAGGTTCCCGCGCACGCAAATCCCGCCCGCGATCGTATAAAGCGCAGTGAGCAGCACGATGAACGGCAGGTATTCCTCGATGAGCGCGTGCGCCACCGTTGCCAGTGCCGCCCCGCCACCATGCGCGTAGCCGAATGGCACGACGAAGAGCATGGCCCAGGTTGCCGCGATCTTGCCGAAATGGCGATGCCAGAGTCCCGGTGCAACAAGCGGAACGATTGCGATCGACAGCAAGATGCCGGCAAACGGCAAGGCCCAGCCGGCGGACGGGGTCGCGCCATCGAGCGTCGCCGCGGCGGCAGGCACGGGCAACAGCGCGGCAGCGAACGCCATGACCAGCATCGGCGCGATGGGACCGTCAAACGGCATGCGCGGCATTGCCGCATGTCGTGCGTTCATTCACTTCCTCTTGTAGTGCGATGTGCGGCAGTCGGGATGGCCGGGATCCGCCAAGCCCCGATTCGCGGGGCCGGCCGGCGTACCCGATACGCGCGGGTCTCAAGCGCCGCGGACGACGATCGCGTGGACGCGATAGGGGCCGTGCGCGCCCAGAACGATGGTTTGCTCGATGTCGCCCGTGCGCGAAGGCCCCGAAATGAAATTGACTGCGCGCGGCAACTGCCCGCGCTCGGCGCGCATCAGAGCAAACGCCTCTTCGTGTCCGGCAACGATGCGCGAAGCAGGCACGACCGCGATATGGGTCTCCGGTAAGAGTCCCATCGAGACGTCGGTACCGGGCCCCGACAGCAGCGCGAGCGAGCCCGTTTCCGCCGTTGCGCAAAAGCAGCCGGTGATGCCGATCAGATCGGCGTCTTGCGGCTTGCGGAACTCGACGGACACGCCCGCCTCACCCCAAGGCAGCGGCTCGAGCTCCCGCCATGCGACGGCGCGCGCCGGCAACCCGCCCGCGCTCAGATAACGCGCGGCGGCCGCGGGAACCTGCTCGAGCGTATCGACTTCCTCGACGGTGGTGGCCATGAGCCGAGCCTCGGCGATAAACCGGGCGACGAGCCCCGCGGCGTCCTCGGGCATCGGCGGACGCGGGCCGGCCGGATGCCGTGCGAGATAATCGGCCGCGGCCTCGAGCTCGTCTGCCTCCGGCTGCGCCGCACGACCGCTGGCCGCGCGTATGCGCGCGAGGATGTTTCGGCGCGCAGCCGTTGTATCCATGACGGAATCTCCTGTGCGACATCGAACGGCCGATTATACCGACGGACTTTTTCGAGATATACCGTCCTGATGGCCTAAGCGAACGAAGCACGCAAAGGCAGACGATTCTCGGTGACGCCGATCAACGGCCGCGCTACTCGCCACCGACATCGATCGGTGTCGTGATGCCGAAGACCTGCCGCAAATAAGCGATGTAGGCTTTGTCGTCGCACATGTTCTTGCCCGGCGAATCGGAGAGCTTGGCGACAGGTTGGCCATTGCAGCGGACCATCTTGATGACGATCTGCAGCGGACTGTAGCCGAGGTCGTTCGTGAGATTGGTGCCGACGCCGAACGCGAGCCGGCAACGTCCGCGAAATCGCTCGTAGAGCTGCAAAACCTTGGGGATATCGAGCGCGTCCGAAAAAACCAGCACCTTGGTGCGCGGATCGCAGCGATTTTCCTCGTAGTGGCGCAGCAGTTGTTCGCCCCATTCGAACGGATCGCCCGAATCGTGGCGCGCGCCGTCGAAGAGCTTGCAGAAATACATGTCGAAGTCGCGCAGGAATGCCTGCATGCCGTAGACATCCGAGAGCGCGATGCCGAGATCGCCCCGGTACTCCTTCGCCCAAACCTCGAAACCGTATGTCTGCGAATCGCGCAGACGCGGCCCGAGTGCCTGGCAGGCCTGCAAGTACTCGTGCGCCATCGTGCCGAGCGGCGTGAGGCCGTGCTTTTTCGCGTAATAGACATTGCTCGTACCGGCAAACTGCTCGCCGATACCGCTCATCAGCGTGAGCAGCACCTCTTCGTGCCAGCGCCGCGAAAAGCGCCGCCGCGTGCCGTAATCTGCAATCTTGCAATCGGCAAACTCGGGGCGCGCGCCGAGCAGCGCGATCTTCTCGCGCAGGCGCTCGCGACCGATCGCGTAATCGGGCTGTCGCTGCGTATTGCGGAAGTAGACCTCGTTCACGATGGCCAGCACCGGTATCTCGAAGAGAATGGTATGGAGCCAGGGACCATTGATGACGATGTCGATTTCACCGTTCTGTTTCGGGGAGGGCGAAATCGAGATGTACTTCTCGTTGAGGTGAAAGAGCGCGAGAAAGTCGACGAAATCGCTCTTGATGAAACGCATGCGGCGAAGATAGTCGAGTTCGTCTTCGCTGAACGAAAGCCGGCAGAGCTGGCGGATCTCCTCCCGAATCTCGTCCATGTACGGCCTGAGATCGACGTTCGGCGTGCGACAGCGGAACCGGTATTCCACGTTCGCCGCGGGGAAATGGTGCAGGACGACCTGCATCATCGTGAACTTGTAGAGATCGGTGTCGAGCAGCGAGGTAATGATCATGGAACGCACGTGCCACAGAGCCTGTCGATGGGAACCCGTATTCTTGCACTACTTTCCCGCGGCGAATGCCAAAAGAAACGACAGGCGAGCCGCAGAACCGTTTTTCGTGCGCGCGGGCGCCGACACTACGCTTCGCGCGCCATAAACTAATCACGAATCAATCTAAAGCGCAGCCAGGGCCTTTAGCCGACCGCCCCCCCGCATTACGCTACAATATCGCGTTTGGTTGCCCGGCATCCGCTTCCCCCGATATTCAGTATGCAGGAGTTTGAATGACTCACGTTGTGACCGAAAGCTGCATCAAGTGCAAATACACCGACTGCGTGGACGTCTGTCCGGTCGACTGCTTTCGCGAAGGTCCCAACTTCCTCGCGATCGATCCCGATGAATGCATCGACTGCGCCGTGTGCGTGGCCGAATGTCCGGTGAATGCGATCTACGCCGAGGAAGACGTTCCCGGCGATCAGCAGCAGTTCGTCGAACTCAATGCCGAGCTTGCCAAAGGCTGGCCCAGCATCACGAAGACAAAAGGCGCGCTGCCCGAAGCCGATCAATGGAAAGACGTCACGGAAAAGCTCAGCCAGCTCGAGCGATAACGCCTTGCCGCACCCTTGCCGGTAGCGCGCCTTTTTGCGCGCCCCGGCAAGCGCGGCCAGCACTGTCCGTCATCTCCTCGGGCGAGGGTATTGACAGTACCTGCATCGCCCCATAGAATCTCGTTTCTCTGCTGTTGTTCCCCGATAGCTCAGTCGGTAGAGCGCCGGACTGTTAATCCGTAGGTCCCTGGT
>CBJLAJ010000038.1:0-36089 GCA_966421005.1 uncultured Paraburkholderia sp.
CCGAAGACAGCCACCCCGTTCGTTGCGCCGACATACACTTTGCCCAGCGCAATCATTGGCGTAATGAACTTGTTGCCGGGCCCCCATTGATCGCGCGCGCCGGACTGATTGCTGTTGTAGAGCTCGTTGCCCAGATTGCCGGCGTCATAGGCGTGCAGCACGCCCGTCGCGCCGTTTTGCGCAGCCCATACGATGCCATTCGACGCACCGTTGGCAGAGATCGCCGGCGTCGCGCCCGGATAGGGAAACGTCGTCGGGCTCTTCGATGCCGCGCTCGTTGCGAGAAGCGCGTTCGTGATCGGCAACGCCTTGAGATTGTCGTTGAGCCCGCCGTAGTACACCACACCGTTGTAGTACGCGGGGGAGCCCCAGATGCCGCCCGCCAGCGTGCCCGGCGCCAGTTCCTGCCAGATGTGGTCGGCCGCAGGATCGAACTTGCCCATCGCATCGCGATCGACAACATAGATCTTGTTGTTCTTGCCGGCAGCCACAGCCAAGTGCTTGACGGTGCCATCCGCCGCAATCTGATCCGGCAGCAGCATCGCGCCACCCGAACCGAAGTCGTCGTCGGTGCTGGATTCCGAGACCGTGTTCGACATCGCGAAGTAATCCGTGACGGCAAGCGGCGCGGCCGAAAGCTTCATGAACGCATTGCCGAAATCGCCGCCGCTCGGCATGCCCTGAGCATTGAGCGTCGTATCGAATGTGCCATCGCCATCGACGACAAAGAGCGACGTGCCGTCGGAGGCCATGCCGGAGCCGGCCATCCAGACCGCACCCGCGCTACCGTTCGGCGTAATGTTGAGCGCGCCGGTTTGCTGCAGGGTGTCCGCGCTGTACGACATCATCCAGCCGGTGTAAGGGCCCGCCATGCAGTGAGAGGTCCACCCCATGTAGAGATTGCCGCCGACGAGCGTCAGCGCCGCGCGCTCCGTATACAGCGACGGATCGAACCGTATTACCCCGTTCACGCTGCCGCTGCCGTTGCCCGGAAAAGTCGCGGCAATCTCGGTGGGCCCCCCAAGCACTTCGCCGCCAGTCGATAAATCGAGTGCATGCAGACGCTGGTGATAGCCGCCGCTCGCGTCCTTGGTCATCGCAACAGCGTAGAGCACGCCGTTCGCGCCGCGATTGCGGTCGATCACAGGCGTGGAGGTGACGCCGATTTCCGGGGTGAAGTCCCGACAGCCGCGATCGTCGCTCGGCGTCTCGCCACTGCCCGTCAGCGAGACATGCCATAACAGCGCGAACGTATCGGCGTCATAGGCATAGACGCTATCGTGCTCGGTCGCGACATAGACGACGTTGTGCGCGGCGCCACCGATCGGTTGGCTGGTGGCGAAGAGTGGTTCGGCGTCCACTTTGCCGTCGGCCGGCAGGAAACTCACCTTGCCGAACGTGGCCGCACGCACGTTGGCCGGCGTGAGCGTCGTTTCGGCCAACATCTCGCCCGTGCGCGCCAGGTCATTGTGGTGCATCAGCACATCGGTCGCGAAAGCCATGCCGCCCATGCCACCCGGGCCGCCACTGCCTCCTCCGCTTCCCGATCCGCTGCCGCTTCCTGTGCCGGTGCCGGTGCCGCCCGCGCCCCCGCCGCCTAGCTCCACATGGCTGCTATCGGACCCACCACCGCCGCACGACACACAGATGCCGGCTGTCAAAAGCCAAATTGCCAGACGTCTCGCGCGTTGGGCGCGCACGCGCCGGGTTCCGCCGCGCTCGGGCTGCAGAGCTTGCATGCCTGTCTCCATTCCCGGCGTGCATCAAGCCGCCGAAAATAACGGCTGACGCATCGTCAGCAAGCCGATGCTACGTATTAGCGGGAAACGCAGCGCGACATTGCAGCGCATCGGTCCGCCATGCGGTGTCCCATGCACGCCCTATTTTTTGGGGCGTGCAGAATTTTTCCGCGGGCCCACTGTCGATGCATCGTCACGCAATTCACGCGACAATCGACGCCCGACTCATTTCTCCCGATCCAACCGCCCACAATGGAACGGTATTTCATGTCCCGCACCAGCGCCGTCGCGCTACTTGTCGATGCCCGGCGGGCCATCCTGCATGAGCGCGAAGATAAATTCGCGCACGATACGCCACGCTTTGAACAACTGCTTGGCGAGGCCGAACGGCTGTTGCTCGATGTACGAGTTGGGCGCGTGCGCGAATTCGATCTGGAGTTTCCGTCGCGCGTCCACGTCATCGTCGCAGACTGACTTCCCCCAACGCCGTGCAAGCACGGGATTCCGCCGCTTCGCGCTCTCGTCTACAATCTCGCGCACCTTACGGCTCGGCGCCGGCGGCGGGCATTGGCCCGCCCCGCCCACATCGCAACGCGCCTTCCAACGACTGTTTTAACGATGATCCACCATTCCAACGATGACGCCGGCCAGCGCGACGACCGTGACGGCGCCGCCGCCGCGAACGGCTCAGCCTCACCCGCCGCGCATGACGCCACGCGCGAAACATCCGACCCCACGGCCGACAAGCCGCACCTGCGACGCATCCGCAGCTTCGTCACGCGCGCCGGCCGCGTTTCCACGGGCCAACGCCGCGCGCTCGACGAACTCGGGCCGCGCTTTGTCGTGCCCTACTCATCCGCGCCTGCCGATTGGAAAGCGATATTCGGCCGCGAAGCGCCGCGCGTGCTCGAAATTGGCTTCGGGATGGGCGCAACGACCGCGGAGATCGCCGAGCGGCGGCCCAGCGACGATTTCATCGGTGTCGAAGTGCACGAGCCGGGTGTGGGCGCCCTCCTCAAATTGATCGACGAGCAGGCGCTCACCAATATTCGTATCGTTCAGCACGATGCGGTGGAGGTGATCGAGCACATGTTGATGCCGGCATCGCTCGACGGCGTGCACATTTTCTTTCCGGACCCGTGGCACAAGGCTCGCCACCACAAGCGCCGCTTGATTCAGCCGCCGTTCGTCGCTCAGTTGGTCTCGCGGCTCAAGCCCGGTGCCTATCTCCATTGCGCGACAGATTGGCAGAACTATGCCGAGCAGATGCTCGAAGTGCTCAGCGCGGAGCCTTCGCTCGACAACACGGCGCAAGACTATGCGCCGCGGCCCGAATACCGCCCGGTGACGAAGTTCGAGCGCCGCGGCCTGCGCCTCGGGCACGGCGTATGGGATCTGGTCTTCAAAAAACGCGCGGATTGATGCCCTCGGTGCGCTGGTACGCTAGCGCGGCCGAGGAGCACTCAAGCCCGCCAGTCGAGTTCGCCGCTATAGCCGATGACGAGCACGAGCATCCCGAACGCGATGCGATACCACGCGAACACGGTGAAGTCATGCGTGGCGAGATAGCGCAGCAGCCAGCGCACGCACACGAATGCACTGACGAACGCGGCCACTGTGCCTACCGTCAACACGCTGCCCGTGCCGGCGAGCGCGCCATGTCCGTGCTTGACGAGCTCGTAGAGCGTAGCGCCGACGATGATGGGAATGGCCAGGAAAAACGAAAACTCAGTTGCCACGCGCCGCTCGACGCCGAGCAGCATGGCGCCGATGATCGTGGAGCCAGAGCGCGAAACGCCCGGAATCAGCGCGCAGCATTGCGCGCAGCCGACCTTGAACGCATCGAGCGGCCGCAATTCGTCGAGCGAGCCGATACGTGGCCCCGCCTCGCCGGCCGAACGCTCGCGCGCCTGCGCCCATAGAATGACGATTCCGCCCATCACGAGCGCAAACGCCACGGGCACCGGCGCAAAAAGGGCCCGTTTGATCTGCGCCTCGAAGAGTACGCCGAGCGCGACAGCGGGTATCGTCGCAATCACGACATTGACGGCGAAGCGCCGCGCGCCAACGTCGGTGAAGAGCCCGGCGACAACAGCCGCAATGCGCCGCCGATATTCCCAGCATACCGCCAGAATTGCGCCGAACTGGATGACGACGAGAAACGTCTTTGCGCCGCTGCCATTGAAATCGAGCAGATTGCCGGCGAGGATCAAATGGCCGGTGCTCGACACCGGCAGGAATTCGGTGATGCCCTCGACGATGCCGAGAGCTACCGCCTTGGCGATCAGAATCCAATCCATCGAGCCTCCAGAGGGCAACGCGCCGAGCTATTTCTCGACGATCTGAACGCGTATGCCGTTTGTAAGGATCGTGATTGTACCGGGTTCGAAGGTGGCGCCGGCAAATTGCAGTTCTTCGGGCTTGAACGTATAGATCGGATATCCGTCCAGCCATTGCGCGGCAGCGAGCGCGCCCGCCGCTTCGATCTGCTGCCGATAGGCCCGCGCCTCGCCCGCGACATCGACATGGTCGACGCTCGGCGAACGCAGCACCACGGCATGCTGGGCGCCGTC
The DNA here is from genome assembly GCA_966421005.1 of uncultured Paraburkholderia sp. Taxonomy (GTDB): domain Bacteria; phylum Pseudomonadota; class Gammaproteobacteria; order Burkholderiales; family Burkholderiaceae; genus Trinickia. The sequence continues at coordinate 4,313 of CBJLAJ010000038.1, forward strand.
GTACTCGAGGCGGCTCGACAACGTCAGCACACCATCCACCGGGTCTTGCAGGAAGGGGCTCGTCACGTGCGCGTCGGCTGTGATCGTCACGCGGTTCGCATCCGGTGCAAAGCCGACGACCGGATTCGTGAACGCCAGATCGAAGAGCTGCGATACCGTCCGGCGATACGGAAACTTGCGTGCGACGGCGGCCTGCACCTGCCGCTGCGAAAACGTGTAGTGATCGGGGATGAAAGGAAACGTGCGGCTCGCACAGGCGGCAAAAGGCGCGGCAAGCGCGGCCCAGCCCGCGAGCGTCACAGCCGTCCGCACGAATTTACGCCGGTGCGAACGAACGACATCGGTCATGCAGCTTCTCCGTGGATAGATGATTCGACATCCGGCAGACCTGCGCCCGGCCGCGTCAGTTCCTCCAGACGAGTGAGCCAGACGAGCGCCTCGCCGCGCGATGCACCGCACATCTGCGCGTCGGGCTGCAGGCCGCCGCAGCAGGCCGGACGCTCGGGGCGCCCGAAGATCGCGCAGCGGTTGTCGTCGTCGAGCTGAACGCAGCGTACGCCAGCCGGCTTGCCGTGCGGCATGCCCGGAATCGGGCTCGTGATCGACGGCGCGATGCAGCAGGCGCCGCAGCCGGGGCGACACGCGTGCCCGCCGTCCGGGGGCGTCATCGATACATCGGCGGCCACAGGGAAAATCCTCGATACATGGTAAAAACCGGCTCGCCGCTCTTCGCGCGCTCGCTCGGGCAATATTTCAAGCGGCATTGTGCCTGCGTTCGCGCCGATACGCCCAAAACCGGCGCCGCGCGACCGACCTTGTTACAGTGGATGTTTTGCGGCATTCAGCTCGACGAGAACCGAATCATGCGCGGCACGAAAGCAATCTACGCAGTGGAACGACTCAAGACACGCAGCGGCAACAGCGCTTATGCCGCCCTCAGCTTGCCCGGCGGCGTGTTCCGCCTCGTGGATCGCGCGAGCGGCGTGGAGCAGCAGGTCGGCGAACCGATGCCGCTCGACGCGTTCGTCGCGTTCGTCGATTCGCTCTCGCCCGCGAAGCCGAAAAAAGCGAGCAAGCTCGATGCGGCGTTCGACGCCCAAATCAAGCGCAGCGGGCGCTGAGCATGCCGTATGGCCCACCGCCGGACCAACTCGCCTACCCCGAAGCCGGCCCGCGGTTTGGTACAATCCCGCAGTTTCTCTCATTCAAGCTGTCGAACCGCTTTCGTCTTACGCCCGTCAAGTCGCCATGAACATCGAGCAAGCCCGTTTCAACATGATCGAGCAGCAAATCCGCCCCTGGGACGTGTTGGACCAGGATGTGCTGAACCTGCTCGCGATCGTCAAACGTGAGAACTTCGTCGCCGCAGCCTATCGCGATCTGGCCTTCGCGGATCTTGAACTGCCGCTGCCGGCAGGCGAGCACATGTTCGCCCCGCGCGTCGAAGCCCGCGTGTTGCAAGAACTGGCGGTCAAGAAGCACGAGAGCGTGCTCGAAATCGGTGCGGGCTCCGGCTATATGGCGGCACTGCTCGCGCATCGCGCGCGCAACGTCCTGACGATCGACATCAAGCCCGAACTCGCCGAACTGGCCAGGCAAAACCTCGCCGATAACGGTGTGTTGAACGTTCAGGTCGAGACGGGTGACGGCGCGCGCGGCTGGATCGGCGCGGCGCCTTACGATGTCATCTGCGTCTCGGGCGGTCTGCCCGTCCTACCGCAGGAAATGCTCGAACAGTTGAAGGTCGGCGGCCGCCTCGCCGCGTTCGTCGGCGTCGCCCCTGTCATGAAGGCTCAGATCATCACGCGTATCGACGAGAAACAGTTCCGCGTCGCGGATGTGTTCGAAACGTATGTCGAGCCGCTCATGAACGCAGTCGAGCCGCCGCGCTTCAAGTTCTGACGCAAACCGCGACACTGGCCGCGGGCGCACCGGTGTATCGTGCCCGCGGCGCCGCCGCCCTACCTTGCTCAAGAGTGCCCCGATGCAAAACGTGACCGCTCCCGACCTCGCCCAATGGCTGGCTGACGATTCGCGGCCCGCGCCCGTACTGCTCGACGTACGCGAGCCCTGGGAGCTCGCTACCGCCGCCATCAGCGGCGCCGTCTCGATTCCGATGCGAGAGATTCCGGCTCGCAGCGAAGAGCTCGACGACGAAACGCCCGTCGTCTGCATCTGCCATCACGGCGCACGCAGCGCCAACGTGGCGATGTTCCTCGAATCGCGGGGCTTCAAGCAGGTGTTCAATCTGCAAGGCGGCATCGACGCCTGGTCGCGTCAGGTCGATCCGGCCGTACCCACTTACTGAGCACGCCCTAAGCAACGGTTCGCGTCGCTCGAACCGTTCGATCGGTAAAACGCCGGCTACACGCCGGCGTTTTGTCTTTTAGCGGGCACGCTTCACCATCTTCACCCACGCCACGCATCATCTCTGCGCGCGAAGCACCGCCAGGAGGCACATGCCGCCCCTGCGCGCACCACTTTTGCACCCCCACGCGCCTTATGTGCGGCCGCACCCGTCGCCAATGCTGCGCGTATGCGTCGTTCAGCCGCTGGCACATAGCTTGCACTGGTCGGCGGGCCGAATATTCCGCACCTCTTCGGCAGCTTCTTTGGCGGTCCTATCCCTATAAATCGCATCTCACCCACGGCAAGGGGAAGCACATGAAACGTCGTAGCGTGTTGAAGCTCGGCACGGCATCGAGCGCGCTCGCGCTCGCAGGACAGAGCCCGTTCGCACGGGCCGAATCGAAAGGCCCCATCAAGGTCGGCATACTGCATTCGCTGTCGGGCACGATGGCGATCTCGGAAACGTCGCTCAAAGACACCGCGTTGATGACGATCGCCGAAATCAATGCGAAGGGCGGCGTGCTGGGTCGGCCAATCGAGCCGGTGGTTGTCGATCCGGCCTCGAACTGGCCGTTGTTCGCCGAAAAAGCGCGCCAATTGCTGACGCAGGACAAGGTTGCATGCGTGTTCGGATGCTGGACTTCCGTATCGCGCAAATCGGTCCTGCCGGTGTTCGAGGAGCTCAACGGTCTCCTTTACTACCCCGTGCAATATGAAGGCGAGGAAATGTCGCGCAACGTCTTCTACACGGGCGCGGCGCCGAATCAGCAGGCGATTCCCGCTGTCGAGTATCTGATGAGCCCCGAAGGCGGCGGCGCCAAGCGCTTTTTCCTGCTCGGCACCGACTACGTCTATCCGCGTACGACCAACAAGATTCTGCGTGCTTTCCTCCATTCGAAGGGTGTGAAGGACGCCGATATTCAGGAGGTCTATACACCGTTCGGCCATAGCGACTATCAAACGATCGTCGCGAATATCAAGAGCTTCGCGCAAGGCGGCAAGACGACGGTCGTCTCCACGATCAACGGCGATTCGAACGTGCCGTTCTACAAGGAGCTCGGCAATCAGGGGCTCAAAGCCACGGACGTGCCCGTGGTCGCGTTTTCGGTAGGCGAAGAGGAGCTGCGCGGCATCGATACGAAACCGCTCGTCGGCCACCTCGCCGCATGGAACTACTTCATGTCCGTCAAGGCCGGCGAGAACAACAAGTTCAAGTCGCAGTGGGCCGAGTGGGTCGCATCGCAAAAGCTGCCGGGTGGCGCAAAGCGCGTCACGAACGATCCCATGGAAGCGACCTTCGTCGGCATCCATATGTGGAAGCAGGCCGTCGAGAAGGCAAAGAGCACCGACGTCGACAAAGTGCGCACGGCCATGATCGGCCAGACGTTCAACGCACCGTCCGGCTTCGTCCTCTCGATGGATGGCAACCATCATTTGCACAAGCCCGTCATGATCGGAGAGATCCGCGGCGACGGCCAGTTCAATGTCGTCTGGAAGACCAAGCAAGCGATCCGGGCGCAACCGTGGAGCCCTTATATCGCGGGCAACCAGGGCAAACCCGATGTCGTCGCCTCGATTCCCGGGTTCCTGCGTCGGCGGTTCGTCGCATAACGCGGCATTCGACGCCCGGCTGACGCCGGTTCCGAAGAGCGGGCGCGCCGCATGTGTCGTCGCGTCCGCTCTTGCGCCACCGGTCGTCGTTGCCGTCGCAGTTGCCGCTCCCGCTGGCGGCTTGTCATTCACCCCTCACACGGCGCCGTCATTCATGATCGCTCGCTTACGCTGTTGCCTGTGTGCTCTGCCGTTGCTGCTTTGTACGTTATTCGCCAGTGCCGCTCATGCACTGACGCCCCCGGAGCTGGCGCCGCTCGCGGGTGACGACTTCGAGGAAAAATCGGCGGCCATCGACAAGCTCGTCGCCATGCACGATCCCGCTTCATTGGCAGTCCTCAATGCTTTGGCCGACAATCGCGCGCTTGGCAGCGCGTCCGGTCAGGTACTGATCGAGGATAGCGACGATGCGGACCACGCGCGCGACGCGATAACGGGCAAGACCGTGGCGATCGGCGACGCACAACCCATCACGCTCAACAACCTGTTGCGCAGTAAGGTATCGGGGGCGTTGGCCGGGCTCCGACTCGCATCGCCCGATCCGCAGGCGCGTCGCGCCGCCATCGAGGCTTTGCTCGCCAACCCCGATCCGTCGATGAAGCCGCTCATCGACAGCGCCCGCGCAAAAGAAACCGATCCGGCGCTCAAGCGGCGCCTCGATACGCTCTGGGCCATGACGGCGCTGTCGGACCGCGACGCGGCCAAACGCCTCGAAGCCGCTACGCTCGTCGCGGCCCGGCCCGACCCGGACATGTACGCGCTGCTGCGCCCACTCGTTGCGAAAGCGGCCGACGGCAGCTTCGCGGAGCCGGACGCGCGCGTGCGCGAAACGGCGCAAAAAGGTATCGACGCACTCGACGCAATGGCGCGCGAAAGCCGCATCGCGGGGACGATCTTCGCGGGCATCTCGCTCGGCAGCGTGCTGTTGCTGGCGGCGCTCGGACTGGCCATCACCTATGGCGTCATCGGCGTCATCAATATGGCGCATGGCGAATTCCTGATGATTGGCGCCTACGCCACCTACCTCGTGCAAAATTTCTTCCAACGCTATGCACCGGGCGCGTTCGACTGGTATCCGCTCGTGGCCATCCCCGCCGCGTTCCTGGCCGCGGCCGCGATCGGCATCGTCATCGAGCGGCTCGTCATTCGGCACCTGTATGGCAGGCCGCTCGAAACGCTATTGACGACCTTCGGGGTAAGCCTCGTTCTGATGCAGGCAACGCGTTCCATCTTCGGCGCGCAAAACGTGCAGGTTGCCAATCCCCATTGGATGACGGGAGGCGTCGCGCTGTTTCCCGATCTGATCCTGCCTTACAACCGCCTCACGATCCTCGCTTTCTCGCTGGCCGTGATTGCCATTGCCTGGGCCGTGCTCACCCGCACGCGGCTGGGACTCTTCGTGCGCGCCGTCACGCAAAACCGCAATATGGCGGCCTGCGTGGGCATCAAGACCGCGCTCATCGATTCATACGCCTTCGCATTCGGTGCCGGCATTGCCGGGCTGGGAGGTTGCGCACTCTCGCAGATCGGCAACGTCGGCCCCGATCTCGGACAAAGCTATATCGTCGATTCGTTCATGGCCGTGGTGCTGGGCGGCGTCGGACAGCTTGCGGGCACCGTGCTCGGCAGCTTCGGGCTCGGCCTGCTGGCCAAGGCGATCGAGCCGTTCTCGGGCCCTGTGCTCGCGAAGATTGCCGTGCTCGTGCTGATCGTGCTGTTCATTCAGAAGCGTCCGCAGGGCCTTTTTGCCCTGAAAGGACGCAGCGCATGAGGCAAGCGATGACTTCCATCACTCCCCTTCATTCCAATGCCGGCTCCTCGCCCGCAACGGCGGGCGTCGACGCGGGCGCCGGCTTCGCACTGGGCCTGCCGCCGCGCCGCGCGTTGTTGCCGCGCCCGGCATGGGTCGCGCTACTCGCGCTCATCATGGCGATCGGCATCGGCGTGCCGTTCGCGGCACTCGTGCTGCCGGCGTCCAGCGCGTTTCATCTTTCGGCCTATGCGCTCACGCTCGGCGGCAAGTTCATGTGCTATGCGATCGCCGCGCTGGCGCTCGATCTGGTCTGGGGTTATTGCGGCATTCTGAGCCTGGGGCACGGACTTTTCTTTGCGCTCGGCGGCTACGGCATCGGCATGTACCTGATGCGCGCGATCGGCCACGATGGCGTCTATGGCAGCGATCTGCCCGACTTCATGGTGTTTCTCAACTGGCACGCGTTGCCCTGGTACTGGCATGGCACCGAGCACCTCTGGTATGCGCTCGCGCTGGTCGTGCTGGTGCCCGCGCTACTCGCCTGGACATTCGGCTTTTTCGCGTTTCGTTCGCGCGTGCAGGGCGTTTATCTGTCGATCATCACGCAGGCGCTCACTTATGCGGCGATGTTGCTCTTCTATCGAAATGAAACCGGATTCGGCGGCAACAACGGCTTCACGGATTTCAAGCGCATCGCCGGGTTTTCGATCACGCATCCGGGCACGCGCACAGTCCTCTTTCTGCTGACATTCGCGACGCTCGTGCTGGCGTTTATCGCGGCACGCGCCATTGTCGTCTCGAAGCTCGGGCGCGTCGTCACCGCCATGCGCGACAGCGAAACGCGACTCATGTTCCTCGGCTACAGCCCCCTCGCCTACAAGCTCTTCGTCTGGACGCTATCGGCCGTGCTCTGCGCGATTGCCGGTGCGCTCTATGTGCCGCAAGTCGGCATTGTGAATCCCAGCGAAATGTCGCCGGCCAACTCGATCGAAATGGCGATCTGGGTGGCTGTCGGAGGACGCGGCACGCTGCTCGGACCCATTGCGGGCGCCGTCGCCGTCAACGGTGCGAAGAGCCTCTTTACGGCCTACTTCGCCGAATATTGGCTCTTCTTCCTCGGCGCCCTCTTCGTGGTCGTGCCGCTCGTCATGCCACGCGGACTCGCAGGTCTCGTCGATACCGTGCTCACGCGCTGGCAAGACTCTCGAGCGAGCGCTCGGGCGCCAACGCTGATCGATGGGAGGGCGAAGCCATGATGCCATCCACCGAGACCCCAGTCGATCTGCATGCGCTATCCGGCACCGCTACCACGGGACACGTCCTGACGCCCGGCGAAATCGACGTATCGCACGGCACGATCCTCTATGTCGAAGATGTCACCGTCAGCTTCGACGGATTCCGCGCACTCGACAAGCTTTCGCTCTCGCTCGACGTGGGCGAGCTGCGCTGCGTGATCGGACCGAATGGCGCCGGCAAGACGACGATGATGGATGTCGTCACGGGCAGGACACGCCCCGATCACGGCAAGGTCTTTCTCGGGCAGACGCTCGATCTCACGCACATGGACGAGCCCGCCATCGCACGCGCGGGAATCGGCCGCAAGTTTCAGAAGCCGACCGTGTTCGAGCAGCATCCCGTCTGGGAAAACCTCGAACTGGCGATGAAAATGGACAAGGGCTGGTGGGCGTCGTTGCGCGCGCAACTGACGCGCGAGGCGCAGCAACGCATCGAGGCGACACTCGAGACGATCGGCCTCGCGGCACAGGCGCGGCGGCTCGCGGGCGAGCTCTCGCACGGACAGAAACAGCGGCTCGAGATCGGCATGCTGCTCATGCAGCAGCCGGCGCTTCTGCTGCTAGACGAACCGGCGGCCGGCATGACGGACGACGAAACGATGGCGCTAGCCGCACTGCTCGATCGGTTACGCGGCACGTGTTCGATGCTCGTCGTCGAACACGACATGGAATTCGTTGCAGCCCTTAGCGGGGAACGCGGGCGTGTGACCGTCATGGCGGAGGGGCGCGTGCTGGCCGAAGGCTCGCTCGACGAGGTCAAGCGCAACGATGCGGTGATCGAGTCGTATCTCGGCCGGTGACAGGGGCGGCCGCGGCAGTCCCACATGCAGGCCAACACACGCAGACTGCTTACGCGAACCGATAAAACGACGAACCGACGAAACGAGGAAGACGTCGATGCTGAACATCACCGGGCTCAACCAATTCTATGGCGGCAGTCACATCCTGCGTGATGTGACGATGGAGGTGCCCAAAGGATCGCTGACTGTCCTCTTGGGCCGCAACGGCGTGGGCAAGACGACGCTGCTGCGCTGCCTCATGGGACTCGTGCGCGCGAAAAGCGGCACGATCGCCTGGGCCGGCCAAACGCTCGAGACATTGGCGCCGCATGCGCGCGTTGCGCAAGGGCTGGGCTATGTCCCGCAGGGGCGGGAAATCTTCGCGCGTCTCACCGTCGAAGAAAATCTGCTCGTCGGCGCAGCGAGCCGCAAGGCGCCCTCCCAGGTTCCCGACCGGATCTATTCGCTGTTTCCCGTTCTCAAGGAAATGAAGAAACGCCGCGGCGGCGATCTGTCGGGAGGACAGCAGCAACAGCTCGCGATCGGCCGCGCATTGATGAGCGAGCCGCAACTGCTGATACTCGACGAGCCAACCGAGGGCATCCAGCCATCGATCATTCAGGAGATCGGCCGCACGCTGCGGCAGCTCGTCGACGAAACCGGCATGACGGTGCTGCTCGTCGAGCAATACTACGACTTCGCACGCATGCTGGCGGACCGCTACTGGGTCATGCGGCGCGGCGAGATCGTCGCGGGTGGCATGGGTGCGGATATGGAAGCTCATGGCGTGCGAGAGATGATCGCCGTTTGATGTTCGATACGATGCAGGGTGGGCAGGCCACCAGCCCGTGGGTATCGCCTCGTGTGCGCCCACTGCCCCTGCCCTTGGCAAGCACTTTCGTGTAGATTCGCGGCACCGTCCCTTCGCTTTTCGCAATGTCTTCGCCGCACCCTGCCTCTCTCACCGGTTCACCGGCACGCTCCGTCGCTGCCGCTGGCGCACCGCCGATCGCTCTCGACGCCTCGTCGAGCGGCTGGGATGCGCGACTCGAACTCGGATTCACGCACGACGCCGAACGTACGACGCTGTCGATGCGGCGCCACGTCGGGCCGTTGCGCGTACAGCGCCCGCTCTATCCCGAAGGACAAGGGATTTGTCATGCCGTCATCGTCCATCCGCCAGGGGGCGTTGCGGGCGGTGACCGACTCGCCATCGATGTGAGCGTGGGCGCGGGCTCGCACGCCGTCTTGACTACGCCGGGCGCGACGAAGTGGTACAAAGCGAACGGACGAAGCGCGGCGCAGCATATTGCAATCGATGTGGGCTCCCGTGCCAGGCTCGACTGGCTGCCGCAAAACAACATCGTCTTCGACGCGGCGCGAGCCCAGCTCGCCTTCGAACTCGCCATCGCGCCCGACGCCACGGCAATCGGCTGGGACGCCATGCAGCTTGGCCGCCAGGCCGCTGGCGAGCGATGGTCGGCGGGCGAGTTCGCGAGCGTCACGTCCATTCGCATAGCCGACGGCGGTCCGTTGCTCTGGCACGAGCGCGCCGCATTGCGCGCCGACGATCCGCTACGCGATGCACCCCAAGGGCTCGCGGGTTTCGCGGTATTCGGCACGCTGTGGGCCGTGGGTCCCGCCTGCACGCAGGAGCTAGCCGAAACGCTTGCCCCCCAACTGCCGTTCGATACGACGTTGCGTGCGGGCGTCACGGTGTTGCCGGGCGGCGTGCTGCTCATGCGCACACTGGGTGCATCGATGGAGGCGGTCCAACTGCTGATGCAGCGCTACTGGGCGCAGCTGCGCCCGATCGTTCACGGCGTGCCGGCTCGTGCGCTGCGCCTCTGGTCGACATAGCGGTCCGCGCGCACCAATGGCGGGCATGCACATCGGCAAATCGTGCACGAACGCACCGCGCGAGTGCACTGAAAGCGGCATCGAGAGACTGGACTGACCAGTTGGACCAGTCAGAACTGCGATCCGAGCGTTGGCATGCAGCTTGCTCAATCGGGCGCTCACCCGGCTATAGTCGGCGCCGCTTTCCTTGCGGCGCGAGTGGCCGCGTAGGAGACCTGTTCATGAAGCCTCGCCTGATCGGGCGCACGTTCGCCGCGCTCGCCACCGCCGCCGCCGTCTTTTCGATTGCACTGAGCCAGAATGCGCACGCCGATGCGCTCGACACCGTCGCCAAGAGCGGCGTACTGCGCGTTGCCGTCCCCGAGGACTATCCCCCGTTCGGCTCGGTCGGCGCGGATATGCAGCCGCAGGGCTACGACGTCGACATGGCCGCGCTGCTCGCCAAGGCACTGGGCGCCAAGGTGCAGCTCGTGCCGGTCAATAGCGCGAATCGCATCCCCTATCTGACGACGAACAAGGTCGATCTCGTGATCTCGTCGCTCGGCAAGACGCCCGAGCGCGAAAAGGTGATCGACTTCTCGCAAGCGTATGCGCCGTACTACCAGGGCGTGTTCGGCCCCGCCGACATCAAGGTGGCTGGGCCAGCCGATCTCACGGGTAAAACGGTGGGCGCCACGCGCGGCGCGCTCGAGGAAATCGCACTGACGCAGATGGCCCCGAACGCGACGATCAAGCGCTTCGAGGACAACAACGCCACGATCGCGGCGTTCCTCTCCGGCCAGGTGCAGTTGATCGCGGCTGGCAACGTGGTAGCCGCAGCCATCGTCGCAAAGCATCCGCCGCGCCAGCCCGAGCCGAAGTTCGTCATCAAGGATTCGCCTTGCTACGTTGGGCTCAACAAGAACGAGACGCGGCTCCTCGAGAAGGTGAATGCCGCGATTGCGCAGGCGCGTCATGACGGCAGACTCGACGCCATGTCGAAGAAGTGGTTCGGCCAGCCGTTGCCGGCCTCGCTGTAATGAGCTATACGCTCGAATTCGGCGAGCTCGCCCAGTACGCGGGCATGTTCGCGCGTGGCGCCACCTTGACGCTCGGGTTGACCGCTGCCGCGACCGTGCTCGGCGTGACGCTCGGCGTGGGCGGCGCAGCCGCGCGCGAATCGCACTCGCGCGCGCTGCGGGCGGTCGTTGGCGCCTATGTCGAGGCAATTCGCAATACGCCTTTCATCGTTCAGCTCTTCTTCGTGTTCTTCGGCCTGCCCGCGCTCGGCATGCGGCTCGACGAGTACTCGGCGTCGATCATTGCGATGACGCTCAATCTCGGCGCGTATGCCACCGAGATCGTGCGTGCCGGTGTGGCCGCCGTGCCGCGCGGACATCTCGAAGCCGCGGCGTCGCTCGCCATGACACCTGCGCAGATCTACCGGCACGTGGTGCTGCCGCAGGCGCTGGCGAAGGTGTTCCCCGCGCTCGTGAGCCAGATCGTCATCGTGATGCTGGGCTCGGCTGTCGTCTCGCAGATCTCGGTACCGGACCTCACCTATGCGGCGAGCTACATTCAATCGCGCAATTTCCGCGCGTTCGAGACCTACCTGATCATCACCGTCTCATATCTTGCGCTAGCCATTGCACTGCGCGCGGCGCTCAAGGCGGCAGGCCGCCGGCTCTTTGCACGGAGCGCGCGATGATCGAATTCAGCTTTGCCCAAATCGTCTCGAACCTGCTGCTTGCCGCACGCTGGACGGTCGTGCTGTCGATCGTCTCGTTCCTCGTGGGAGGCATGGCCGGCTTCGCGCTCCTGATCGCGCGCGTTTCGCCCTCACGGCTTCCCCGCGCGTTCGCCAAGCTCTATATCGAGGTGTTTCAGGGCACGCCGCTTTTGATGCAGCTCTTCGTGGTGTTCTTCGGGCTGCCGCTGGTTGGCCTGGACGTCGATCCCTGGGTAGCAGCCACGCTTGGCCTCACCTTCTTCACGAGCGCCTATCTGGCGGAGATCTGGCGCGGCTGTGTGGAGGCCATCCCGCGCGGCCAATGGGAAGCGTCGGCCAGTCTGGCGATGAGCTACTTCGAGCAGCTGCGTCATGTCATCCTGCCGCAGGCGCTGCGCATCGCCATTGCGCCGACCGTCGGGTTTTCCGTTCAAGCAATAAAGGACACCGCGCTCGTTTCGATCATCGGTTTTACCGAGCTCACGAAAGCCGGCACCGTGATATCGAACGCAACGTTCCGCCCTTTCGCGGTCTATGGCTGCGTCGCGCTCATTTATTTCATGCTCTGCTACCCGTTGTCGCGCACCGCGCGTGCGCTCGAAAGGAAACTCCATGTCGCTCGTTGAAGTCTCGCAGCTGCACAAGCAATTCGGCGCGGCGCACGTCTTGAAAGGCATCGATCTGAATGTCGAGTCGGGTCAGGTCGTCACGATCATCGGCCGCAGCGGCTCCGGAAAAAGCACGTTACTGCGCACGCTCAACGGGCTGGAGAGCATCGATTCGGGAACGATCGGCATTGACGGCGAACGCATCGACGCACGTCATGCGGACTTGCGGCGTTTGCGGCTCAAGGTCGGCATGGTGTTTCAGCAGTACAACCTGTTCCCGCACCTGCGCGCGGGGGAAAACGTGATGCTCGCGCAGACGGTCGTCAAAAAAGCACCGCGTGCCCAAGCGCGCGACGTCGCCCAGCGGATGCTCGAGCGCGTCGGTCTTGGCGACAAATTCGACGCTTACCCCGACCAACTCTCGGGCGGGCAACAACAGCGCGTGGCCATCGCCCGGGCACTGGCGATGGAACCCACCCTGCTGCTGTGCGATGAAATCACGTCCGCGCTCGACCCCGAGCTCGTAGGCGAAGTGCTAGGGGTGGTCGAGCAACTGGCGAGCGAAGGCATGACGCTCATCATGGTCACCCACGAAATGCGCTTCGCGCGCCGGGTGAGCGATACCGTCGTCTTCATGCATGAGGGCCGCGTGTGGGAGAGCGGGCCGCCCGAACAGATCTTCGGCGCTCCGCAGAGCATAGAATTGCGGAAGTTCGTTCAATAACGCGCTTTCAACGCGCTTACAGGTGCACGACACGAAGCGATGAAGCTTACCCCACGCGAAAAAGACAAGCTGCTCATCTTCACCGCCGCACTGCTGGCCGAGCGCCGCAAGGCTCGCGGCCTCAAGCTCAATTACCCTGAAGCCGTCGCGTTCATCACGGCCGCACTGATGGAAGGCGCGCGCGATGGGCAGACGGTCGCGGAGCTGATGCACTACGGCACGACACTGCTTACCCGCAACGACGTCATGGAAGGCGTGCCCGAGATGATTCCGGACATCCAGATCGAAGCGACGTTTCCGGACGGCACCAAGCTCGTTACCGTTCACCATCCGATCCCGTGACAGGTTCCATGACACGCCACGCGTGCGGCGTCCGTGTCTGCGTATGCCTCAGCAGGCCTTCCTCAATCGTTCGAGGTCTTGACCCATGACTCCTGGCGAAATCCTCACCGAGCCCGGCGATATCGAGCTCAACGCGGGCCGCGAAACGCTCACGCTCACGGTGGCCAATACCGGCGATCGTCCCGTGCAGATCGGCTCGCACTTCCATTTTTATGAAGTCAACGCCGCGCTATCGTTCGAGCGCGAGCGTGCGCGCGGCTTTCGGCTCAACATTGCGGCGGGCACGGCCGTACGCTTCGAGCCGGGACAGGAACGTACGGTCGAACTCGTCGCGCTGGCCGGCGACCGCACGGTCTACGGCTTCAACGGCAAGGTGATGGGCCCGCTATAACGCGCTGAAGGCCCGCCATTGTCGCCCTCTCCTACTCTTCAGTACTGCGAACCGTCATGACATTGCGCATCGATCGCCGCGCCTACGCGGAAATGTTCGGCCCGACCACGGGCGACCGGATCCGGCTCGCCGACACCGAGCTCCTGATCGAAGTCGAACGCGACTTCACCATCTATGGAGAAGAGGTCAAGTTCGGCGGCGGCAAGGTGATACGCGACGGCATGGGACAGTCGCAACGTTGCGCCGCCGACGTGGCCGATACCGTCGTCACGAACGCCGTCATCCTCGATCACTGGGGTATCGTCAAAGCCGACATCGCCATCAAGAACGGGCGCATCGCGGCCATCGGCAAAGCCGGCAACCCAGACATTCAACCGGGCGTGACGATCGCCATCGGTGCGGCGACCGAAGTCATCGCGGGCGAAGGTCTCATCGTGACGGCCGGCGGCATCGATACGCACATTCACTTCATCAGCCCTCAACAGATCGACGAAGCACTCGCCTCGGGTGTCACGACGATGATCGGCGGCGGCACCGGCCCCGCAACGGGCACCAATGCGACGACCTGCACGCCCGGCCCCTGGCACATGGAGCGCATGCTGCAAGCGGCCGACGGCTGGCCGATCAACCTTGGCTTTCTCGGCAAAGGCAACGCGAGCCTTCCGGCGCCGCTCGTCGAACAGATCGAAGCCGGCGCCATCGGGCTCAAGCTGCACGAGGATTGGGGCACGACACCGGCCGCGATCGACAATTGCCTGTCGGTCGCCGACGATACCGACACGCAAGTGGCCATTCACACCGATACGCTGAACGAAGCCGGTTTCGTCGAAACGACGGTGGCCGCGTTCAAGGGCCGCACGATCCACACCTATCACACAGAAGGCGCGGGCGGCGGCCATGCACCCGACATCATCAAGGTCTGCGGCGAAGCGAACGTGTTGCCCTCGTCGACGAATCCGACGCGCCCCTACACCATCAACACGCTCGACGAGCATCTCGACATGTTGATGGTCTGCCACCATCTCGATCCGTCCATCGCCGAAGACCTCGCATTTGCCGAATCGCGCATCCGGCGCGAAACGATCGCGGCCGAGGACATCCTGCACGATCTCGGCGCACTCTCGATGCTGTCGTCCGACTCGCAGGCGATGGGGCGTGTCGGCGAAGTCATCATTCGCACCTGGCAAACGGCGCATAAGATGAAAGCCCAACGCGGAGCGCTGGCCGAAGACAGCACGCGCAACGACAACTTCCGCGCGAAACGCTACATCGCCAAATACACGATCAATCCCGCGCTGACGCACGGCATCGCGCATGAAGTCGGCTCGATCGAGCCGGGCAAGTGGGCCGATCTCGTGTTCTGGGAGCCGGCGTTTTTCGGCGTCAAGCCATCGCTGATTCTCAAGGGCGGCATGATCGCGCTCGCGCAGATGGGCGATCCGAACGCATCGATTCCGACGCCACAGCCCGTGCATTACCGCGAAATGTTTGCGACGCGTGGCGGCGCGCTGGCGCGCACGTCGCTGACGTTCGTTTCGCAGATGGCCGTCGAGGCCGGAATTGCCGAGCGGTACGGGCTCAGCAAGCAGATCGTGCCGGTTCGCGGCTGCCGCACCGTCACGAAAGCCGACATGGTCCATAATGCCTGGCAGCCATCGATCACTGTGGACCCCGAGACCTATCAAGTCGTCGCCAACGGCGAGTTACTCACTTGCGAGCCGGCCACGGTTCTGCCGATGGCGCAGCGGTATTTCCTCTTCTGATTTGCGAGTTTCGAGTTCTGACGATTCCGGTTCCGACATGCGCACTATCGATAAACGCATCGCCCCTCATGTGAAGCTGGCGGCGTCGCTCGTTTCGCGGGCACCGACGCTGACGCTCGCCTACGAGGCACGCTGCAAGAGCCGGCTTTCGGCCGCGCTCGATAACGGCGAGGCGGTGGCGCTCGTGCTGCCTCGCGGCACGGTGCTCGCCGATGGGGACGTCCTGGTGGCCGATGATGGCGGCCTCGTGCGCGTGGTGGCCGCCAACGAAGCCGTGCTTCTCGTGCGCGCGAAAGATACGCTGACGCTCACGCGCGCCGCCTATCATCTCGGCAATCGTCATACGCCCGTGGAAGTGGGTGCCGACTATCTGAAGCTCGAAGCCGATTCGGTGCTCGAATCGATGCTCAAGCGGCTTGGCGTAAGCGTCGAGGCAGCGTCGTTGCCGTTTCAGCCCGAGACTGGCGCGTATGGCGGCGGTCATCGGCACGGGCACGATGCAACATTCGACGAGGATTACGCGCTCGCACAGCGGGTCTTCGACGAACATCATGGCGGGCAGGGTCATTCGCACGATCATGATCATGACCATGGTCACGCCGACGAGCACAAGCACGCTCACGGTCATCATGGCCATCACGACTGCGGCCATGATCATGCGCACGACTGCGATCACGATCACGGGCACGGGCACGGCAGCGGCCATGCGCATCGCTGAGCTGACCACGCTGCTGCATCTGGCATCGCCCGCTTTACCGGTCGGCGCGTTCAGTTATTCGCAAGGGCTCGAATCGGCAATCGACTCGCAATGGGTCGTCGATGAACACTCCACGTCCGAATGGATCGCAAGCGGCCTGACGAATGTTCTCGCGCGGTGCGAGTTGTCGTTTACGGCGCATCAGATTGCCCGGTGGAATACGCACGATCCCGATGCCATTACGGCGCTGATGACGGCCGATAGCGAATTCCTCGCGAGCCGGGAATCGGCTGAACTGCGACGTGAAACCGAGCAGATGGGCTGGTCGCTCAAGCAGCTGTGCCTTTCGCTCGAATGGGGCGATGCGGCAAGGCGAGAAACGCTCACCGCGCTCGCACCGCTTGCCCAGCCGAGCGCGTTCGCTTTTGCCGTGGCCGCGCACGGCATCGAGACGCAAGCCGCGCTCGCCGCCTATGCGTTCAGTTGGATAGAAAATCAGGTTGCCGCGGCGCTCAAGGCGGTGCCGCTCGGGCAGATGGCCGGACAGCGCATCATCGTTTCGCTGCGCGATGCAATCGAGGCCGCTGTCGAACGCGCGATGACGACACCGCCCGAGGCCATCAACACGTTCGCGCCGATGCTTGGCGTGCTCTCAGCGCGCCACGAACTGCAATATTCGCGGCTATTCCGCTCCTAGATCGATAAGAGAGATTGCGTCATGAGAACGAAGAAACTGCCGGCGTTGCGAGTCGGCGTCGGCGGCCCCGTGGGCTCGGGCAAAACGACACTGCTCGAAATGCTCTGCAAGGCCATGCGCGATCGCTACGATCTCGTGGCGATCACGAACGATATCTACACGAAGGAAGACCAGCGTCTGCTGACGATCTCGGGGGCGTTGCCGGCCGAGCGCATCATGGGCGTCGAGACGGGTGGATGCCCGCACACGGCCATTCGCGAGGACGCCTCGATCAACCTCGAAGCCGTCGACCGTATGCTTGGGCGATTTCCGGAGGCGGATATCGTCTTCATCGAATCGGGCGGCGATAACCTCGCGGCCACGTTCAGCCCCGAGCTGTCGGACCTGACGATCTACGTGATCGATGTGGCGGGCGGCGAAAAGATCCCGCGCAAGGGCGGCCCCGGCATTACGAAGTCGGACCTGCTCGTCATCAACAAGACCGACCTCGCGCCGTTCGTCGGTGCCAATCTCGATGTGATGGCATCCGACGCGAAGAAAATGCGCGGCGATCGGCCTTTCGTCATGTGTAATTTGAAAGCGCTGGAAGGGCTCGATCAGGTGGTTTCGTTCATCGAGGCGAAGGGGTTGCTGCAGAAGTGACTCGGGCTCGCCGATCGCTCACCCCTCACCCCTCCATCAACGCCATCAGAACTTCCACGGTACGTTGCGTCGTCCCGCGATGGCGCGCGGCAAACGCAGATGCTGCCGCGCCCATCGTAATGCGGCGCACGCGGTCCGAGAAAAGTTCGTCGAGCACGCGCGCGAGATCGGCCGGATCGCTGACCTGTAGCGCGGCACCGGCCGCCACCGCATCGGCTGTCGCCTGCGCGAAATTGAACACATGCGGCCCGATCAGCACCGGTACGCCGACCGCGCAGGCCTCGATCAGATTCTGACCGCCGAGCGGCAACAAGCTGCCGCCAATGAAGGCCACATCGGCCGCCGCGTAATACGCGCCGAGCTCGCCCATCGAATCGCCCAGCAACACCGCCACGTCGGCCGGTAACGCCGCGATATCGACAGGCCCCGCGGCAGCCGCAGCCTTCGCCTCGCCGCCCCAGCGTGTACGACGCTCGAGGCGCAAACCACGCCGCTCGACCAGCGCCGCCACTTCGTCGAAGCGCTGCGGATGCCGGGGTACGAGAATCAAAAGCGTGTCCTTCGTCGCCTGCGCGGCCAGCGCATCGAGGATCAGCCCCTCTTCGCCTTCGCGCGTACTCGCGGCCACCCAGACCGGACGCGTGCCGATTGCGGCGCGCCACGCACGACCGCGCGCGGTCAGCTCGGGGGGGGTCGCCATATCGAATTTGAGGTTGCCGAGCACGGCGACATCGCGAGCGCCGAGCGCCGTCAACCGCTCCGCGTCGGCCGGACTTTGCGCCAGCACGCGCGAGAAACCGCCGAACACTTCGCGCGTGGCACGACCGAAACGTGCCGCGCGCCGGTAAGAACGCGCCGACATGCGCGCGTTCGCCAGCACGAGCGGAACGTCGGCGCGCCGACATTCGTCGAGGAGCGTCGGCCACACTTCCGTTTCCATCACAATGCCGAGCGTGGGCCGCCAAGCACGCAAAAAACGGCGCACCGTATGCGGCATGTCATAAGGCAGATAGCAGCGTTCGACCCGGGACCCGAAGAGCCGCTCGCCCGTCGCCCGGCCGCTCGGGGTCATGTGCGTAACGAGCAGGCGCGCGTCGGGCCTTGCACGCATGAGCGCTTCGACGAGCGGCTCGGCAGCGCGCGTTTCGCCGACCGATACCGCGTGGACCCAGATCAGCGGCGCGCGATCGTCGAACGGACGGCCGGGCGTGCGCCCGAAACGCTCACCGATATGCTCGCGATAGCCGCGCTCGTGCCGCGAGCGGACGAAAAGCCGCACGACAGCGAGCGGAGCGACGATCCACCAGAGCGCGCGATAGAGGGCTCTCAGCATGCGTCTCCCCGCGATGGGAAGGCGGCACCGAGCCGCGCAAAATCGATCACGGCGGCGCTCCTCAAACCAGCGCCCGGCCTTTGAGCCGCTCCAGAATGCCGATCGGCGAGCATTCGCGCTGAACCATTGCATCGGGCGGCAAAAAGAACGTCTGCTCGAGCATGAACTGGCCCGACATGACCGCATGCGCGGTCTGATCGGAAAAGCAGACCCATACGCTACCCGGTGGAAACGGAATCGTTTCTTGCGGACTCGATTTCTGATAATCGAGGTCGGCCTTCATGCAGTCGTGCAAGTGAAGCATCAGATGGTCGTATTCGCTGCGTCGCGATTTTGTGACATGCAGGAGCTCGAGCAGCCATGCCGAGCCCGGCATTTGCGGCTTGATCCGCGGCAGTAAGCGCCGTGCCATCTGTTCGAACGGTTCGCCGACGCGCCAAACGCGCGGCACACCGTGCGGATTCACGTTCGTGAACACGCGCAGGATGCGCTCGCCGCGATTCGGGCGGGAGGGAAACGCGTCGACGTGCAAACGGCTATCGTCCTTGCGCCATGACGTATGGCGCGTCTCGACCTGCATGAGCCGAAGGCTCGTCGGCGCCGCGCGCAGCTTGCCGCGATATTCGGGCAGCAAGCCATCGACAAGCGTGTGAGCGCTCGCCTGATAGCGCGCGATCAACGCGCGCACCGCCGATTGCGTGGCAGCATCGCCGAGCACGCCTCGCAATGCGCCGCCGGCGGGATCGAGGCTGATGTTCTTGCGTTTCGGATCGGCAAGCGCCGGATCGAGCAGCGCCTTGTCGTGGCCTTCGATCGGAAAGGCAAGATTCGGGAAATACAGTACCTTGCCGTGCTCGAGTGCGGCCCGCAGGGTCTCGCGGGGCACCGAGAGGCCTTGCCCTTGCCAATCCCCCGCAGCCACTTCAATGATTTGCGATTCGTTCATGGTCGCGTTGCGCTAACGGATCAGATGAGGCCAAAACCGGCCAGGGAGGATTTCACTTGCTGCAGCGATGGCGGCGGCCCGCCCTCGCCGAGGTTGACGACCTTTGGCGACCAATAGCCGCCCGTGCGCCATGCGGTCGCGAAATTGTACAACTCGATCGTCGGACGCTCGAGCGCCGCGGCGATATGAACGAGCCCCGTATCCACGCCGACCGTTACGGCCGCGGCATCCAGCAAGCCGACGACCGCCGGCAGCGAAAGCCGCGGCGGCACGATTGCGGCCGCACTGAACTCCTTCGCCAGCCGTTCGCTCGTCGCGCGTTCCGCGTCATTGCCCCACGGCAGCACGATCGACATCCCGCGCGAGACGAGCGCGCGGCCCAGCTCCAACCAATTGGCATCGGGCCACTGCTTATCGGCACGCGAGGTAGCGTGCACGAACACCGCGTAGGGAATGG
Source organism: uncultured Paraburkholderia sp. (assembly GCA_966421005.1). Taxonomy (GTDB): domain Bacteria; phylum Pseudomonadota; class Gammaproteobacteria; order Burkholderiales; family Burkholderiaceae; genus Trinickia. The sequence goes on from CBJLAJ010000038.1 coordinate 24,268, forward strand.
GAAGATTGAGCCCGAGCTCCGACAACGCCAATGCCGCGCGCGACGTATCGAGGCCGAAATCGATGTCGTCGGCCGGGGTGGGCGCGGGCAGGTCGAGCGCCGCGGCCACGAGCTGGCGCGTGCGTTCGACCACATGCGTGCGCGGCGCGATCGGCACGAGCCGGTCGTAGAAAAAGCGAACCGGCCATTCGTAGCCCGCGCCGTCGGTGCGGTTGCCGAGCCCGACGAGCGGCCGGCGCGCCCAACTCGCCACCCACGCCGTTTTGATGAGGCCCTGACAGTCGATGACGAGGTCATAGCGCTCGGCGGCGAGCGCGCGGCGCAACGCGCGGATCTCGCGCCAGGTGGCCGAGGCCAGCGGCGCTTTGCGCCATCGCCGCAACGAAAACGGAATGGCCTGCCGCACCCCCGCGACGAGCCGCACCAGGTCGGCAAAACTTTCTTCGACGAGCCAGTCGATTTCGGCGCCCGGGTAGCGGCGCCTGATATCGGCGACTGCCGGCATGTTGTGAACGACGTCGCCCAGCGACGACACTCGCACGATCAGTATCTTTTGCACACCGAAAGAAAAAGAAAAAAAACGATGGCGGCAAGGCGGCCGTACACCGGACGATATTGCGTACGTTGCGCTTCGGGGCCGCCCAAACGCGCGATTTTACCGCGTCGGCGCGTTTTTTCCGCGATGAAGTGGCGCTCAGGCAGATGTCGTATCGTCTTGCCGCGCTTATGAGCGTCTTATTCTTCGGGCGCCGATCACACTACAATAGCCCGTTTGAGCGCCTCGCGGCCCGCAAGGCTTCATTGTTCCGTTCCCGATCATGCACCGTTCGTACCGCTTTTTTCGTTTTGGCCTCCTGCCGCAGCTTGCCGGGCTCGCTGTACTGGCAGCGTGCTCCAGCTCGCCGCCGCAGCCCAAGTTTCAACAGGAGATGTTCGATACGGGTGCGAGCGCGTTCTCGCGCCATTTCAGCGCAACCTCGGCCGATGCCTGCGAGGCCGCGCGGCGCGCGCTGCTGAGCCAGGGGTATCTGACCACGACGAGCCGCTCCGATACGATCGACGCCAGCAAAGACTTTCAACCGAGTGGCGACAAACACATCACCGTGGAATTCCACGTCGTTTGCACGCAAGGCGACGATGCCGAAAACTCGAGTCTCGTCTATGCGAACGCCGTGCAAAGCGGCTATGCGCTGAAAAAGAGCGACACGTCGGCAAGTGTCGGATTGAGCATCCTGGGCTCGCTTTCGCTGCCGATTCGCTCGAACAGCGACGCGATGGTCAAGGTGTCGAGCGAAACGATTCAATCGTCGAAGTTTTACGATCGTTTCTTCGATTATGTCGATCAGTACCTGCATACCGTGGTGAAAGCCGTGCCGGTGCCGCAACCTTCGAAGATCAAATCGAGCGAGTTGCCGGCCTCGCCGCCGGCGGCGCCGGCGACACCCGCTGCGGCCGTGGCCCCGGCTGACGCGGGGAAGAACGGTCTCGCGTCGCAGCCGGCAGCGACGGCGCCCGTTGGCCCGACAGCGCAATAGCCCGCTAACGATTTGCTCCGGGGTCAGGCGATCGCAGCAAGGCTTCGTCCCGCGCAGCGAAGCACACGGTCGCCCCGCTCGTGAAAGCCTGCCAAGCGCGCTCGCGCGGACTGATATCCTGTACCTCGCCGCTTGCCTCGGCGGCTTGATCGGCCGCAGCCTCTTTTCCTCGCACCGTATCCCAGTTTTCGACGATGGAATCGAGATCCTCGAGTGCCTTTCGGAGCGGCAAAAGCTTCAGGAACTCCGCGGCGACGATGCCTTGCGCAGCGTTCTCGATATACCAGCGATACGCCGTAAGGAGGTTGCGGTCCGCCTTGTCTCTGTCGTCGGGCGTGTCCGCGAACGGCCTTTCAATCAATGCGTCGGTTGCCGCCAGCACGCGATCGACCTCCTTAGGATCGACAGGTTGTGGCTGAATCGTCGCGAATTCGGGGCGTGCCGCGAGCCGGTAAAGATGATGAACCGTAAAGAAAAACATCGCGCAGGAGATGTGCCCTTCCCAGCTTGCCGGACGCTCCGCGGTTTTTTTGACCATCTTCCATTCCTGAAGCACGCACCTCAGGCGCGCAAGCGCTTCTTTCAGCGGCACGATTTCGAGATCGCCGGCATCGATGTTGTTTGCACGGGCGTTTTCGATGTACCAAACGAACGCTTCGAGCATGGGAATATCGGGATCGTCGGCATTGTTCAGCGACTGGCGCGCGATGCCGATGCGTGCATTCGCAATCGACAACAATTCATCGATCGCCACTTTATCGAATTCCTCACAAGGCACCTCGAATGCACGGGCGCTTTCCAGATACAGGCGCCGCGCTTTCGAGGCAGCGCTCTCGGCGAACGGCGTCGGGCTGCATGCGCTCGCGTCGCCGTCCTGGCCACCGGCTCGGAAATGTACGCCTTGCGAGGAGGTCTCCGCTTCCGCCAATTGCATCAGGCGGTCGATCGCGGGCGAACGGAAACGCGCCGCGCCGCTATCCATGCCTACCGCGACACGATGCGCACTGTCGGCAGCGTCGAATGCGCTTCCTCCGGCGCGAGCATCGTCGCTGGATATTCCCTTCATTTAGCTCTCCTTACAAAACGGTACCATTCTGTCCAGATATACAGGGCCGCATGCGTGCAGTGGCCTGAGTTCGATTAGATATCCGTTTGAGGCGCTACCGCCCTCGCGATCGCGAAGCAATGGGCATGCGTGCGCAGTGCCTTCAACGATCTCGCCTAGGCTGCAGATAAAGCTTTTGCTGCAGCTTTACGTAGGCGGACCAACTATTCGTCGTTCACAATGACGTCTTTTCGGATTCCACCGGCCGCCCGGTAGCTGGGTAGATTAAAAGAGTCCGTCTCAGCACCTTGCACTGATCGCCATGGACGTATGCGCTACAGGCCACCGACTGGAATCGTTCGCTCTTAACGACCCGCACAGTGATAACCGAGCCGCCGTTACGGGACCTGCCTCCGCTTGCACGGTGCCGGGTCCACTTTCGGCTTTGCGCCCTGCTCCTGTCCTCGATGGTGCCGAACGCCCGTTAAGGCTGGCTATCGGGGGCGGCCATATCACCGCGCGAGTGCTATCGAAGCGAAGCGGGCCTGACGGAGCCGACGACGTGCTTTTACCGGGCGGACCGGCTCGCGGCCAGCGATTTCAGCTGTTGAGCGATCACGATAAGCACGAATTCGTGGTGGTACCGCGCATGAAAGGCGGGGCATCGAACGACGACCCCGAAGCGGTAGCCGCCGCCGAGCATATCAATGACGCTGCCGTGCTCAAACGCTTTGGCCAGAATGTAGGCGAGTCCATGCCAAAGGGCACCCTGCAGGCGCACCAGACCTACCTGCGGGCGTTTGGTATCTGGCTAAGGCGGAACTTCCCCAAGACGGATGGCCTGACGCACATCGAGCGAGCCGACCAAGCGGCGGTGGACTTTCTGGTGAATCGGTATCGCGATGCGATTGGGCGCTCGTCGACACACGGTGCCCACATCGGCGGCGCGATCGCTGCGCTGCGCGGCACGCCGCCTACCCAGCCTCGGCGCTCGCTGCGCCCGGGGGATAGGGCGGTCCTCGAGCGTTTCGGCAACGCGGCACGGGCTGCGGGCCTCACGGTGGGCGCCATCAAGACATATCAGGCGGACCTGCGCGCGCTCAGTCACTGGCTCGACGAACACCATCCTGAGCAACGCGGCTTGACGGGTGTCGTGTGCGGTGACGGACGGGCGATCCAGCTACTGTTACAGGCCTTTCAGCAAACGAACCGGGCGCTCGATATCAGTGCAGCGGTCGAGGCGCTGCGTCGTCTTGGCCAGCCATAGAGCACTGTCAATTCGTCGGTCAGCCGGTCAGGCGAAAAACAATTCCATCAAACCAGCAAGAGATAGAAATTAAAACCAAATCTGATGCGATATCCGGTTTATTTTGGAAGCACTTTTTAGGGCACTGCGCGTACGATCGGCTTCGTTCTTGAAGAGCGGAGAAAAGAAGATGAGCGACGCGGGCAATTTGCGCTATTTCGACTATGCAGCCACTACGCCGGCGGATCCGAGCGTCATCGAATCGATGTCCGGATGCCTGGGCATGACAGGTGCGTTCGGCAACCCGGCATCGAGCTCGCATGCTGCGGGTCAGCGTGCGCGCCAACTCGTTGAGCGTGGGCGCCAGCAGGTCGCGGCGCTGATCGGCTCGTCTCCCAACGAGATCGTCTGGACTTCCGGCGCGACCGAATCGAACAATCTCGCATTGAAGGGTTATGCCGATGCGGCGCAGGCACGGCAGCACATGGTCACCAGCCTGCTCGAGCACAAGGCGGTGCTCGATACGATGTCGAGCCTCGAAAAGCGCGGCATGCCCGTCAGTTATCTGCGCCCTTCCGAGCATGGCGAAATCACGGCGGATACGGTGGCCGCTGCATTGCGCGAAGATACGGGCCTCGTGTCGCTGATGCTCGTCAACAACGAGCTTGGCACGCTGACCGACATCGCCGCGATATCGCGCGTCGTCCATGACGCAGGTGCGCTGCTGCACGTCGATGCGGCCCAGGCGCTCGGCAAAACGCCTATCGATGTCCGCGCGCTCGGGATCGATCTGATGTCGATGTCGGCACACAAGGTCTATGGGCCGAAAGGAATCGGCGCGCTCTACGTCAGCCGCGACGTATGCGAGCGCATTGCTCCGCAAATGCACGGCGGGGGCCATGAACGCGGGCTCCGCTCGGGCACGCTGCCCACGCATCAGATCGTTGGAATGGGAACGGCATGCGAGGTAGCGCAGGCACAGATGCAAGCCGATAACGAGCGCATCGCGCGGCTGAGCGCGCGGTTACTCGAAAGTGTGCTTCGTCTCGAAGGGGTCAAGCTCAATGCCAGTGCCGCGCGGCGGATTCCGCATACGCTGAGCCTCACTGTCGATCTGCCGGTTTTTTTCACGTTCATGCTGCCCGGCGATCTGGCTGTCTCGTCGACTTCCGCCTGCAATTCGGCGGCCGGTACGCCTTCGCACGTGTTGACCGCGCTTGGGCTAGACAAGGATGCGGCCAGCCGGACGATTCGCATCAGCATCGGGCGGTATACGACGCCCGAGGATGTCGACTATGCAGTGGGCTGCTTCGAGCAGGTGGTGAGCGAGTGTGCTCAGGAATGCCGGCGCTGACGCGCCAGCTTTGGTCCGCGGCGCATCAGTGGGTTATCGAGCGGTCCGATCGATCGCCGGCCAATTCGCAAACGCGAATATCCACAGCATGACGATGTTGACGATCGGCACGAACATGATGAGCGACCACCATCCGGAGTAGCCCGCTCGGCGGATGATCCTGATGTATGGGTAAAGCATCGCGATGACAACCGCGATGGCGAAGATCCCGTTCCCGACATTCATCGTGTGCATTTGTGCTCCGTTACGGCGCTAGCGCAGAGGTACCGCGAATTTGCACGGCCGGCGGGGCCGGCGCCGTGGCAGTGCTTGCAAGCCACGGACGCGGACCTGCCATCTACCGCTGGCCATTCGACACTTCGGTTGTGGTTGTACTCAAGAATGTCGGCGCTGATGCGCCAACATGTACGCTCTCAGCAATTTGTTGATGCGTGTCTGGTAACCCTGGCCTTGCTCTTTGAACCAGTTCAAGACGTCAACGTCCAGTCGCATCGTTACCGCCTGTTTGGGCGGAACGTGTAGCTCGGCGCGCGCGAAGAACTCATCATCCAATTTGGCTATATCGCTGGTGTCGATCTGCTCGTCCTTGAGCTTTTCCAACCGTTTCCAGTCAGTCTTTGATACTTTGCTCATATCGTTTCGCCTCGTGCTTCGTCGCCTTGCGCGCTGAGATAATACGGATCACCGGCCCGCTGCGCTCCACATACACCACCACCGCCATCATCGCCCTCATCCAACCGAGTGCTATCCAGCGCTCCTCCCCGTAGTCCTCCCGACTGTCCAGCGCCGTCAGCACCGGATGATTGAACACGTCGATTGCGTCGTTGAAGTCTCCAGCTAGTTGGCAGAACATGAGTCTCGGCGTGGAGAGAAGAGCGCGTGGACAGCGATATGGACCGACCCGGGAATCGCAGAGCCTTAGTGGCTTAGGAGGACGTAGGAAGCAGGACAGCGTTGCTGAATCCTAGCGATAGTTTCAGCTGACGCTGCCCTGGCATGACACCTGGGCAGCGCCCACACTCAAAACGGCAACTTCGCGTCCGGCTTGGCAGCCAGAATCACTCGCCTGAACGCGTCCTGAATCCGCGCGAGCGCGTCCGCGCTGTCGGCCTCGAAACGCAGCACGACGACAGGTGTCGTATTCGACGAACGCGCAAGCCCGAAACCGTCCGGATATTCCACGCGCAATCCGTCGATCGTAATGACCTCGTCGGCCCCATCGAACCGCGCCTCTTTCTGCAAACGCCCGATCAGGGCGAAGTTCTCGCCCTCTTCGAGTTTCAGTTGCAGTTCAGGCGTGGATAGCGAGTTCGGCAGATCGTTGAGCAGCTTGCTCGGATCGCTCACGCGAGCGAGCAGTTCGAGCAAACGCGCACCCGTATAGAGGCCATCGTCGAAGCCATACCAGCGATCCTTGAAGAACACGTGTCCACTCATTTCGCCCGCGAGCGGCGCCCCCGTCTCGCGCAGCTTCGCCTTCACGAGCGAATGGCCTGTTTTCCACATGACGGGTTCGCCGCCGTGCTCGCGTACCCATGTCGCGAGATTGCGCGTGCACTTGACGTCATAAATGACCTGCGAACCCGGATTGCGCGACAGGATTTCCTGCGCGAACAGCATCAGCTGACGGTCCGGATAAATGATCTGGCCATCCTTCGTGACAACGCCAAGACGATCGCCATCGCCATCGAATGCGAATCCGATTTCAGCGTCGGTTTCCTTCAGCGCGCGAATCACGTCCTGCAGGTTTTCGGGGTGTGCTGGATCGGGGTGATGATTGGGGAAGCTGCCGTCGATATCGGTGAAGAGTTCGACGAGTTCGCATCCGAGCGCCTTGAACAGACGCGGGGCGAGCCCCCCCGCGACACCGTTGCCCGCGTCCACGACGAGCTTCATCGGGCGCGCGAGCTTTACGTCGCCGACGATCCGCTCGATATATTTGTCGCCGATATCGTATTCGACATAACCGCCGTTGCCCGCGCTGAACTGGCCATCGACGATGCGCCGGTAAAGCGCTTGAATCTGCTCGCCGTAAATGGCCGCGCCGCGCAACACCATCTTGAAGCCGTTGTAGTCGGGCGGATTGTGGCTACCTGTCACGACGATGCACGAATCGACCGAGCGTTCGCCATTCGGTAGCGCAAGCGGCACGCTTGCCGCGAAGTAGCCGACCGGCGTCGGCACCATGCCGATATCGACGACGTCGACACCCGCCGCGCGCAACCCGTCGGCAAGTGCCGCAACGAGCGACGGGCCCGACAACCGCCCATCGCGCGCGACGACGACGGCGTCCCCGCCCTGCGCGCGAATTTCGCTGCCGAACGCGCGGCCGATCATGCGCGCCACGTCGACATCGAGCGTCTTGCCCACGACGCCGCGAATGTCATACGCCTTGAAGATGGATTGTGAAATCATGGATAGGCTCTCAGTCTGCAAAAAAAGATGCAAAACGACGTTGCAGCGCCCGACACAGCGCGCCGCATGCGGTGTCGCCAATTCCCTGGCACCGCCGCCGCACGAGGGGTGCGTGATAGTTCCCACTTATAATTGCCGTTTTTCAACGGACGCACGACGCGCTCATTTTAATGCCAAGACGTTTCATTGCCGGACATTCGTCAGCGCAAGCTTGTATCAAGGCGTTAGCGAAACGCGTGCCGGGACCCGCACCTTCCCTGCCGCGCACCGTATGCTGAAGCGTCTTGCCAATCGGGACGTGGCAAAAGCCGTCGCGAACATCGTCTGGCTCGGGCTCGAACGACTGACTCAAATCATCGTCGCCATCGCCATCGCAGGCCTGCTTGCGCGCTACCTGGGCCCCGACGCATTCGGCAAATGGCAATACGCGAACACATTGCTGCTCGTGCTGGCACCCGTGACCTGGGTTTGCGGCGCCGAAATCCTCGTCCCGACGATCGTGCATCGTCCCCCCGCCGAACTGGGCACCGTTCTCGGCAGCGCCTTCGCGCTGCGCATGAGCGTGTCGGCCCTGGCGCTCGCCGCGACCTGGACAGCCATCGCGCTTGGCGCGACCGACCCCCTCGTCGGCGCCATGCTGGCCGGCCTCGCGGTGACCATGCTCTTTCGCGAGCCGTTCATCGGCGTCATCAACTCGTGGCTGCAAAGCATGACCTACAGCAAGCCGCAGTTGCTGACGAGTATCGTCACCGCGCTCGCCAAGGCCGCGTTCGTTTATCTGTTCGTGCGCGTCGCCATGGCGCCCGCCGCGTTCGGCTGGCTCTGGGCAGCGGAATCAGCCGTCATCGGCGCCGCGCTCGTCGTCTATTACATGCGCCGTCACGGCGGCACGCTCGGCTGGCGCCTCGACAGGCCGCTTTTACGCCACTTCGCCAGCGCCGGTACCGTGTTCTGGATCGGCCTCGTCTGCATGTATCTGTTCCTCAAGCTCGACCGGCTCATGCTCGAGCGCGCCATTTCGTTCGCCGATCTCGGCCGATATTCGGCCGCGCAACAAATCAACGAGAACTGGATTGCGCTCGGGCTCATGCTCGCGCAAACCATCGCGCCAGCCTTCGTCTATCGCGTACAGGACACGGGTAAACTGCTCGCCAACGTACGGCGGCTCATGCTGTTCGCCGCCGCGCTGATGGCGGCCGGCGCGTTCGTGCTCGACTTGTTTGGACACCTGATCATCACGCGCGTGTTCGGCCCAGGCTACGAAGGCGCCGTCGCCATTTTTCGCTGGTGCGTCTGGCTTTCGGTGCCCGCTGGCATCGAAGCCATCGGCAATCTTGTCCTGCTCAAATATCAGGCAAAGTTCGTTCTGCTCGCGAAGTGGGTGCTCGCGCTCGCCGTCGCGTTCGTCGTCAACCAGGTTGCCATCGCGCGCATCGGTGCGTATGGCGCGCTCGTCGGCCTCGCGGCCGGCTATATCGCAGCCGCCGCGGTGAACCTCTACTACATTCGCTACAAGCTTTCTTGACGATGTCCACGACCCCACCGCCATCCACGTCGAACGACGCGCTTGCCGATGTCTCGGTGCTGATGCCCGTCTACAACGGGCAAGCGGACGTCGAACGCACGCTGGCGTCATTTCGGGAATGCGCGCCTGTGCGCGTGCTGCTCGTCGACGACGGCAGCACGCCGCCGATCGTCGCACCCGCCTTGCCCAATGTTACCGTCGAGATTCTGCGCATGCCGCAAAACGGTGGCATCGAACGCGCGTTGCAAGCCGGCATCGACGCGCTGGCCTCGCGCGGCTGCAAGTACGCCGCCCGTATCGATGCCGGCGACCTTGCCGCGCCCGAGCGCCTCGCCAAGCAGCGTGCCTACCTCGAAGCGCATCCGAACGTTGCCGGCGTCGGCATGTGGACACAGGTGGTGACACGCGAAGGCCAACCGCTCTTCACGTTGCGGCCCGCCACCGAGCCCCGTGACATTCGCCGCTTGCGTTTTTTCCGCTCTCAACTGGTGCATCCGGCGATGATGCTGCGCGTCGATGCGGTGCGTGCCGTCGGCAACTACCGCGTCGCATATCGCGCGGCCGAAGACCTGGATCTTTTCCTGCGCCTCATGGAACGCTACGACTGCGCGAACCTGCCCGAGCTTGGGCTCTATTACGAAGCCAATCCGGACGGCATCAGCGCAACGAAACGTCGCAAGCAGATCGTCTCGACGATCCGCCTCGGCGTGCGCTACTTCGATGCCCGCAATGTCTACGATTGGTTAGGACTCGCGAAGAATCTGCTGCACCTCGTCACGCCCTACACATGGCTTCACCGCATGAAGCGCGCCCTCTTCGCCGCCCATACCGCATGAATTCGCCCGCCCGATCTGCCGCCGCTGCGCGAGCGCTCTCGATCTGCCTCGTCTGCAACACGTCGTTTGCGATCTACACATATCGCCAAGGACTGATTCGCACGCTCGTCGCCAATGGTGCGACGGTGACGGTGATTGCACCGCGCGATCGTACGACCGCCCTTCTCGAGCAAATGGGTTGCCGCTTCGTCGAGCTCGTCGTGGCGTCGAAAGGCACCAATCCCCGAGACGACCTGCGCACGCTGGCCGCGCTTTATCGCCATTACCGCGCGATCAGGCCGGACCTCGTCTTTCACTACACGATCAAACCGAACATCTACGGCACCGTCGCCGCATGGCTTGCGCGTATTCCGTCGATTGCGGTGACGACGGGCCTCGGCTACGTCTTCATCCAAAAGAGCCGCGCGGCAATCGTGGCGAAAGCGCTCTATCGATTCGCGTTCCGGTTTCCACGCGAAGTATGGTTCTTGAACGCCGACGATCAAACGGCGTTCGTCGAATCGGGGCTGCTCGCGCACCCGGAGCGTGCACGCCTGCTCAATGGAGAAGGCGTCGACTTGAAGCATTTCGCTTACAGCGCGCCGCAACAGAAACAGAACTTTACATTTCTTCTGATTGGACGCTTGCTTTGGGATAAGGGCGTCGGCGAATATGTCGAAGCGGCACGGATCTTGCGCGAACGGCATCCCGCCGCGCGGTTTCAGTTGCTCGGGCCGGCCGGGGTCGATAATCCGAGCGCCGTGACGCTCGAGACCGTGCGGGCATGGGAACAGGAAGGTCTCGTTGAATATCTGGGTGAGGCGCATGACGTACGCGGGCACATTGCGAGCGCGGACTGCGTCGTGTTGCCCTCGTATCGCGAAGGCGTGCCGCGCACGCTGATGGAAGCTTCGGCGATGGGTCGGCCGATCGTGGCAACCGATGTTCCGGGTTGCCGCGAAGTCGTGGCGGACGGCGTCACAGGTTTTCTGTGCGAGGCGAAAGACGCGGTCAGCCTTGCCGACAAGCTGCAAGCGATGATGGCGCTCACGCCCAATGAGCGGCGAGCGATGGGCGAGCGTGGCCGCAAGAAGGTGGCGGCCGAGTTCGACGAACAGTTCGTCATCGCGCAATACCTTACAACGCTGCGCGAACATACCGGCGTTTCACTTGATCTTTGACGGAGCACGAGATGGCGACGAAAGGCACGATTCTGGTGACGGGTGGAGCGGGATTCATCGGCTCGCATACGGCGGTCGAACTGCTGGGAAGCGGTTATGACGTGGTCATCGTCGATAACCTCGTCAACAGCAAACGTGAAGCCGTGCGCCGTATCGAGGAAATTTCGGGGCGCTCCGTTGCGTTCTATGAAGCCGATGCCTGCGATGCGGCCGCGATGGGCGAGGTCTTCGACAAACACCCGATCGATGCCTCGATTCACTTCGCCGCATTGAAAGCCGTCGGCGAATCGGTGGCGAAGCCGATCGACTACTACCGCAATAACATCGACAGCCTGCTCACTGTCCTCGATACGATGCGAGCACGTAACGTGAAGCGGTTCGTCTTCAGCTCCTCGGCGACCGTCTATGGCGTGCCCGAGCGCTCGCCGATCGACGAATCGTTCCCGCTTTCGGCGACGAACCCGTACGGGCAATCGAAGCTGATTGCGGAGCAGATTCTGCGCGATGTCGAGCGGGCCGATGCTGAATGGCGCATCGCGACGCTGCGTTATTTCAACCCGGTGGGGGCGCATGAAAGCGGCCGCATCGGCGAGGACCCGGCCGGGATTCCTAACAATCTGATGCCGTATGTCGCACAGGTGGCGGTCGGTAAGCTCGATAAGCTGCGCGTGTTCGGCAGCGACTACGACACGCCCGACGGCACGGG
>CBJLAJ010000039.1:0-36007 GCA_966421005.1 uncultured Paraburkholderia sp.
GCCGTGATCGAGCACAGCCGGGTACCATCGATCACACGCCACGCATTCGCGCGCTGAGCCTCCGGGGTATCGCCGAGCACCTCGAACGCGAGCACCGAGCCACCTGAACGCTGTTGCCGCTGCGCGATCGCATATTGCGGATGCGATTCGAGGCCCGGGTAGTAGACGCGCTTGACGCGCGGATGCGCCTCGAGCCAACGGGCCAGCGTCAGCGCGCTGGCCGAATGGCGCTCGGCCCGCAAAGAAAGCGTCTCGAGACCCTTGAGCAGCACCCACGCGTTGAAGGCGGACAGCGTCGGGCCGGCCGTACGCACGAACGGAAACACTTTCTCCATGATGAACTGGCGCGTACCGACGAGCGCTCCTCCAAGCACCCGTCCCTGCCCATCGATGAGCTTCGTGGCCGAGTGCATCACGACATCGGCGCCGAGCTTCAGCGGCTGCTGAACGGCCGGGCTGCAAAAGGAATTGTCGACGACGAACAGCGCGCCGGCCGCCTTCGAGATCTGGCCGATCGCCTCGATATCGCAGAGCTCCGTCAGCGGATTCGAAGGCGTTTCGACAAAGAACAGCTTCGTCTCGGGACGTACGGCTGCTCGCCATGCGTCGAGATCGTTCGGATCGACATAGGTCGTTGCGATACCGAAGCGGCCGAATATCTGCGTGAAAAGGCCGAGCGTGGAGCCGAACAGCGCGCGCGAGCTGACGATGTGGTCGCCCGTTTGCAGCGCGGCCATCACCACCGAGAGAATCGCACTCATGCCGGAGGCCGTCGCAATACAGGCCTCGCCGCCTTCGAGCGCGGCAAGGCGGTCCTGGAACATCGTGACCGTCGGGTTCGTGAACCGCGAGTAGGTGTAGTAGTCCTCGGAATGCTTGAAACGCTCAGCCGCTTCGGCGGCGCTCTTGAAGCAAAAGCTCGAAGTCAGGAAAAGCGATTCCGAGTGTTCGTTGAATTCGGTGCGGACCGTGCCGGCGCGCACGGCGAGCGTGTCCAGATGAAATGGGTCGTTCATGGTCGCGATGGGGCGTACAAGGAGTCGGCAGATTGGAGATGATACCTCGCCCGAAGGCCTCGGTCAGCCACCGCCTGCCCGCCTCTCGTACCGTCGCGCTACGTCATGTCGATGGATTATCTATGTAGAACGACGTCCACGGATCGTTGGAATCCGTCGTGATGGCCTGGATGCCATATCCCATGTTGTTGAAATACACGGCCTTGTAATAGCAACCGGATTGCACGTGCCGGAGCCGCACCGTACTTCCATACCCTCCGTCGCCGCTGATCACCTCGATCTTGATAGCCGCGTTTGCGTCGTCACCGGAGTTCAACCTCGCGCACATCATGTTTTCAAGCTCGTACGTGTAGTGCATCATGCCTGTCGTAAATGCCCCAACAAACAGGCTATTGCTTGCCTTCAACGCAATACTGCCGTCACCGCGATCGAAGCTTTCAAACGTCGCATCAACGACGTTATTTGCAACGGCACTAATAGCGTTTGTCACGCCATAAAAATTCGCATCGAGCTTCAAATAATAGTTTTGAACTGCCACTGATTGCAGCGTGATCGGCGTTGATGCCGGTGATGGATCGACGAGCACGAAATCGATCACCTCGCCCTCGCCTCCTTGCCCGTCGGCATAGATTTCATAGAAGTAGTAATAGCTGTTTGGCGCGCCGTACACATATTCGTCGTTGGACTGCTGGAGCGTCACTGTGGAGACGTCAACCGTCGTCATCCGGAACATCGTCGGGTCCAGTCCAGTGGCGTAGAGATCTCTACCTTCGACCTTTACATAGCAACCCCTGCTGTCCCGGATCTTGACTATCTGCTCTTTTTCGCCTTGTCGCCGCACGATCTCCAACGCAAATTGGGCTCGATCGTCATTCGGGCTCGTTGCGGCCGCAACAATTTGTCCGAGGTGGAAGATGTCCCCCGACAAGGACCAGTAGTAAGGGCTTCCCTTAGCCTGGATCGCGACGTTTCGCGACTCCTGTGTCGGTGCCCCAGAGACAGACTGGGACTGCTGCTTCGTTTGATCGTCGTTGCTCATGTTTTCCCCTCCGCGATGAACGAGCGGGTCAGCCAAGTCATTTCTGCGGCACTATCGTGAACCGTTTTCCGTCGATCGCCGTATAGTCCGGCCACGGATACTCGACGACCACAACACCGTCCCCATTCGGAGGCAAGGCTTCCGCTGTCATATCGAATGAGAACTTGCCGTCGACACACTGAACCTGCGATGGCCCCTTGAGGATGTTGTCGCCATATCCATAGCGCACGGTGCACGTCGCTGACGCCACCGCGCCATCCACGCCCGTCAACGTGCCCGACACATTGGCGGTTTCGCCCAATTTCATCGAAGCCGGACATTGCGTAATGGTCAGCGTGTAGGGCGGTATCGGCGCTTCGTGTATTTCGAAGAACGTGCTGGGATCGCCCGCGGCGGCCTGGGCCACCACGAGATCGTAGCCACCGCCCAACTCTTGTTGGTAACCGGTCGGCCATGCGCAAACATACCGGCCGTTCAACTGAAGCGAAACGACCGACGGCTTTCCCTTCACAGTAGTTTTTGAAAACACCGTTCCGGGAACGCCTGGTTGCCCGAGCGTGACCCACTCCTCGGATTGGACCACGATGTAACAACCGCTCGACTCCCGGATTTTCATCGCGTCTTTGCCTACCGCCTCGAAGAAAAACGCCGACCCGTAGTAAGGACTGGTGGCGTACGCTCCGATCATGTTCGGGTAGGGGCTGAAATTGCTCCAATAGTAGCCTTGCCCGTACACCTCCAACACATAACCGGAATCGCCGTCGGGCGGCGCGAACTGAAACCCCTTCGTGTTCGACACGGTCTTGTCCGCGCTCAGGTACGCGAGCATCGTGCCCCCTCCCGCCTGCGTACTCGTGAAATAGTGCCACGGCGTCCAGCCGGTCGTGCCGTTGCTTTTGTCCTCGGCGTACTTCGTACCTGTGCCAGCGAACACTGCGTTGCTTTGTCCTTCGCCGCCGTCTTCGATCTGAAAACTGACCTTCTGGGACGGAGGGGCATGCGTCACGCCGCCGACCGTTGTATAGACCTGCGCCCTCACCATGATGAGACTCTTGCCATCGGCGGGTTCAGGACTATTTCGAATATCGACCTTGATGTTGGGCTTGGTGTCGTCTTTCCTTTTCACACATCCTCCGATTCACTCTGACCTACATGGGTGCGCCGCGATCCGGTCCGATCGTGCGTGACTCGCGCCTTTCCGAACGCTTCAGCGCGGCGGCTCGACGAACGACACATAGGCCCGAGCACGATCGTTGGGAAAATTCGCGTTGGGTACCGAGATGTCGATCGTCGAGATCTCCGGAGTGCTGCAATAAAGATTCGCCGTCGCGATGCCAAAGCCGTTGTGATTGGATATCGGCGGCGCGAAACTTTGCGTTTTGTTGTCGAATACCGCATCGCCTCCCGTCACGCTCATCTTCAGTGTCTCGACCTGAGCATCGGCAGCCGCCGCATAATCGACCAACACCGTGACAACGCAAGGTGTCACGCCGTCGCTCGGTGCGCCGCGCGTGTACGCAAGGCTCTGAAGCAACACCCACGAGGTATCGATGATCGGAGGATAAAAGAGCGTCGCGCACTGCACCGGCCGCGCGATGGCCAAAGCCTTGATTACCTCTTGACCAACCGCATCCTGGGGCGTGATGAAGGGCGCGGCAACGATCGATGTCATGCGATCGCTCGCATCGATGGCAAGCGCGACCTGGGCTTGGCCGATGCCCTCCGACGAGAGCCGAACGAATATCACTTCGGATAATCCGGGATCGTGGTCGATGAACGTCGCACCATTGGTCGCGGTAATCATCAACGGCATATTCGGCGGACCATAAACCGTGACGAGATTCGTCGGCGACCAGTTGACTATCGACGAATCGGTCGGCGGGCTACCGTATGTCACGATCATCGAAAGCCCACTGGCCGCCTCGCTCACCACGCTCAACGTGCCGTCATCGCCAGCGTGCAGGCCCGCCCCGACTTTGATCGCGCCCAGGTCATTCTCTGTGGCAATTGGCAACATCGATGATCTCCTTGCTTAGAATGAATAGCGCACGCCCAGCGTTGCGCCGATATCGCTGAATCCCCGCCCGAGCCGCTGTCTACCGGAGAATTCGCCGTAGATCGACAGGGCCGGCGTGACCATACCCGTCGCGCCGATGCCCATTTCCATTGCACTGCCCGGGTGGCCGACGTCGAACGCCTGCCCGGAGAGCATGGCCTTCGGCGAATTCATCCAGGTGTGCAAGAGGTCGACGCGCACGTACGGCTTCCATGAAAGTGTCCCGGGAACCGGCATTGAAAAGCGCACGCCGAGCCGGCCGGTCAAGGCAAACAGATCGTCCGTCGAATTGACCACGCCGTCTTTGTCGGTTCCGCTGTCGAAGACGATGGACTGAGAGAGCCATTGCATGTGCGGCTCAATTTCGATGCCGTATGGCGAGCCGAAAGTACGGCCGACCTCTACCGACGCGTCGTATCCGTTCGCCGAAATCCGCCCAACCTCACCTCGCTGCGATGAGTTCACCGTGCCGACGTACCGCCCGGCCGACAGCACGCCATCGACATACCATCCTTTAGCGTCCTGCCACGTGCCGGTCAGTGCAAGCCCGTAGGTGTCGATGGAAGCGGTACTGGCAGTGTCGGCCGCGGCCTGCGGCGTCACCGATGTGTGACCAAGCGTGAATGCAACGCCCAGACGCAGATCGTGATAGGTGGTTGAACGATGTAGAAAATTGCCGCCGAATTGCAGCGCGGTAATGGTTTGATTGAAGTTCAACCCATACTGTGGATACGAAAGATCGGTGTGATAGCTGCCGCGCGAGTCGATCGTTCGCGCAAACACTTCAGCTTCGGAGCCGCCTGGGTCGGTCAGACCGTGGCGGACATCGCCGAGCCGACGATAAAGGTTGTCGATAATCGTCGCCTCGTAGTGTTGAAGTGCGAGCGGGGCGGTGAGGTAGGTACTGCCTTGTGGGACAAGCGCCGGGCGGCCCGGCGTGGGCGACGGATCGTCGTAGGCGAGCTGGAGTCGATAGTCCCACTCCTGCGCTTCGCCCCCGGGCAACGCACTTTGCGTGTAATCGGGCAACCCTTCGCCGCCGCTTGGCCCATAGGCGAAAAGCCGGTATTGAAACGGGCTGCCCGGCAAGGCAACGTAGTCGCCAGCCAGCTTGAACGAATTCGCACTGGCCGATCCACCGACCTGGACGAGCGATATGCCTTGGGCCGCCGTGGGTTGTCCGGACGAGGACGGGGTCACGATGGCGCTGCTTCCCGACGCCGATACGTCGAGCTTGGTCTGCCCGCCTGCGCTACCCGTGATCAGCAAGCGGTCGGTGTTCGGACTGGCCGATGTCCCTCCGCTGCTCAAATCCGTCCGCATCTTTAGCGTGCCGCCGCCGTTGTAGTTGCCGTTGATCGTAATCGTGTGATAACCCGGAACGCTCGTCTGCGCGGCCTTGATGCTCGCGCTGCTGACAGGCTGTCCCGTCGCCGCTGCATCGGCGAAGACGATCGTTCCTTGATTGTCGAGCCCCGTCAGCGCCGCATCGCCCGTCACATTCCAGACACTCGTGGAATCGGTCGAGACACTCGCCGTCGCGCCGTTGATCAGGCTCGGCGTACCCGTGTAGACGCTGCCGCCCTGAAGATGAAGCGCGAGTTGGCTGCCGGTGCCTTGTGCCTGCAGCAGGCCGGCCAACTCGACGGACGTCGCATTCAGCGTGCCGACTCCACTGTTCACGCGATATAGGGCACTGCCCGCTCCCGCCGTCACAGTCGTCCCGCTCGAAAGATTCAGCGTGCTTGTCCCGTTTGCGACGATGGCGTCGGTCGAACTCGAGATTGCACCGGCGGTGACGCTGACAGTCGTGCCCTGCGCTTGCGTGATGGCATTCGAGCCCGCCATCTTCGTCGCATCGACGACAGCCGAGCCCAGATCGAGCGCGCCTTGCTGAACATCCGCGTGACCGAGAAAGCTTTCTCCCGTCAAGACCAGCTTGCCGGCGCCCGTTTTTGTCAGCGTCCGGTCCTCGCCGGCCACGCTGCCAAATGTCGCGGCGGTCGATCCGCTGTCGGGCGCGTCTACACGGACCTGGCCGTCCTGGCGCAACTGAATTTGACGTTGCGAGCTGAAATCGCCGGCAATCTCGAGATTGCCACCGTCCAGTATCACTTCGCGCTCGCATGCGGTACTGACGACACAGTTCGTCTCGCCGAGATTGCTGTCTTGCGAGACCTTCAGCGTTCCACCGGCGATACGCGTATAGCCGACGTAATGGTTATCGCCCGTTAGCGTGACGGTATTGGAACCGGATTTGACCACGAAGACACCCGCATTGTTCACGTTCGAGCCATCGCCGCCGATCTGTCCCGCCTCCGATTGATCCGCACCGTCCTGGCCTAGCGTGATCTTGTCGTTGCCCGCGAGAATGCCGCCACGTCCCGCGTTCGCACCATCCGTGACATGCAGTTGCGCCCATTGCGTTGCCGTTGCGCCGGACGGATCGAACGAGCTGTCCGACAGATCGAGCCAGCCTCCGTTCAGCTCAACGGTGTAGTTGAACTGAGCAGGATCGCTGATGTTTCGGATTTCGAGCACCCCGTCTTGCACCACAGCCTTGCCGGTATTGGCAAACGCGGCGGTGCCGGAGAGCGTCTGGACTCCCGTACCGGTCTTCACGATGTCGCCCGTACCCGCGATCGTTCCCGCATAGCTGTAATTGCCCGATCCCGCCATCGTCAGATTCGCGGGCGAGCTCGCATTACCGAGCGTGACTGCGGCATTCGCGGCGCCATCCTCAGTGGCAATGCCGCCTAACGTGAAACCGCCGCCACTGACATCGAGCGTGCCACCTGTCGAGGTAAAAAGGAAAAGCCCATTCGCGACGTGAGAGCCACTCGCGCCGCCAACTTTGAGCGTGCCCCCCGCGATCTGCGTGTCACGCGTGTAATTGAAAACGCTCGAACCCGAGAACGTTTGTGTACCGCCTTGGAGCGTCACGCCGCCATCGCCGGAAATCGTTCCGGAAAAGGCACTGGTACCTGCGTTGACCAGAACGAGCCTCGAAAGCGGGCTGCCCGTCATGCCAAGCTTGACCGATCCACCGCCCGAAATGCCGCCGAGCTCGAAGACGCCTCCGTTGTCACTGATATCGAGCGTGCCGTTTGTCTGCCCCGGTGCGCCGATCTGGAACATCTTCCAGTTTCCGTTGGCGTCCTTACCGATCGCGGAGTCTTGTACGGCCAGCGTCCCGTTTTGAATGCTGGTCGCGCCGGTGTAGTCGAACACATTCGCGCCGGACACGATCTGCGTGCCGGTGCCCGTCATCGTCAATCCACCGGAGCCTTGGATCGTCCCTTGAAACGGGGATGACGTGCCGGCGCCATCGAGCACGAGGTTGTTGTTGCCGAGATTGACGGTGCCATTCATTGGGCCCGTGCCATTCGATTGGAGGAGCCCTGCCGTCAAGTCCGAGGTCCTGCCGCTCAAGTCGAGCTGGCCGCCTGCTTGCGAATTCGCGCCTTGATCGAGCACGATAGTCGAACCCGACGCATCGGAGATGCCGTTAAAGGCGAGCGTGCCGCCTTCCGCCCCCCACAGTGCCGCGCCACCGGTACGGGAAGTGTTGGTGAACGTCACCTTGCCGCCCGCCTCTGCCTTGGCGCCGAATGACCCTGCGGAAAGCGTCGCCGCGCCGAGGTTATCGCTATCGAGCACGACTTGCGCGCCGTTGCGTGCGTCGATTGCAGCCCCGCCGGCACCGGAGACGGAAAAGTTCGAGAGGCTAAGGCCGAGAGAATCGAACGTGACCGAGGCTGGAGTCGTCAGGTTTTCACCGTCGGCTGCAAAGCCATTCGCGTTTTCGCCCGTGGTCGAAATCTTCGTGCTCGGATCGAACGCGATGGAAAGCCCCGCGGTGTTGCCGTTCTTCGGATCGTAGACCACACCGTCCGCACCCGCCCCGCTAGTCTGAATGCTGACGCCGGTTCCCGCGCCCGCGTACAAGTGCGCATTGAATGTCCCCTGCCGCAGATAGACGCCATAGGCCTGTGCGCCGGTCGTGATGATGTGGGTATTCGAAAGATCGATGCTCCCGGCCAGCAGATTGATGCCGGCCGCGTATTTGTACTTGCCGAATGTCGTGCTTGACGGGTCCGCATCGCCGCTTGTTTTCACGGTATTCGTCGTCGCGCCACCGAGCGTGAATGACATGGAATTCGTGCGATCTTCCGTTTGAATACCCGCGGTGCCCTTTCCTTGTGCATTGATCGCGAGGTCGCTGGCGTCGAGCGTACCGCCAACACCCGTGATCGCGGCACCGTCGATATTTTGCGAATTGATCGTCACGTGTTCCAGGGAAAGGCCGCCCGAGCGCATGTTGATGCCATAGCCATTACCGCGCAGGCCGTTGGCGCCGGTATCGAGCATGTTGATCGTCACATTCTGGACCGATCCAGTCACTTGCCCTCGGTTCGAATAGTCGATTCCAGCTTCATATTCCGTTGCCCCGGTTTTGTTCCAGCCCGGAACATTGATCGCACTCCTCGCTCGATCACCGCCATCCAACGAGAATTGGCCGGCACTATTAATCAAAATACCTTCGCCGTTCGCCGTGACGTTAAACTGCGAATTCGATAAGAAACTACCCGCACTCGTGAGCTTGATGCCGTAGTCCGGCGATATAGCGGCACCGATCGTCAATGAGCCTGTGGGATCGTTCCCGTTCCATGCCGCGCCGTCCTGCACGACGATGCCCGTCCCGTTTACATCGATTGCGATCTTCGTTGCCCCCGTCAGCACGGCAGATGCCGAATACGGTGGTGACGCCTGAGCGTTGGAATTTCCGGCGAGAGAGATCCCCGTTCCTCCCGATGTGCTGCTTTGAGGTGCCGCAAGGCTGATTTGCAGATCCGCTCCGTTCAGCAATAAGGATGCCGTCCCCCCCGCGGTCCCCTGCGCCTGCACGAATATTCCCGTTTCAAGTCCGTCGGTAGCAGCCCCCACGATCTTTTGCGATCCTTGCAACTCGATCGCCGTGCTGGAAGAGGTCGAGTGGACATTGATGAATGTCGAGACGTATGACGCGCCGTCGCCCGGATTCGGCCCGAGTTGATCCGTATAAATGTTGTCACCGCTCGCGGTGATCGTCGTCCCGGTGTTATCGTTCGAAAAAAGAACTTTCTTCGAAACGTCTTGAAAATAGACTTCCTGACACGTGCCCAGATTTCCGGTTACAGGGTTGCCGACCCAGGTGTACACGCCTCCGCATGCAGCGCGTGCGGGTGCGCATACCACGCCCGCGGAAATGAGCGATGCAACGAGCGCACTGTATCTCAGTCGTTGACGATGTCGGGTCTTGTATTGCATTGCCGGGGGCTACACGTCGAGTGAAAAATTCAGAAAGGTTCGATCCGTGCCCGCCTGCAAAGCCAGAACGTCCGAGCGGCTCAACTGAGTGACGTCTCGATCGAGCGTGACCAACCACTCGCTCTGCCGATAAACGATTTCGCCGATCGCGCTGGGCTCGTCCGCTCCGGACTGCAAAAGCAGCGCGAGGCTCGTGCCATCCTGTGCGCTGCCGCCCGGAATCGAACGGACGACAGGATCGGCCCTGGTCAATGTCCGCGGCGCGGGTATTACCCAAGCCTCAACGACACCCTTGGCATAGGTACCAAAGAGACTGCACGTATGGCGCGCGACGATGGGGCGAACACTGTCTGAATCGATCAGCGTGACCTGGACGGGATTCGATTGTTTCCCGCCGAATTCGTAATAAACACCGTAGCGTTGTCCAGGTGCAGGCAATTGATCTTTTGTAAAGCAGACATCCTGCACGACGCGCTTCGAATCGCTAACGGGAAAATTCTGGCTCTTGTCGCCAAACCAAACAACTACCTCTCCTTTTTCACCGTACGGCACGAGCACACTGACGACTACCGGGTCGCCCAGGTCGTTGCCGATATCAGGATTGGGCGGATTGAGCTGCTGCAGATCGAGCACGCCATCGATGGCTTGAAAGAGCCGCACATTTGGCAAGGCCGCGTTGCTGTCGTTTTTCACCCGATCCCCTTTGGCATAACCGATCATTTCGTCAAAACACTTCGGCGGTGTATCCGTTCGGCAAAATCGTGTCGATGCCGAGCAAGAGGTCCTGCGACCCATAGACGATGCGCTTGATGGAGATGTGCGTGCCCCGCACTACGTCATAGTTGACGCGCATGGTCCCCACATCTCCCGTCGACTGCTCCTGTCCCAGGCCCCAGAACGGCTGCGGCAGGAACGGCCATTCAACGAACCCGTTGTCGATATCGAACTGCGTGACGTATAAATTGAACGGGCCACCTAGCGAGATACCCAGCGGCTCGTCCGAGCCGCGCCGGTAAGCGTTCAAATAGACGTGAATACGAATCTCGTCACCGCGCACTATCTGCTGCTGATCGAGCGGCACTCGGATGTGCAATTCGTTCGAGAGCAAGGCGGAACTGATGGGCCAACCGTCCAAGCTCTCACGAAGCTGCGGGGGGTTCAGCGTCTGGTTCCCTTCGACAGGAGGAGATGCGACGGGGGGCGTGCCGACCGCATCGAAATCCCAATTGGTCGAGACGCGTATGACGGGGCTATAGACGACATAGATCATCGCATTTTGCGTCGCATCGTCGAACGGCGCGGTCTCGGAGCGCAGCATGGATTTCTGAAACGGCATCGCGATATGGCCGGCGCTCCCGACATCTCCCTGCTGTAGCCTTTTGGAGCTTTGAAAGCGGCCATTGCAAAGGAGAAAAAGCCATTGCTCCACGGCAATGTCCTTGTATTGAGGAATGTCCGCCCAGCCGTCGGTGGATCCGTTCAGTTCAACCGGCTGATCGGTTTGAGGCGAAGGAAGAGTCGACCACTGGGCATTCGGGTCGACGATCAGATAAGGACCCAACCCTCCCGCGTTCGTACCGATCTGGTATGTCAAAGCACCGATACTCGATGTCTTGGCCGTCGGACACAGGTAGAGTTCCGCGACGCCGTTCTCGTCGGTTTGGAAGTCGACGTAGTCATTGTCGTACTCATCGGCCGCGTTCAGCGCGGGTGCGCCGCTGTAGCGGTCATACAAGAGAATCTGCTTGCTCTTGATCAGCTCGGGCGTGGAAATGCTGGAAGCCACGCGCACGAACATGTTGGGCAAGCTGACATGACTCTCTGGATCGGTGACTTGGAAACGATAGTACAGGTAGTTGTTTCCCGGATTATCGGGCGACTGATCGTACTCGGAGTAATCGAGCCAGAAATCGGACGATTGGTCCTCCTCGCCAAAGGTCAACCCGAATCCGTCGACATACGCCGGGCAGACGCAGGAAACAGGATTGATCGTGTAGTCGAGATCGGCCGATCGTTGTTCCAGGTCAAGATACGCTTGGGTCGTCCCACTGCCGGGCTCGAGGCCCGCCACACGAACAAGCAGTTTCCCATACCATGTGTCCTCGACATCGGTCGCCTTCACAAGCGGTACACCGACAGCAGTGCCCTCGTCCACAGCCGTCCAATTATCGCCAAACGGCTGCAGTTGCTCGTATTCGCCGACGTTGGAAAAATAGACGAGTGTCCCGTCGACGATGTTGCACTCAGGGTGATCGAGCGTCGCCGTGAGTATCACGCCTTGGAAGTTGTAGAACGCATATTCCCCGTCGATCTCCTGCGACGGGCAATCTGTCGTTATCGTGAGCGGCATAAGCGCCTCGTCGAAATGATGGATAGCCTGCCCACTACAACGCCAATGCAACGAAGAAGCGTGCGTTGCTTACGCCATCCAATTCGATGGAAATCAGGTCCTCTTTGTGAAGGTCGACATTGCCATCGCCCACGGAAGTCACCGCCCACTGATTTCCGTCGCTCGATTCGACGATCGCAATGGACTGAACGGCGCCGTCCACCGGAGTTCGGTAAACCTTCAACCGAACGTCGGCCGTGGTCATCCCGGGAGGAGAAAACTCATTCAACGAACGAACGACTATGCCGCTCTCTATCGCGAGCGAGTAGTCGACCGGTACGACCCAGCTTCCAATCATGCCGGGGACATACGTGCCGAAGAATGACGTGCCGATGGTCGCCACGCCTCCGCCACCGGTGTAAGGCGAATTGATGACTGTCACTGGCATCGTCTCCGAGTTCGAGTTATTGCCTGTCCGGCTTTCCACCGAATATCCGACGGTATAGCTCCCGGACGCCAATGCCGATAACGGGTGCACGCGTACTTCGGCAACGCAGGCTCGGTCCTTGAACTGCGCCGGATTGGGCAAGTAGGCAAATCTGACGAGCGGTGCATTCTTTTCGTCTTTAAAAAAGACCGTTACGCGGTCGCCCCAACCAAGCTGCGGGTAGGTCGGAATTTCCACCTTCACCAGCCCCTCGGCCGTGATATCTGGAGAGCTGAGGTCGAGGACGCCGCCCTCCGCCTGCGGCAGACTTGGCGGCAACAGCAAAGTGCTCTTGTCTATGCCCGGGCCATTGAACGCGATTCTCATAACCAGCCTCGTCGATGGTGCGGTCAGTATTCAAGTCTTGACTACCAGCCGCACCGCGATGCGTTTTTCATACCCCGCCGGCAACGAGCGTATCGATCGTATATTGAGGAGTTGGCTTCGAGTATTCCGTCCCTGCCAGGAATTGGAAGATGATCGTCGAGTTCTCCCCATTAGGCCCGACGCCCACTCCGCGCAAACTTGGCGACTTGATCGGAGTCTCGAGGTAGTCATTGAGCAGATCATCCGACGTGACGGGATGAGTCTGAATCGGCACAATCATGGGCTGAAAGACATTATGACGATCGTATCCAGCGATCAAGCAATATACCGTCAGTACTTGATTCAAAACTGGCTTATAGTCATGCTTCCAGGAGCTCCAATCTATCTTTGCAGTGAACCCGTTCTCGGCGTCGTCTGCATTGATAACGTGGCCTGGCTTGAACTCGAGGATCGTCAGAGGTGGAAATTTCTGGTCTCCGGTCGGGAAGGGCGAAACAGTCCCCTGATCATCTTCGTCTCCCGTCGCAGTGAATGTAAATTCCGACGACTTCACTGCTCCGTTTTCCGGGCGCACGATAAGAAACAAAATCGTATTGTTCCCACCGGCCTGCGAATAATTCAGCAAGCTCGGGGCGATAGAAAAGAAGGGCTGGTTATTTGCAATCAACTCTTTGTCATTGGCGGTAACCGTCCGCCCGGTTTCCGCCAGGACGGTGCCGTTGACGGCCAAAAACAGCGTGTCGTTGACCTGAATCTGTCCGCGCCCGCTGCCGAGCGTGGTGCTCGGGACGATCACGCCAATCGGCGGGCCCGACGGGTCGACTTGGAACGTACCGGTCGCGCCCTTGATCTGCGGAGGATCGACCTGAGCATCTTTCGGAATCTGCGAGAGGTCCACGATGATCAAGCCAGGCAGGTTCACTGTGGCCTGTCCAACGTGCATGGTGAGCGTCACGAGGTTCCAGCTGCTGACGGGTGTGTTCGCGGTAATAGAGAAATCGAGCACCCCTTGAGCGTTACTGTCGATCCAGACAGATTGCTTATCAGCAGTAGGAGGAATTTCCTGACCGTTGGAATCGAAGAAATGGAGGCACGTGAGATCAGTTTGCTCGCTACCCGATTGGAGCGCGAGCCTCGCAGAGAACGGTAACTGCACGGCAGCGCGTCCCGCGTCCTGGACTTGGTAACTTCTTATGCGGAGCGCATTATCGCCCGTTACCTGCGTGTTGTTCCCCGGCAACAGGAACTCATATGACCAAAGAGGCGGGATATACACACCACTGGTTTTATAGTTGATGTTCGGCGTAAATTGTTGCGGGTCTACGCCTCCGGTTCCTGTGACGTAGACGTTCCACGTCGCATCTTGATCAGTTTTACCCAGGATAACGATATTGATTCCGTAATCCGATTCCGTCGGACTTACCTGCTGAATCAATTTGTTCATTGAATCAGGATGAACCGCAGTCCCGCTTACGGGTATAGGATTATTCTTCTCGTCGTTTATCTCGTCGTCCACGGCGATACAAAACTGGATTTGCGTGTAGTTGTCCGCCGCCAAGTCCGTCGTTTGAATCGTGATCGGTACCTTTTGTCCTTCGTACACGGCCGTATTACTGGGCGGCGTCGCCCCATCGAGAGGCGAGCCGCTCGGTGCATTGCTTGTGCCACCGCGGCGCTCGATCGTTTCGCTACCCGAAGCGCTAGATACTACCCCTTGATTTGCCATTTTCCCGATCTCCATAAAGGTCCACCAGCAACTTCGTTACTGGGATGAGCCTGCATAGATTTCAGGCTCGACGCCGATTTTTGACGGCATGGGACTACGATACATGCGGCCAAAGCGGACCTGTCCCAACGGTTTTAATAGGACGGAGGTTTATCGAGAACGATATAGTGCCGAAGTCATGGACGTCCTTGCGTGAACGCAGAATTCGAGACCGGCAAAGTGGAGCGGCAGCCGATTATCCACAAACGATGAATGGAAGCGGCAGGTGCAAGCAGAAATTCGAAAAAATGAGAAAGGCCCGCTGCGGCGTTAGCCGAAGCGGGCCCTTTTTATGGATAGCGCGTCTCTCGACGCTGATTCGGCGGCCGTAGCGCGGCTCGGCCTGAGCCGGCTTACTCCACCGACAACTGCAAATGCAGTTGCGAGCGCGTCACCGTGCTGTCGGTGACGTCTCCGGCCGAATCGCGATCGGCCTGCGATGAGGGCGCCGTGCGCGCGCGTTCGATCACGTCGAGATATTCGGTCGTCACATCGCCGGTAATGTAATCGCCATCGAAGCACGAGGCCTCGAAGCGCGCCAGCGACGGATTGATATCGCGCACGGCCTGCTTCAACGCCTCGACATCCTGATACACGAGATGATCGGCGCCGATGATCTTCGCCACTTCCTCATCTGTGCGGCCATGCGCGACGAGCTCGCCGCGCGTTGGCATATCGATGCCGTACACGTTAGGAAACTTCACCGGCGGTGCGGCAGAGGCAAAGATGACCTTGTTCGCGCCCGCATCGCGCGCCATCTGCACGATCTCATGCGAGGTCGTACCGCGCACGATCGAATCGTCGACGATCAGCACATTCTTGCCCTTGAATTCGATCGTCATCGCATTGAGCTTCTGGCGAACCGATTTCTTGCGCACCGCCTGGCCCGGCATGATGAAGGTACGGCCGACATAGCGGTTCTTGAAGAAGCCCTCCCGGTACTCGATACCGAGCTTCGCGGCCACCTGCATCGCCGCGGGCCGCGACGAATCGGGAATTGGCATGACGACGTCGATCGGTACATCGGGCAGCTCGCGCTTGATCTTCTCGGCAAGATAATCGCCCATGCGCAGCCGCACGTTGTAGACCGGCACGCCGTCCAGCACCGAATCGGGCCGCGCGAGATAGACGTATTCGAAAATGCAGGGATTGAGGCTTGGTTTGTCCGAGCATTGCTGAGCGTGCAACCGGCCTTCCTGATCGATGAAGATTGCTTCGCCGGGCGCGACATCGCGCACGAATTCGAAGCCGATGCCTTCAACGGCGACCGATTCGGATGCAACCATCCATTCGACGCCCTGGTCCGTTTCGAGTTTGCCGATGCAAAGCGGGCGAATGCCGAACGGATCGCGGAAAGCGAGCAGGCCGTAGCCCGCGATCAACGAAACGATGGCGTACGAGCCACGCACACGGCGGTGCACACCGGCTACAGCCTTGAATACCGTGGCAGGATCGAGCTGGAGGCCGGACGTGGCGAGCTGCATCTCATGCGCCAGTACGTTCAGCAAGACTTCCGTGTCCGAGTTCGTGTTCACGTGGCGCCGATCGATACGGAACATCTCGTCTTTCAGCTGCTGCCAATTCGTGAGATTGCCGTTATGCGCGAGGATGATGCCGAAAGGCGCGTTCACGTAAAACGGCTGGGCCTCTTCCTCGCTCGAGGCCGAACCGGCCGTTGGATAGCGTACTTGCCCGATGCCCGAGGTACCGGGCAGGCTGCGCATGTTGCGCGTACGGAACACATCGCGAACCATGCCGTTCGCTTTGGACATGTGGAATGTACTGCCGTTCGCCGTCGCGATACCGGCCGCGTCCTGGCCGCGATGCTGCAAGAGCAGCAGACTGTCGTAGATCAGCTGGTTGACGGGAGAGTGGGAGACTACGCCTACGATGCCGCACATGGCAGGTCCTTCAAAGATACGAAATCAGATTCGCACGTACTGAGCAAGCGCCTCGGGAAGCAGCGGCTTCAGCTTGTGCACGCCTTCCACGGCATAGGGCCGCAGCAACGCGTTGCGCCAGAATTCCTGTTTCGGCAGCTCGGTCAGCCCCGCAAGCACGACGAGCACCAGGACCAGAACCATACCGCGCACGATGCCAAACATCATGCCGAGCGATCGGTCCACGCCGTCCAGCCCGCTTGCCGCGACGATACGCGAAATCAACGCGCTCACGATGCCAGCCACGAGCACCACACCCACCATGACCGCCGCGAACGCCAACAACCACTGCGTCAATGCGCCACCCGGCCAGTTAGCTGGAATATAGGGCACCAGGAGCCCGACATACCGGCAGGCCACAAAAAAAGCCGCCACCCAGCCGATCAGCCCAAATACCTCGGCCAGCAAGCCGCGCCACGCTCCGCGCAGCGCTGACAGGCCGATCACGGCCAATGCGGCATAATCGAACGCAGTCAGCATCGCCAACGCCGTCACTGCGCCGAATTGGCCGTCAATCCGGCCTCGCGCACCTTGGCAATTGCCGCGGACGCCGCTGCCCGATCCGCGAATGGTCCCGCGCGCAGCATCGAGCGCGTCGAGCCATCCGCTTGCTTGCGATGTTCGACATAGGCCGGCACACCGGCCGCCTTCAGTTTGCTTTCCCAGCGCTTCGCATTCGAATCGTCGGCAAATACGCCGAGTTGCACCGCAAAGCGCGCGCCCGGCGCGGCCGAACCGTTATTCGGCTCGCTCGTGGTATTCGCGGTGTTCGTAGAACCGGTCGCGACCGCCGCGGCCTCTTTGCCGGATGATGTCTTCGTGCTGGATGCAGCCGACTTCGGGGAACTCGGGCTACGGGCCTCTGGCGCCGCGCCGGCCGATTTCACGGCGGGCTGGGTCGATTTATCCGCTTTATCCACCTTCTCGGATCGGGTCGGCTTCTCCGAGGCGGTATCCTCGGCGCGAGCGGCAGGCCGCGCCGCCGATGAACTTGCTACCGCTGCCGCGGGACCGCTGGCATTGTCCGACGCTACGGCCGCCTGCGTGTCGCTCTTACCCGGCGCATCGACGTTCGCGCGCGCAGGCACCGTGGCGGGACGGTTGGGGATATCGATGGCGATGTCGTCAGTCACCGGCTTCGGATGCGAATCGAGCACCATTGGCAAAACGACGACGGCTGCGACCACGAGCGCAATCGCGCCGACGAGCCGCCGCCGCGCACGCTGCTTTTCGGGAAGAGTGGGATCGAGCAGCATCGCGTCGGCATCGGCCGCGCGCTCGGTGCGGCGGCGACTACCCTCGGCGCGCGCCGACCGCACATTGGCGAAGCGCCGGAGCGGCGCGTCGTCTTTCTTGCCGACCGAAAAAAGTCCCATGAATCGCTGAAATCCTGGCCCGCGCCCGAATCCGGTCAATGTTGCCGCGATTTGCGGTAGGCCATCACGCCCCCGACCGTGAAGAAACTGCCAAAAACCAAGATTCTATCATCGTCCGTCGCTCGGCTTATGGCATCTTCGAACGCTTGCCCCGGGGTTTCGAAGCGCTTGACGCTGCGATCGGGCCCATCGGCCACGCCGGCGCCGCGCAGTTCAGCTTCGAGCGCTTCGGCCGACGCAGCGCGCGGTGTCGGCAAATCAGTGACGCACCAGTGGTCGATTTCGCCTTTCAGATGCCTGACGACACCCGCGATATCCTTGTCGCGCATGGCCCCGAATACGGCATAGGTGTAGCGGAAAAAGCCCATGTTGCCGAGGTTCTGCGCCAGCGCGGCTGCCGCGTGAGGATTGTGGGCGACATCGAGCACGATGGACGGCCGCCCCGGCAATACCTGGAAACGCCCCGGCAATTCGACGTTGGCCAATCCCAGGCGCACATCCTGCGCCGAAACGGGCAACCGAGCGCGCAACGCTTCGAGCGCGGCCAGCGCAGCCGACGTGTTGATCAGCTGATTGGCGCCCCGCAACGCCGGATAGGCCAGCGCGGAACGCCGCATCGTCGGCCCGACGTAACTCCATTGCTGGCGCTCGCTGCCGGCCTGGCCTTCATAGCGAAAGTCACGTCCGAAGAGCCACAGCTCGGCGCCGATCGCGGCGGCATGGTTGATGAGCGTTTGGGGCGGGGCAGGATCGGCGCAGATGGCCGGCCGGCCGGCCCGGAAAATCCCCGCCTTCTCGAAGCCGATTTTCTCGCGCGTATCGCCCAGATAGTCGACGTGATCGAGATCGATGCTCGTCACGATCGCGCAATCGGCATCGACGATATTGACGGCATCGAGCCGCCCGCCCAGCCCCACTTCGAGAATCACCGCATCGAGCCCACTCGCCGCAAAGCAATGCAGGATCGCCAGTGTGGTGAATTCGAAATATGTCAGCGAAACGGGCTCGGGCAGGCTCGTGCGCGCGGCCTCGACGGCTTCGAAGTGCAGCAGCAGCACGGCATCGGCGGCGTTTTCCCCATTGATGCGCGCCCGCTCGTTGAATTCGAGCAGATGCGGCGACGTATGGCAGCCCACCTTATAGCCCGCACGCAGCAGGATCGATTCGAGAATCGCGCAGGTCGAGCCTTTGCCGTTCGTCCCGCCGACGGTAATCACGGGACACGAGAAGCTCAGGCCGAGGGCCTCCTTGACCTGCCCGATCCGGCCGAGCCCCATGTCGATGCCGACCGGATGCGCCGACTCCAGATGCGCGAGCCAGGCGTCGAGACTAGCGTATGTCGTCACGCGACCGCATCCGCCGGCTGGCGCGTGAGCAAAGCGATCAGTCGCGCCAGCTCCTCGCGCAGCTTGCGCCGGTCGACAATCATGTCGATCGCACCCTTTTGCAGCAGGAATTCGGACCGCTGGAACCCTTCCGGCAGCTTTTCGCGCACCGTCTGCTCGATCACGCGCGGACCGGCGAAACCGATCAGCGCCTTCGGCTCGGCGATGACCACATCGCCGAGGAACGCGAAACTGGCCGACACGCCGCCCATCGTCGGATCGGTCAGCACGGAGATGAACGGCAACTTCGCCTCCGACAACTTCGTCAGCATGGCCGTCGTCTTCGCCATTTGCATCAGCGACAGCAGGCTTTCCTGCATGCGGGCGCCGCCCGACGCGGTCACACAGATGAACGGCACCTGCTGTTCGAGCGCATTTTGCGCGCCGCGCACGAAACGTTCGCCGACGACCGAACCCATCGAGCCGCCCATGAACGAGAACTCGAAGCACGAGACCACGACCGGCAGCGTGTGGATGGCACCGCCCATCACGACCATGGCATCGGTTTCGCCGGTCTCGTCCATCGCATCCTTGATGCGGTCGGGATACTTGCGGCTATCCTTGAACTTGAGCGCATCGACCGGCACGATCTCCTGGCCGATTTCATAGCGGCCTTCGGCATCGAGCAGCGCATCGAGCCGCGCGCGCGCGCCGATACGCATGTGATGGCTGCACTTCGGGCAAACATGCAGGTTTGCCTCGACGTCGTTGCGATACAACACTGCCTCGCACGACGGACATTTCACCCAGAGCCCTTCCGGAATGCCCTTGCGGCTTTTCGGGTCGGTCTGTTTGATCTTCGGTGGCAGCAGTTTGTCGAGCCAGCTCATACTCGTTCCTTTCAATGGTCTCCCGGCCGCGGCCTGCGTGTCAGGCAAGGCCGCGTCGGTTAACGTTCTTGGCATTCTTGGGGCACCGCTCGCGCGTCGCGTGGACCGGATACGATCCGGACCCATTTCTTCTTTTCGCGGCTACTGTCCGTCGAGGGCGCGACGCACCTCGGCGACGAACGCCGTCAGCGCGCTTGCGGCGGCCTCGGGCGGCGTTTCCTCGAGCAATTGCACGATACGGCTGCCAATGACTACGGCATCGGACACTTCGGCCACCGCTCGGGCCGTACTGGCATCGCGAATGCCGAAACCGACCCCGACGGGCAGCCGCACATGCGACTTGATGGCCGGGATTTTACTCGCGATGCTGGAAACGTCCAGATTCGCGGCGCCGGTCACCCCTTTGAGCGAGACATAGTAGACGTAACCGCTCGCCACTTTGCCGACGGCGGCAATCCGTTCGTCCGTCGAAGTCGGTGCGAGCAGGAAGATGGGATCGATGTCCGCGGCGCGCATGGATGCCGCGAAATCGACCGACTCCTCCGGCGGATAGTCGACGACGAGCACGCCGTCCACACCCGCTTCAGTCGCGGCCGCCGCGAACGCCGCCGTGCCCATGCGCTCGATCGGATTCGCGTAGCCCATCAATACGACCGGTGTCTCGGTGTCGCGCTCGCGAAAACGCTTCACATCATCCAACACATTGCGCAGCGCGACGCCGCGCGCCAACGCGCGTTCGGACGAGCGCTGGATCACCGGGCCGTCGGCCATCGGATCGGAAAACGGCACGCCGAGCTCGATGACGTCGGCACCGCCCTCTACCAGAGCGTGCATGAATTCCACGGTCCTCGCGGGATCGGGATCGCCCGCGGTCATGAACGGGACCAACCCCTTGCGGCCTTGTGCGGCGAGCGTCGCGAATTTTTTTTCGATACGGGACATGATGAGTTCTCTTGTAAAGGTTGCGCCGGCCGTGCCTCTGCATGAACGGGTCAGCGGGCCACGAGGGCATCGGCTCAGGGCGCCGCGGCGGTCGCGGTAAGCGGTTGGCAGCTGAGGGCGCTCACCCGCTCGCGCGCGATCGCGCAATAACTTTCATTTATCTCGTAACCGACGAACTGGCGCCCGTGCCGCGCACAGGCAACCGCCGTCGTGCCGCTACCCATGAACGGGTCCAATACGCGTCCACCCGGCGGGCAGCTCGCGAGCACCATGCGTTCGACGATTTCGAGGGGCTTTTGCGTGGGATGATCGACCCGCTCGGCGTGTTGCCGATGCAGACGCGACACGGACCAGACATCCTTCGGGTTATAGCCGACCTCGAGCCACTTGCTGCCTTCGAACAGCTTGCGCGAACGCGCTTTCTTCGTTGCGGCATCGTACGGAATCCGCACGGGATCGAGATCGAAGTAATACTGCTTCGACACCGCGAAAAAGCCGATGTTGTCGTGCACCGATGTGAAACGCCGCGTCGTGCCACCCATGCTCGGCACCCGCCTGTCCCAAATGATCTCGTTGACCATCGTCAGCCTGGTCTTGATAAACGAGAAAATCTCGGGGGCGTACTGCCAGGTGCAAAAAACATAGAGCGATCCGGTGGCTTTCAGCTTCGGAATGGCCAGCTCCAGCCACTGGCGCGTCCAGGCGAGAAACGCCTCGCCCGTCAGCATGTCGGAGTCGTTGCCGTAGTCCTTGCCCAGCGCGTAAGGCGGATCGGCGACGATGAGATCCACCGACGCATCGGGCAGGTTCGCCGCATCGACAAGAAAGTCGCGGTTATGCAGCTCGATGCCCGCAAGCGGGCGGCCGGCGGCACGGCCCGGCGCCACCGTTGGCGCGCCGCCCGCGCCGGGCTGCGGCTCGTCGAAGTCGTCGATCACCTCACGCATTGCGGCGCGCTCTAAAAGCGGATACCCGAACGCTCGGCCACAGTGTGCATGTCCTTATCGCCACGACCGGACAGATTCACGAGCAGGTACTTGTCACGCGCCATCGTCGGAGCAAGCTTGGCCGCGTAGGCGAGCGCATGGCTCGATTCGAGCGCGGGAATGATCCCCTCGATACGGCAGCAGTCGTGAAACGCCTTGAGCGCCTCTTCGTCCGTGATGGCGACATACTGCGCCCGGCCGCTGTCCTTGAGCCACGCATGCTCGGGGCCGACGCCCGGGTAGTCGAGGCCGGCAGAGACCGAATGCGTTTCGATGATCTGCCCGTCGTCGTCCTGCAGCAGGTAGGTGCGATTGCCATGCAGTACGCCCGGGCTGCCCCCGATCAGCGATGCGGCGTGGCGCCCCGTTTCGAGCCCGTCACCCGCCGCTTCGACGCCCACGAGCTTCACGGAGGCATCGTCGATATACGGATAGAAGATGCCCATCGCGTTCGAGCCGCCACCGACACACGCGATCACGGCATCGGGCTGCCGGCCGGTGAGCTCGGGCATCTGCACGCGGCATTCGTCGCCGATCACACGCTGGAAATCGCGCACCATCATCGGGTAGGGGTGCGGCCCGGCCACCGTGCCGATGATGTAGAACGTGTTCTCGACATGGGTCACCCAGTCGCGCATCGCCTCGTTGAGCGCATCCTTGAGCGTGCGGGAACCCGATTCGACAGGTACGACAGTCGCGCCGAGCAACTTCATCCGATAGACGTTGGCCGCTTGCCGACGCACGTCTTCGGCGCCCATGTAGACGACGCATTCCATGCCGAAACGGGCCGCGATCGTCGCCGTGGCCACGCCGTGCTGGCCGGCTCCGGTTTCGGCGATGACACGCTGCTTGCCCATGCGCTTGGCCAAGAGCGCCTGGCCGATCACGTTGTTGATCTTGTGCGCGCCGGTGTGATTCAGATCTTCGCGCTTCAGATAGACCTGCGCGCCGCCGAGCAGCTCGCTCCAGCGCTGTGCGTGATAGATCGGGGAAGGACGGCCGACGAAATATTTGAGCTCGCGCTCGTATTCGGCGATGAACGCCGGGTCTTGGCGAAAGTGCTCATAGGCAACGCGCAGCTCATCGAGCGCGTGAACGAGCGTCTCGGCCACGAACGTGCCGCCATACGGGCCGAAATGGCCTTGTTGATCGGGAAGGTTGTACATGTTCGTCACTCTTGCAGGGGCGGCGCTTGGGGCCGCTCAGGGCTTTGCCGCGCCGCGTCGATTCATTGGGCATCCGCCTCGCGCACCGCGCGCACGAATGCTGCCATTCGGGCAGGATCCTTCATGCCCTTGGCGCCCGGCACCTCGATGCCGCTGGAGACATCGACCGCGTACGGGCGCACGCGATGAATCGCCTCACCGACGTTTTGCGCGTTCAACCCACCACTCAAAACGGCCCGACGCGCGAGCTCTGCAGAGATAAGTGACCAATCGAAAGTCTTCCCGCCGCCGCCATAGCCTTCGACGTGGGTATCGAAAAGCAGGCCGCCGGCTGCTGAATAGGTAAGAGCCGATTCTACCAAATCGGCCGGCGTTGTCTCGGCCGCGATACGTAATGCGCGCAGCCACGGCAAACCGGCGAGATTGGCGAGCCGCTCGCATTGCTCGGGCGTCTCGTCGCCGTGAAACTGCAGCATGCCGAGCGGCACGTTGCTCGTCACTTCGCCAATCCATTCCTCGCTGGCGTTGACGAAGAGGCCCACGGCCGTCACGAAGGGCGGCAATCCCGCTACGAGGTCGATCGCTTCGGCCACGCTGACAGAGCGCGGGCTCGGCGGGTAAAAGACGAGGCCGATCGCGTCGGCACCGAGCTCGACCGCGAGCGCGATGTCGCTGCGGCGGGAAAGCCCGCACAGCTTGATGCGGGTGCGATGCGGTACGCCGGTCGCCAGTGGCTGCGCGGGGGTTGCGGTTGCGTTCATCGTGGGTCTACTCGCTCCAAATACTGCCGAAGGGCATGCTGCCGAGCGCGGCGGGCGGCACCGCGAACGGCTCGGGATATCCCACGCGTGCCAGATAAAGCCCCTCGGGCATGAAAGTGGGCGCCGCGCGGTCGCGGTCGCGGCTCGCCAGCACATCCTCCATCCAGGCGGCCGGATACCGCCCTCGCCCGACCGCCACGAGGCAACCCATCAGGTTGCGCACCATATGATGCAGGAAGGCGTTGGCTCGAAAGCGGAAGTGAACGAGTTCGCCTGCCGCGCGGATATCGATCTGATACAGGTGTTTGACCGGTGTTTTCGCCTGACACTCGGACGAACGAAACGCCGAAAAATCGTGCTCGCCGATCAGACAGCGCGACGCCTCGCGCATCGCTTCCACATCGAGTGGAGTATGAATCCACCCGGCGCGGCCCGCCAGCATCGGCGAGCGCACGGGATGCACATGCAGCACATAGTAATAAGTGCGCTCGAATGCCGAAAACCGCGCATGGAATGCATCGGGCATGGGTTTCGCCCATTGCACGGCCACCGTGCGCGGCAAGAACGCGTTCGTGCCACGCACCCAGGAAAACGTCGCCCGGTCGAGCTCGGTATCGAAATGAACGACCTGCCCGAGGCCGTGCACGCC
Organism: uncultured Paraburkholderia sp.; assembly: GCA_966421005.1. Classification (GTDB taxonomy): domain Bacteria; phylum Pseudomonadota; class Gammaproteobacteria; order Burkholderiales; family Burkholderiaceae; genus Trinickia. The sequence goes on from CBJLAJ010000039.1 coordinate 24,365, forward strand.
GGTATCGGTTCGCCCGGCAACGACCGTCTGCAACGGTGTACGCGCGAACTCGGCCAACGCGCGCTCCAGCACATCCTGCACCGTTTTGCCGTGCGGCTGCGACTGCCAGCCGTTGAACGCCGTGCCGTCGTATTGGATGCCCAGAGCGATGCGCATTGGCGGACGCGGCCTTTCAGGAATGCGGCGCGAGCGTCGCAAGCAGCGCCTGGGCCTCGTGACGCGTCGCGGGATCGTTCGATTCGATCACCTCGTGAATCAGCGTGCGCGCGCCACCCAGATCGCCGAGCTCGATATATTCGGCCGCCAGTTCGAGCTTGTTTCGGGCAATCTTTGCGATCTCCTCGGGCGTAAAGGCCGGCTGTGGCGGTGTCGATGCGGCCGCACCGTTCGAGTCGTCGGCCGGCAAATCGAGGTCGAACGCGAGCTTGAGCGGGCCGAAACGCGCCGCCCCGAGGCCGGCTACGGCAGCGGGCATGGCCGTCGGCGCGGCCGGCTCGTGGGTCGGTCCGGGCGTGGGAGTGGATTCAGGTTCGTGCGTCGTCTCGGGCTCGTGATCGATTGCAGACTCGTGCGTGGGCGCTTGCCCGTGAGGGACTTCCAGCTCGTGCGTCGGTTCGGAGCCGTCCGTAACTTCCGGTGCGCGCGTCGGTTCCGGCTCGTGCGCCGGCTCGGTCGCCAACCCGGGCTCGATTCCTTCGCCAACGTCCGCATCCGCAGCTCGTTGCGCATGCGGCGTGGGTTCCTGCTCATGCGTCGGCGCAGTTTCGACGCGCGGTGGCAGCCCCAGGTCGAGGTCATTGAGCGCCGCTATCGCTTCCGCCGGGAAGCGCGGCTCGCGAACGCTTGGGGCCACCCCATCCCGCGGATCGACGGCCTCCGGTGTCGACGGCGCCGCTTCGGGCTCCTCCGCGACTGCGGACCGGGCCGGCGCATCGTCCTCGCCATGCCGTTCGACTGCCTCTTGCTCAGCAGCATGCGTGGCAGGTTCGGCTTCAGGCGTCGCCGCAATGGGCGATGCAGCGGACGCCTCGCTGTGCTCCGCCCCTGACAATTTCACTTCGACGTCCGGCTCCTCCGCTGCGCTTTGGGCCTGCGCCGAATGCGGCGGCAATACGTCCTCGCCGCCCACCGATTCGTCGAGCGTATCCTCGGCCTCCTCGGCTGAACTCGCATAAAGCGGATTGTCGGGATCGAGTTGCCGACCGAGTGCCGCAATATGCAGCCAATTGGGCCCTTGCCCGCCCGACAAATGCCTGATGCGCTGTGCAATCTCATCGAAGCCGCGGGCGTTGCCGCGTTCAGCGTAGTGCCCGGCAAGGCCCATCAACGCACGTTTGCTCGTGGGGGTACGCGCCAGCGTGGACAGGTACTCAGCCTCCACCGGGTCCCGCGGTCCCTCGGCATGCGCCGGTGCAAACTCGCGTTCACCGGCCGCATCCGCTGCAGCGGCAGTCTCGGGCAACCGCACTGGCGCGGCCGTTGCGCGGGCGGCACGGCGTTTGCGGCCGCTGATCGCAAGCGCAACGATCAGCACGAGCAGCGCGGCGACGACCGCCGACGCCACCGCGGCGATCGTCGGCACCGATGCGCGCGTAACGCCGACGCCGTAGCCTCCGATGCCGATGAACCGCTCATCCGATTGCGGCGCACGCGGCGCCGGCACTGCCGACGACCCGGCCTGCCTGTGAACCTGCGCTGGCACGACAACCGATGCGCCGCTCGCACCAACCGCCGACCCACCCGCTTCGCGCGAGGCCTTCAGGCCGAATCCATGTCGCTGCAGATCCATCAGGACGCGGTTCTTGAACGCCAGCAACTGCTGCAGGCTCGAGAACGTACGTGGGCGCGCAGCCGTAGCGGGCGTACTCGCCGAGGCCGCCGCGGTTGTTCCCGTCGACGCAGCCGCGGATGCCGGAGCCGGTGCGGGCGCAGCGCTCTCGCTCGTGCCAGCCGGCGATGTCGCGGACGCCGCCGGTGTGGTGGGCGCCTGCTGAATGGCGCCGGCCCACGCGTGAACGCCACTCGCCGCCGTGGCGGCCGTCGCCGGCGGAGCGCTTGCCGGCGCCCCGTTCGGGGACTGCACGGCGGCCCGGGGCGTCGCGACGGGCGACGCGGGCAGCCCCGGCGTGCTGGCGACGTTCGCCGAGGCAGCGGCTCCGCCGACAGCGGTTCCTTGGGGGGGCTCCCCATGCAAGAGCGCACTCGCGCCTGCCGCCGAAGCGGCGGCGCTCGATGAAGCGGGCGCAGCACCGTGCGGTGCGCTCGCCCCTGCTGCGGCAGCCCCAGAGGCGCCCGGGGCAGCCGATGGCGCCGGGGCCTGGGCAACGACGGCTCCAGTCGAATCCAGCGGCGGAATAGTGAGCACCGCCCCAAGCTTCATGAGACTCGGATCGCCGCGCATGAACGAGGCGGGATTCGCATCGAAAATCGCCTTCGACGCACGCGACAATACGGCCCGATCGTGCGATTGGGTGACGGCAATGGCAACGTCATTGAGCGATTGTCCGGGCTTCACCGCGAACCGCGTCGCGGATTCCCCACCCGGGGCAGACGCCGCCGCGGCCGCGCTCGCCGGATCGGCCGCGAAGGCCTGCGGCGACACGAGGACCATCGTCGCGCTCGCAACCGCGAACGCCGTGGCGGCAACGATGCCACCCGTCGCGGCCCGCGCGCGCGGCGCATCGGCAATAATCCGCAACTGAGGCGCGCGAGACGTCGAACGTACTGTCATGTGGTTGTTCCGCGCATCGCGGCGCGGCCGTGAATGTCGTTTGGAAAGGGTCAACTCTGAAACGGCGCCAACTCCGGCCGACCGCTGATGCAAAAAAGGCGTCGCTACTGGCGCGACGCCTTTACAGGGCTACGCGCCGCAAAACGCGTAGTTTACGTGAGGAAGCTCGGCAAGACCACCGCTGGGGCCCGGGCAAGCCCTTACTTGTCGAGCAGAATCCGCAGCATGCGGCGCAGCGGCTCGGCCGCGCCCCACAGCAATTGATCGCCCACCGTGAATGCCGACAGATATTCCCCGCCCATCGCCAGCTTGCGCAGCCGCCCAACCGGCACCGAAAGCGTGCCCGTGACCACGGCCGGCGACAGGTCGCGCATCGATGCCTCGCGCTCGTTCGGCACGACCTTCACCCAATCGTTGGCGGACGCGAGGATGCCATCGATCTCGTCGAGCGGAACGTCCTTCTTGAGCTTGATCGTGAGCGCTTGCGAATGGCACCGCATGGCGCCGATCCGCACGCAAAGACCGTCGACGGGAATCGAGCCGGGCTGTCCCATCGCGGGCTTGCCCAGAATCTTGTTCGTTTCGGCACCGCCCTTCCACTCTTCCTTCGACATGCCGTTGCCGAGATCCTTGTCGATCCAAGGGATCAGCGAGCCGGCCAGCGGCACGCCGAAGTGATCGGTCGGCATCGCATCGCTCGTCATCGCGGCCAGTACGCTGCGGTCGATATCGAGAATGGCCGAGGACGGATTTGCCAGCGCATCTTTTGCCGCGCCATGCAGCGTGCCCATTTGCGAAAGCAGCTCGCGCATGTTCTGCGCGCCGGCACCGGATGCGGCCTGATAGGTCATGGCCGTCATCCAGTCGATGAGGTTTTCGCGGAAGAGCCCGCCCAATGCCATCAGCATCAGGCTGACCGTGCAATTGCCGCCGATGAAGTTCTTCGTGCCCTTGACGAGCGCATCCTTGATGACGTCGAGATTGACGGGATCGAGAATGATGACGGCATCGTCTTTCATCCGCAGCGACGACGCCGCATCGATCCAGTACCCGTTCCAGCCCGCCGCGCGCAGCTTCGGAAATACTTCGTTCGTGTAGTCGCCACCCTGACACGTGATCACGACATCGCACTTTTTCAGATCGTCGATGTTCGTCGCGTCTTTGAGCCGGGTCTCGTTCCTGGCAAACGAGGGCGCGTTGCCGCCCGCGTTACTCGTGCTGAAAAAGACGGGTTCGATCAGGTCGAAATCGCCCTCTTGCTGCATGCGCTGCATCAAGACGCTGCCGACCATACCGCGCCAACCTACGAGACCTACATTCATGATTAACCCTTCGAGTGGACGCTTCCCCGCAACCTTGCCCGGCGTGACCGCGCGGGGAAGACGGGCGGGCACGGCGGACGATCAGCTTTTCGTGATCGTTTTGGGGGTAATCGTTTTGATCGAAATGATGCCGGCCACGCCAATGGCGCCGGCAATGGCGAATCCCTGCGCTTCGAGCGTTGCATCGAAGAGCATTGCAATCGAGGGGATCGAGGGGATTCGCACCATCGCGACAGTCTACACGAAAACGTCTTTCGGAGTCCTTACAATGCCGCGCGCACGGCGTCGCCCATCTCGGCCGCGCCGACCTGACGGCAGCCCGGTGTCGCGATGTCGCCCGTTCGATACCCGGCTTCGAGCACCTTCTGCACCGCTTTCTCGATGCGCTCGGCTTGCTCGGCCTTGTTCAGCGAGTAGCGCAGCATCATCGCGGCGGACAGGATCGTGGCGAGCGGATTGGCCACGCCCTTGCCCGCGATATCGGGCGCGGAACCGTGCGAGGGCTCGTAAAGACCTTTGTTGTTCTTGTCGAGCGAGGCCGACGGCAGCATGCCGATCGACCCCGTCAACATCGCAGCCTCGTCCGACAGGATGTCGCCGAACATGTTGCCTGTCACGATCACGTCGAACGACTTCGGCGCCTTGACGAGCTGCATCGCCGCATTGTCGACATACATGTGCGAGAGCTCGACGTCGGGGTAGGTCTTGGCGACATCGATCATGACTTCCTTCCACAATTGCGACGTCTCCAGTACGTTCGCCTTGTCCACCGAAGTCAGCCGCTTACCGCGCTTTTGCGCCGCCTGGAACGCCACATGCGCGATGCGGCGTACTTCGGGCTCCGAATAGCGCATCGTGTCGAAACCTTCGCGCTCTCCTTCGAACGCGCCGTCGGGTGCCTGGCGAATGCCGCGCGGGGCACCGAAGTAAATGTCGCCATTGAGCTCGCGCACGATCAGTATGTCGAGCCCCGAGACGATCTCGGGCTTGAGCGACGATGCACCGGTCAACTGCGGATAGCAGATCGCCGGACGGAAGTTGGCAAAAAGCTGCAGATGCTTGCGCAGGCCAAGGATGGCCTGCTCGGGACGCAACGCGCGTTCGAGCGAATCGTATTTCCAATCGCCGACGGCACCGAACAGGATCGCATCCGCTTCCTTCGCGAGAGCAAGCGTGGACTCGGGCAGCGGGTGGCCCTTTGCCTCGTAGCCCGCTCCGCCGACCGGCGCTTCTTCGAGTTCGAACGACTCGCCGAGCGCGCCGAGTACCTTGACCGCTTCCTTGACGATTTCAGGGCCGATGCCGTCACCGGGCAGCACTGCGATCTTCATGCGTATTTTCCTGTGTACGTGATTGGGTTACCTTGTCCCACCAACTGCCTGGACCGCCGCGCGTTCAGCCGACGAGCCGATGAGCGAGCCACGGCTGCTTTGCCAGCCGCTCGGCTTCGAATGCACGAATCTTGTCGGCCTGCCGCAGCGTGAGCCCGATATCGTCGAAACCGTTCAGCAAGCAGTACTTGCGAAACGCATCGACCTCGAACGAATACTCGCGGCCGTCGGGCGTGCGCACAGACTGCGCCTCCAGATCGATCGTCAGCTGATAGCCGTTGAACGCATACGTCTCGTTGAAAAGGTGATCGACCTGCTGCTCCGTGAGGACGATCGGCAGCAAGCCGTTCTTGAAGCAATTGTTGAAGAAGATGTCGGCAAAGCTCGGCGCGATCAGCGCACGAAAGCCGTACTGCTCCAACGCCCACGGTGCGTGTTCGCGCGAGCTGCCACAGCCGAAATTCTTGCGCGACAGCAGGATCGAGGTGCCCTGATAGCGCGGCTGGTTGAGCACGAAATCGGGGTTCAGCGGGCGGCGCGAATTGTCTTGCCCCGGCTCGCCGTGGTCGAGATAGCGCCACTCGTCGAACAGATTGGGACCGAAGCCCGTGCGCTTGATCGATTTCAGGAACTGCTTCGGCATGATCGCGTCCGTGTCGACGTTTTCCCGATCGAGGGGCGCGACGATGCCCGTATGTACGATGAACTTTTCCATGTTCGGTGCTCCGCCTCAGCCCAGCTTGCGAATATCGACGAAATGTCCCTCGATGGCCGCGGCAGCCGCCATCGCCGGGCTCACGAGATGTGTGCGTCCGCCCGCGCCCTGCCGCCCTTCGAAATTTCGGTTCGAAGTGGATGCGCAACGCTCGCCCGGCTCGAGTCTGTCGGCGTTCATGGCAAGGCACATCGAGCAGCCCGGCTCGCGCCACTCGAAGCCGGCTTCCGTGAACACCTTGTCGAGCCCTTCGCGTTCGGCCTGCGCCTTCACGAGACCTGAGCCAGGCACGACCATCGCGAGCCGGATGTTCGGCGCGACACGGCGGCCGAGTTTTTTGACGACATGCGCCGCGGCACGCAGATCTTCGATGCGCGCGTTCGTGCACGAACCGATGAAGATCTTGTCGAGTTTGATCGATTCCATCGGCACGTTCGGCTCGAGCGCCATGTATTGCAGCGCGCGCTCCATCGCCGAGCGCTTGACGGGATCTTTCTCGCGCTCGGGATCGGGCACGCGCGAGTCGATCGGCGTGACCATTTCCGGCGACGTACCCCACGTGACTTGAGGCACGATCTGTGTGGCATCGAGTTCGACGACGCGATCGAACAGCGCGCCGTCGTCCGACGTGAACGTACGCCAGTAGTCGACGGCGACATCCCATTCGACGCCCTGCGGCGAAAACGGACGGCCTTTCAGGTATTCGATCGTGGTCTCGTCGACGGCGACCATGCCGGCGCGCGCGCCCGCTTCGATCGCCATGTTGCAGACCGTCATGCGGCATTCCATCGACAGCGCGCGAATGGTCGAGCCGCCGAATTCGATGGCATAGCCGGTGCCGCCCGCGGTACCGATCTTGCCGATGATCGCGAGCACGATGTCTTTCGCCGTGCAGCCGCGCGGCAATTGCCCTTCGACCTTGACGAGCATGTTCTTGCTCTTTTTCTGCAACAGCGTCTGCGTCGCAAGCACATGCTCGACTTCCGATGTGCCGATGCCGTGCGCGAGCGCGCCGAATGCCCCGTGCGTCGACGTGTGCGAGTCTCCGCAGACGATCGTCATACCGGGCAGCGTGGCGCCCTGCTCGGGGCCGATGATATGAACGATGCCCTGGCGCAGGTCGTTCATCTTGAACTGCGTGATGCCGAAGGCATCGCAGTTGGCATCGAGCGTATCGACCTGCAGCTTCGAAACCGGATCGGCAATGCCGTGGCTGCGGTCCGTCGTCGGCACGTTGTGGTCCGACACGGCCAGGTTGGCGCTGATGCGCCAGACAGGGCGTTCGGCAAGCTTCAGGCCTTCGAACGCCTGCGGGCTCGTGACTTCGTGCAGCAATTGACGATCGATGTAAAGCAGCGTGGTGCCGTCGTCTTCGGTATGAACGACGTGCGAATCCCAGAGCTTGTCGTAAAGAGTCTTTGGCATGGTGTGCGGGGAAATGAATCGAATCACGGGCGATTTCGTTCGGCCGATTATGCCACGCAGACCCGCCGCGCGGTACTGCCCGGATGAAAAAAAGCGATAAGAAACAGTGAGTTATGGTGGTAGTGACGGTACCTGGATCGGCACTACCCACCCAAGGTCGAGCAATGCTCAGGCCTGGCAATTCGACAGATATGGATGGATTCGTTTTGCTATTTGACGAATTGGGCGCGTCCGGCGTTTCTTATGCTCTCCACACCGGACGTCAACGCGGCCGTACACCTGCAAGAACGCGCGCCCTCTTTCCCCATTTATCGTGAAATCACCCAAACTCACCACCGTCACCAGCGCCGTGCTTGCACTGAGCGTTACCGCTTGCGGATCGTCGAGCCCTGTCGTTTCCGGCAGCGCTTTTTTGGGAGCCGTGGCCAACGCAACCGTTGCGGTCTACGCGGTCAACCCCGACGGCAGCGTGGCGCAAACACCCTCGGCCACCGCAACCACCGCCGGCGACGGCTCGTTCTCGTTCTGGCGATCGCTGCCCTATCCCCTGTTCGTTCGCGTGACGGGCGGCAGCTATCAAGAGGAAGCGACAGGTGAAAGCACCGATCTGTCCGAGGAAGTGGACGCCGTTTATCTGTCGGCTCCGTCGCGGATGGTGGTGTCGCCCTATTCGAACGCAGTTGTCGCGGACGCCCGCGCCGCGGGCGGCTTGACCCCGGATAACGTCGTTGCCGCCATATCGCGCGTAAAGGCATTCGCAGGAAACATCGACGTGCAGCAGACCATGCCGATCTTCGGCGCCGCGAACGCTTCGGCGAACCCGACGCCCGGCGCCATCATGGCACTCGCGCTGGGCGCGGAATCGCAGAGCCGCACGTCCGCGGGCCTTTCGATTGCCGACAGCACGGCGAATATCGTCGCCCAGGCGGCCAACGGCGATACGCTCACGCAGTGCAACGCGGGCTCCGGCGATATCGCGGGCGACGGCACACTCACCGCACCTGCAACCGCGAATTGCGCGATCACCGCGGGCGCCGCCGACTATCTCAGCGGCACGCATAACCGTTCGGGGATCGCGTCGATTTCGCAACTGAGCCCGGTTGTCCCGGGGCAGCCGGCTACGATCGCTGTCAGCAACACGGCCTGCCGGGATCGCACCGCGCTGCTCGCCGAGCAGCTCGCGCTATTCGCGAGCCGCAAGAACGACGTGCAGGCGCTGCTCGGCAACGGAGTGACCGCATCCAATTGGGTTGGCTATGCGGATGGCGGCACGTGGGGCCCGCGCGCCGCTGTGTACGGCGCGATCTCCGCGTCGTCATGCGCGGACGTTGCCACGTTCCAGCGCGAGCTCTTGATAGCCGCCGAGAACTACTGGATCGATCAAGGCATCAACTACTGCCACCATCACATTCCGGGCTGGCTGCCACCGACGAGCCCGGCGAAATTCCGCAATTCGTCGTCGGGCAGCACATCGGGAGGCGACAGCTCGGGCATGACCTGCACCGCGAATCGCAAGAGCGATGGCTCTCAAAGCCTCACTGCGCTCGCACCAGACCAAGTCAACTGGCAAGGCGTGGACTGTTCGGATTTCACGTCATGGGTGTATGACTTCACGGGCATCACGCACGATGAAGGCAATCTGGAGACGGGCATCGGCACGCAAGCCTGCTCGACGGGCGACGATCCGCTGGCAGGCAAAGAGCAAGCCGGCGTGCTGCTGGACATCAATCAAGGCAACATCGCGAGCCTCGCCGACCATCTGCGGCCCGGCGATTTGCTGTATATCACGCAGACCGCTCCGGTCGCAGCCGGCTCAGCACCCTCGAACGTGGCGAACGGGTATGTCGTCTCGCATGTGATCACGTGGACGGGCAAGCATTTCAGCGATTTGAGAAACGGCCCGGACGGGAGTCTTTACGATCCTGCAAGCGCCGGCGCGCGCGGCTCGCGCCTCGGCGCGGATATCGCCTCCTATCTCAGGAGCGTCGATCCGAACAGCACGATCGCGCCGTCGGAGCTTGGCAGCAGCGCGGACAAGGACCCGTGGATGATCATCGACAGCCACTTCGCCGGGCCCGCCTATCGTCCGTTCGTGATTCCCACCGCGTCGATGAAAGCGGATTGGTACGTGAAAGATCTCTCACACGTGCGACGTATTATCGATGCCGACTCTGCTCGGACGGACCCCGTTCTCGCTCCGCTCATCATCGGTCAGGTCAGCACGACGAATGGCGACTATGGGAAGGTCGTGACGTTCAGCTCGCCGAGCTCGCGTGCATCGTCGGGCGGTTACAAGATGATCTACCAGCGGCCCAAGAAGAATGCGATTCCCACTTGCTATCGTGTGGGGACAGCTTCGACGACGCAGTAAGGCGCGCACGAGGCTACAGCCGCCTGTCGTGCCGACATCCGAGCGGACGTTGCCGCGGCCCCTGGCAAGGAGCTTGCGCGTCTGCACGACCGTTTCATACGCGGACCTCAAGCGCGCAAGCTCTTGCTGCGGCATCGCGCGGCCGTCGATCTAGCTCGCCGACACACAGCTGTCATGCGCAGCGCTTTCACTTCAGGACGCGCAATTCGCGCCATGGACACTGGAGCTAACGATGACAAGAGATCGGGATGTGCGGGCTGGCTTGCGGAGTGAATCGAACGTGAAATGGTGGCGATCCTTGCGGAAGATCGCCTGTCTCGCCGTGGCGGCCGCCTCGGCCATCTGGCCCGCAGCCAATTCGTTCGCCCACGATGACGACGGACACGGCGAAAGCCGCGCCTACGCCATCGGGCTGTGGGGCGACCTGCCGTACTCCGACATGCAGGCGCAAGTCGGCGTGCCGAACCTGATCGCCGACATGAATTCGCAAAAACTCGCGTTCACCGTCCACGACGGCGACCTCAAGGCTGGCAGCGGCACGCCTGGATCGGTCACGCCCACGACGTGCAGCGACGCGCTCTACGTGCAGGCACTCGGCTACTTCAATGCTTTGAAGTCAGCGGCGATGCTGACTCCCGGCGATAACGACTGGACCGACTGCGATCGCGCATCGAATGGTGCTTTTTCGTCGCGGGAAAGGCTCGATCATGAGCGAAAGATGTTCTTCGATTCGCCCTATTCGCTCGGACAACGGCCAATGCTCCAGGAGGTCCAGACTGATCGCCTTTGTCTGAACAATGACAATCAACTCGTAAGCTGCGTCGAGAATCGACGCTGGATGCTGCACGGTGTCGTCTATGCGACGCTCAACATCCAAGGCTCGTGCAACAACCTCTGCGATACGAAGCCGGACCCGGCGGAATTCGCGGCGCGCAACCGCGCCGACATCCTCTGGATGCAGCAAACGTTCCAGGAGGCGATAGCGCGCCACGCTGCGGCCGTCATGTTCATTTCGCAAGCCGACCCGGGCTGGGACAATGCCGACGCCACGCGCGCGCCCACGCGTGATCCGAAGACGCTGATCGAGAACGACTCGCTGCCCAGCTCGGACCCTGCGTATCCGGGCGCGACGCCAGACGGTTTCAAGGACTTCCTGCTTGCACTGCGCGACGAGGTCATCGCCTTCCGCAAACCCGTTGCCTATGTGCATGGCGATTCGCATTATTTCCGTATCGATCGGCCTTTCCTTGACGCGCAAGGCAGACGGCTCGAGAACTTTACGCGCGTGGAAACGTTCGGCGACAACCAGGCTCACGGCAACAACGACGTCCATTGGTTGAAAGTGTTCGTCGACGACCGCACACGCGAGGTGTTCTCATTCCAGCCGCAGATCGTGCCGGCGAATCGCACGGCTGTTCCGCAGCCCTAACGCGTTGGGTTGACGGATGCGCAGGCCGCAAGGGATTTGCACTTGCGGCCGTAAATGGATCGCGGTTTTCGACCCGAAACGCGGAGTTTTCCAGGGCGGGCCTGCTAACAGTCCTCGAATGAGTCGACTATTGCAATGTGCCTTTATGCGAATTCCGGGGCGGTCGTTTATAGTAACGACCGCTTTCCCAACCGCACGACCATGACCGCCGACGACGCAACCGCCTATCCACAGAACCCCGAGCCGTCCGGCAGAAACCACAGATGAGCGCGGATCTGGCACTTCCGTCCCGCGGCGAGTGGCATCGACGCGTGCTGAT